>DASZCR010000355.1:0-15559 GCA_035942915.1 Pyrinomonadaceae bacterium | reverse complement strand
GTCGTGGTGGTGGTCGCGGCGGCGGCGGTGCGTCGAAGAAGGGCGGTGGCTCGGCCGGTGGCGGCGCTGGCGGCGGCGGTAGTCGTGGGACGGCTGCGGGCGGCGCAAGTGGCGGAAGCAGTCGTGGTGCAAGTGGCGCGTCGAAACGCGGAGGCGCAACCGGAGGGGCTGCAAAAGGCGGCGGTGCATCGGGCGGCGCGAGCGCGAAAGGTAGCGCAGGTCGTGGCGGTGCGGGCAGCGGCGGAGGCGGCGGCGCGGGTGCAACGCGCGGCGGCAGCAAGGGCGGCGGCGGCAGTTCGCGCGGCGGCGGCGGAGCAGCAGGTCGGAGCGGTTCCGGTGGCGGCGGTTCGTCCAAGAAGGGCGCGACGAAGACCGGAGCAGGCAAGGGCAGCGCGAAAGGCGGCGGTACTGCCAGAGGCGGCGGCTCAGGCGCGACCAAGAACACGAACAAGGGCGGCGCAGGCGGCGGCAAAGGTCGGAGCGCCTCTGCGACGGGTCGCGGCACGGGCGGCAGCACAGGCGGCGGCGGTGGCTCGTCGAAGAAAGGCGGCGCGTCGAAGAAGGGCGGCGGCGGTGGCGGCAGCAAGAAGGGTGGAGCCGCCAAGAAGGGTTCGAGCAGCGGCGGCGGCCGTAGCGGCACGGGCACGAAGGGCGGCACGAAGGGTCGCTCCGGTGCGGGCGGCGGGACGGCTCGCGGCGGCGGTGGCGGCGGCAGTAAGAAAGGCGGCGGCAGCAAGAAGGGCAGCAGCCGTAAAGGGGGAGGCTAGGCGGCGCGTCTGAGAAGTCTCTCGCCGTCAAAGTAGCCGAGACGACAGGCCGCGTCGCGGCCGTCATCACCAAAGCTATCGGCTCTCTCACCGGAGGAGGCAAGCGTTCGCGCTGAAGCATCCTCCAGACATCGACACGACACACCACACAGGCCGCTGATGCTCCCGACAGTCTCAGCGGCCTTCAAATTTCTCTTTGCGCTTGTGGCTTTGAACTTTAAACTGCCAGCGCATCATGCGCCTGTGGCTCTCGAAGAACAGCGACGTGCCTCTGCGTGAGCAGTTGACGACACAAATCATGCTCGGCATCGTCAGCGCAGACCTCAAGCCCGGTCAACGCCTGCCCTCGACGCGTGAACTGGCGCGCCGCTTCCGCGTCCATTCCAACACGGTCAGCGCCGCCTACCGCGAACTCGAACGACGCGGCTGGCTCGAATCACGCAAAGGTAGCGGCGTCTACGTCCGCCCGCTCTCCGCTTCAGACGAACGAACAGACGGCCTCTCGACGGCCGCCGCCTCGTCTGCGCTTCCGGCGCGCGACCCGCGCGTCGAACTCGACCGTCTCATCTCCGCCTTCCTGCTGCTGGCGCGCGCCGAAGGTTTTTCGCTCGGCGAAGTGCAGACGCGCATCAAGCATTGGCTCGAACTGCAAACGCCCGACCACTTCCTCGTCGTCGAACCTGAACACGGTCTGCGCGAGATTCTCGTCGCCGAGATAAGCGAGGCGACAGGCTTTCCCGTGCGCGGCGCAAGCCCTCAAGAGTGCGCCGACCCGTCCATGCTGACGGGCGCGGCCATCGTCGTCCTCCACGCTAAGGCCGAGCGCGTGCGCGCCTTGCTTCCGCCCGCGACCAACTGCCTGCTGCTGCACACGCGCTCCGTCCCTGAGTCGCTCAAGGGCGAGCAGCCGCCGCCGCCCGATGCCCTCGTCTCGGTCGTCTCCGGTTGGCCTGACTTTTTGCATTGGTCGCGCGTCGTCCTCGTCGCCGCCGGTTTAGACCCGACGGCCCTGAGCTTCCGCGACACGCGCGAAGATGGTTGGGAGCGCGGACTTCGTTCGAGCGCCTTCGTCATCACCGATGCGCTGACGGCCAAGCGTCTCCCTCCCGGCACGCGCGCACGCGTCTTTCGCTTCGTCGCCGACGCGTCGCTCGAAGAACTCAGACGCTTCGTCGGACAGTTCCTCAACGCGCTGCCTTCGTCAGCGAATTGAACTATCATGCCCTGCGAAGGGAATCTTTCATGGCCGAAGACACACGCTCGACCGAAGAGAAACTGGACAACATCATGGAGCGGCTCGTCTACCTTGAGCGCGTGCTTCAGATGCACACCGAGCGGCTCTCCTCCGTCGAGCAACGACTCGGCCACAACTTTCAGACGCCGCCGCAACAGCCACCGCCGCAAGCCGGACAGACGCCGCCTCAGCCGACTCCTTATCAGCCCAACCAAACGACGACCTACTACGAGCCTCCTTCTCAAACTCCGCCGCCGCCGCAGTCGCGTGCGGCCGCATGGCGTCGGAAGGATGTCGAAACGCTGGTCGGCGGCAGTTGGTTCAACTGGATAGGCATCCTTGCCATCACCTTCGGCGTCGCCTTCTTTCTCAAGTACACCTTCGAGAGCGAACTCATCGGCCGGACGGGACGCGTCACGCTCGGCGCTTTGGGCGGCCTCGCGCTGCTCGGCGCAGGCGAGTGGTTGAGAAGGCGCGGCCGGATGCGTCAGTACGCGCACGTCCTGTCGGGCGGCGGCGTCCTCATCCTCTATCTCTCGGTCTACGCGGCGCGCGAATTCTACGGTCTCATCGAACAGCAACCGGCCTTTCTATTGATGACGCTCGTGACGGCGGCGGCCGTCCTGCTGGCCGCGCGCAACGACGCGCTGCCCATCGCCGTGCTCGGCCTGATAGGCGGTTTCCTGACGCCCGTGCTGCTCGCGACGGGCGAGGATAATCAGCCCGCGCTCTTTACCTACATCGCGCTGCTCGATGCGGGCGTGCTCGCCCTCGCCTACTTCAAGGGCTGGCGCTCGCTCAACTTCATGGCCTTCGGTGCGAGCGTCCTCGTCTTCCTCGGCTGGGGGCTGGCCTACTACGCGACGCCGAAGCTGTGGCTGACAATCTTTTTCCTGACCGTCTTCTTCCTCCTCTTCTCTCTGCTCGCCATCCTGCATAACGTGCTGGCACAACGCCCCGCACGTTGGTTCGACATCCTGCTCATCACGCTCAACGCGACCTTCTACTTCGGCGCCTGCTACCTGTTGCTTAAAGACGCGGGCTACCTGCTCGGACTCGGCTCGCTCGCCGTCTCCGTGACGGCCTTCTACCTGCTGCTCTTCTTCATCGTGTGGAGCAGGCATCGCGCCGACCGCCTGCTCGTCTACAGCTACCTCGGCGCAGCCATCACGTTTCTGACGATGGCCGTCGGCATCCAACTGCGGCAGCAGTGGGTGACGATGGGTTGGGCGATGGAAGGGTTGATGTTGACGTGGGTCGGTTTGCGTGCGCGTCAGACTGCGCCGCGCCACGCCGCGCTGGTCGTCTTTGTCATCGCCGTCTTGCACTGGCTCGGCTCGGACGTGCCGGATTTCGCTTTTCGTGCGGGCGACGGGTTCGTGCCGCTGCTGAACCGCCGCGCCCTGTCGTGCGCCGTGCTGGTGGCGACGCTCATCGGCAGCGCGTGGCTTTACAGGCGTGAGGGCGAAGCGGTCGTAGAGCGTGAACGCGCGGGTTTAAATGCCTTCTTCGTGCTGACGGCGAACCTGCTGGCTATCGCGCTTCTGACCTTCGACGCCAGCGATTACTTCGCGCGCTCGCGCGCCTCGGTCACTCCAGACCGGACGGCGGAACTGCGCCGCCTCGACGACGCGCGCCAGTTCTCGCTCTCGATTATCTGGGCTGTCTACGGCGGTGCGATGCTCGCCTACGGCCGCTTGCAAGCGAGCCGCAGCCTGCGTCTGACGGCGCTCGTCCTGCTCGCGGTCACGACCCTCAAGGTCTTCTTCTGGGACTTGGAGTCGCTCGAACGCGTCTATCGCATCATCTCCTTCATCGTCCTCGGCGCGATACTGCTCGCCGTCTCCTATCTCTACCAGCGCAGCCAGCAGCAGCAACAGCCGACGCGCGAGCCGGACGTGCGTTGATGAATCCGCTCGTCGGCCGCCGACCGTAAGAGAGAGACAGAACGGCGTGCAGTTCTATCTCGAACGCCGTTCTATCTCAAACAGGTCTGGTGCGCGGGCGATGCGGTCGAACGAGTATCACTTCATTTCGAGTTGGAGAGTCGAGGGGCGCGTCGAGGAGGTGGCCGACATCATCGGCGACGCCGAGGGGTTGACGCGCTGGTGGCCTTCCGTCTACCTGAGCGTCGAGGTCTTGGAGCCGGGCGAGGGCGCCGACGGCGTCGGGCGCGTCACGCGTCTGCACGCGAAGGGCTGGCTGCCTTACACGCTGCGCTGGAAGTTGAGAACAATCGAATCGCGCTATCCGCACGGCTTCACGGTCGAGGCTTTCGAGGGCGACTTTCGAGGCGTCGGCGTCTGGACGTTCGAGCAGGATGGCGAGTTCGTTCGGATAGGTTTCGACTGGCGCATTCGCAGCGAAAAGCCGCTCATCAGCGCCCTCTCCTTTCTGCTCAAGCCGGTCTTCTCCTTCAACCACCGCTGGACGATGCGACGCGGCGAAGAGTCGCTCAAACTCGAACTCGCGCGCCGCCGCGCACGCACGCCCGAAGAACTCGCACGCGTCGCGTCGCCGCGTGGGCCTACTTTCCCGCACAACCTCCGGCGTCGCCGTCACCAACATCAACACAGCGCGCCGACCTCCGCCTCGCAAGACAATTGAAGCCCCACTGACGATAAAGGAGAAACCTTCATGCACAGATTCATCTCTGCGCGCGGCGCGCTCATCTCGGCGACGGCGCTCGTCCTGTTACTGCTCATCACGACGGCGCGCACGGGCGCGGTCTCCGGCGCGCGCACGATACAGGTGCGCGACGACTGCGACCCGGCGACCTTCAACGCCGCGCTCGGCGCAGGCACTTGCGTCGGCAACGGCGGCACGACCTTTGAGGAGTTCAACGCGGAACTGGCGAGCACGCAGAAGGTCGGCTCTTGGAAATTCAATCCGCACAAATTCAAGATTGACGCGGGCGAGCGGACGCTGCTGGAGAACAGGGGCGGCGAGTTTCACACCTTCACGAAGGTTGCGGAGTTCGGCGGCGGCATCGTGCAGCCACTCAACGACCTCTCAGGAACGCCCGTGCCGACGCCCGAATGTATCCTCGCCTTCCTCGGCGGGCCGAGCGCGACCAACTTCTTCCTCAACCCCGGACAGCGTCTCTCCGGGCCGACCGCAGGGACTGCGGCGCTCCCCGTCGGCGTCTCCAAGTATCAATGTTGCATCCACCCCTGGATGAAGACGACGGTCGAGGTCAGACACCAACACTGAAACTCTCCGACGGGACGCGACTAAACGCGGCCGCGCAACGCGCGTGCGCGCTCGACCTCGCGTCCCATCCTGCCCGTCAGCATCAGCGCGACCATCTTGTAATCGGCGAGAAAAGACCAGAGCGGATACTTGAACGTGGCCGGACGATTGTGCTCGACGAAGAAGTGCGCGACCCACGCCGTCGCATAGCCGACGACGAGCGCCAGCGGCAGCCAGCGCCAACGCCCCGTCCACAGAAGCACGATGAGGAGCAAGCTGCTCAAGAGCGTCCCCGTCGCGTGCAACAGCCGCGTCAACGGTCGGCTATGCTCCTCCACATAAAAAGGCCAAAATTCCGCGAACGATTTGAAGGATTGATTCATAGGAAAGAAGTGATAGGTGATAGGTGATAGGTGATGGGTGATAGGAAAGAAGTGATAGGTGAGAGGTGATGGGTGATAAGAGAAAGACAGGTTTTATCCCATCACCTATCACCCATCACCTATCACTCTTATCCCATCACCCAATTTCATTCTGCGTCGGCGTCGTAGAGGCGTCGGTAGTCGGCGGCGCTGGCGGGCGGGACGCGCGTCAGTTGGAGGTTCTCTTCGACGTGCTCGCGGCGGCTCATGCCGACGAGCGCGGTCGTGATGCCGGGCGTCGAGCGGACGAACTGGATGGCCGTCTGCGCGTCCGTGCCGAGCGAGCCGAGCGGTTCGCGCACGCGCTCCGGCAGGTCGCGCGCCACCTTGCCCTGCATAATCGAGGCGCTCGCCACGACTGTCACGCCCAGTTCGCGCGCCGCTTCGAGCGTCGAGACGCGCTCGCCCTCGAAGGTCTGGTTGTCGCGCACGAGCGCCTCCGGCATGGCGAGGTTGAAGGGCAGTTGTATGAAGCGGAAGCCGTGCGAGTTGCCGCCCGCGACGCTCGCCAACTCCACTATCCGTTCCAGCGAATGATAGGCGCGCTCCTGCTGCTCGACGCGGAAGCCGTTCCAGGTGGCGACGCCGTAGTAGCGTATCCGACCCGCCGCGCGCTCCTCTTCGAGTGCCACGAAAGCCTCGCAGAGACGCTTCTCGAAGTCCGCACGTGAGACGACCTGAAGTTGTGTCTCAGGGTTGTGGACGTAATAAACGTCGATGCATTCCAGACGCATGTTCCTGAGCGACTGCGAGACCTGATGGCGCAGATAGCCGGGCGTCATGCAGTGGCTTCCGGCCGCGATGTCGGTAAGCTCTATGATGCCGGGCTTGACGAAAGTTTCCTCGACGTAGCGGCGCACGTCGCGCACAGGCTCGCCGTCGAAGGGCAGATAGCCGCCCTTCGTGCAGATGACAATCTCCTCGCGCGAGAAGCCGCCGTCGCCCGTCAGTCTTTCGAGTGCGGCGCCGATGCTGCGCTCGCTGCGCTGGAAACGGTAGTTGGCCGCCGTGTCAATGACGTTTGCGCCCAGTTCGACGGCGCGCACAACCGCGTCTTCGTAACGACGGTCGGCCTCCTCGTTCCAGTCGCCCAGATACGTGCCGAGACCGACGGACGAGAGCCAGAGGTTCTGCTCGAAGCGAAAATGGTGTTCGGCGAACTCGTCGCCGAAGCGGTCGCGATAGCGCGCCGTCCCTTCCGGCGTGGCATAGCCCACGATGGACATCCCTTCAATTCTCCCTTGCGATGTCGAAAGATTTTGACGCGCCAGAGTGTAGCACACCACGCGTCGGCGGTCGTTCGGCGCTTCGACCGCGCGGGCGGCTGTGTGTTAGGGTTGAGGCGAACTGACCAAGTCGAATCTACGAGGAGCCGTGCTGGATGAGCCACAGCTTTGACGAGCGCGATGAGGGGCAGGTGAACGCCGCTTCGCTCGACCTCGCCGACGAAGACCTGCGCGAGCTTGCCGCCGGGTTCGTCGAGTTGACGACCGACTACTTCCGACGCGTCTCGGAGATGCCCGTCTTCCCGCAGACGAACTCCGACGAGATTGCACGCCGTCTGCATCAACCTCTGCCGCTTGAGCCTCAACCGCTCGCGCATCTGATTGAAGACAGCCGCACCCTCATCAATCTCGGCAGGCAGAACGGGCATCCGCGCATGTACGGCTACATCGCCTCGCCCTCGACGCCTGCGGGCGCTTTCGCCAACCTGCTCGCCTCGGCCATCAGTCAGAACGTGACGACGTGGCGCTCCGCGCCGGGCGCGACGACCATCGAACATCAAGTGGTCGGCTGGCTCGCCGAGATGACCGGCTTTAGCGAGACCGGCAGCGCACGGGACGCGGGAGCACCGGGCGGGCTGTTGACAAGCGGCGGCTCGATGGCGAACCTCAACGCCCTCTTCGTCGCGTTGCGCACGAAGGCGCGCGAGTGGCAGAGGCCGGACGGCCAAGAGCTTTCGCTCTCAGCGCAGGGTCTCTGGAACGTGGGCGCGCCCGCGACTCTCTACACTTCCGACCAGACACACCTCTCCGTGCCGAAGGCGGCAGATTTCATCGGTCTCGGCCGCGAACAGGTGCGGCTCGTTCCTTCGGACGCGGACTTTAAGTTGGACGTGCGTCTCCTGCGCGAGATGATTGAGGCAGACCTTGCGCGCGGCCTGCGCCCCTTCTGCGTCGTCGCCAACGCAGGCACAGTCTCGACCGGCGCGATTGACCCGCTCGCAGACGTGGCGCGCGTGGCGCGCGATTACGGCCTCTGGTTTCACGTCGATGGCGCATACGGCGCGCTCGCCGCGCTCGACGCGTCGAAGCGGCCGCTGCTCTCCGGGGTCGCCCACGCCGACTCTCTTTCGCTCGACCCGCACAAGTGGCTCTACACGCCGGTCGGCTGCGGCTGCCTGCTGTTGCGCTCGCCCGCGCGCTCGCGCATGGCTTACAGCGGAGGCGAAGACGCCTATATCAAAGTTTACGAAGAACGCGAGGCAGAGACTTTCGCCTTCTGGGATTACGGTATCGAACTCTCGCGCCCGTTCCGCGCGCTGCCCATCTGGCTGATGCTGCGCTACTACGGCGTGCGCCGCGTCGCGGCAGCCATCGCTAAAGACAACGCGCTCGCCGCCTACATGGCCGAGCGCGTCAGCGCGGCGGAAGACCTTGAGTTGCTCGCGCCCGTCACGCTCGGTATCTGCTGTTTCCGCTACGTGCCCACAGCAGACAGACAGGCGCTCGCCGGGGCGAGCCGCGAAGAGCGAGACGAAATCAACGTGCGGCTCGACGATTTGAACGCGCGCATCATGCGACGCGTCCAGCGCGGCGGCGCGGCCTACGTCTCGAACGCCTCTCTGCGCGGACGCTTCTCGCTGCGCGCCTCCATCACCAACTTTCGCACCACGCGCCGCGACATCGATGCGACGCTCGACACGGTGCGCCGCGCAGGCATCGAAGAAGGCAGAAGTAACAAAGGCAAAGCGTGATTGAGTGAAGCGTTGAAGCAAGCGATGTATGAGCGGGAGTTGAGTGTGGCGATTGAGTTGGCGCGCGCGTCGGGCGCGACGGCGCTCGCCTTCTACGGTCGCCCGATGAAGGTCGAGCACAAGGGCAACGAGCCTGTGACGCAGGCT
The DNA here is from genome assembly GCA_035942915.1 of Pyrinomonadaceae bacterium. GTDB lineage: Bacteria > Acidobacteriota > Blastocatellia > Pyrinomonadales > Pyrinomonadaceae > DASZCR01. Next base: position 6,820 of record DASZCR010000355.1, on the reverse strand, counting down.
GACCGCGCCGTCAACGAGTTGATTGTCAAAGGTCTCAAACGAGACTTCCCCGAAGACGGCATCCTCGCCGAAGAGTCGGTTGACACGGCGCGTCGTCTCGATTGCGCGCGTGTGTGGATGGTTGACCCGCTCGACGGCACGAAGGGTTTTATCGCGGGCAGCGGCGACTTCGCCGTGCAGATTGGACTCGCCGTTGATGGTCGCAGCGTGCTCGGCGTCGTCTACGCGCCCGCTACGGACGTGCTCTACTGGGCGGCCGAAGGAAGCGGCGCGTGGGTTGAGCGGCCGGAGTTGGAGCGCGAGCGTTTGCGCGTTTCCGAGACGCGCGACGTGGCGCGGATGCGTCTGGCCGCGAGCCGTTCACATCGCAGTCAAAGGATGGACAGAGTGGTGCGCGCGCTCGGCATTGAAGAAGAGGTGCAGCGCCATTCGGTCGGCATCAAGGTCGGCCTCATTGTCGAGCGCCAGTGCGACCTCTACATACATCTCTCGGCGGGTACGAAGCAGTGGGACACGTGCGCGCCGGAAGCCGTCATCCGCGAGGCCGGAGGACTGTTGACAGACCTCTGGGGCGAGCCTTTGCGCTACAACACACCGGACGTTTACAACCGCAACGGTCTGCTCGCCTCGAACGCTGCGGCGCACGCGCACGTCGTCGAACTTGTCAGGCCGCTGCTCGACGAGTTCGGGCGCGAGCGGGTGTCGGATAATTACTCCAACTGAACGGCGCGACCCTTTCGCCGCGCCTCTCTCCTCATCCTTTTCCCCGAAAAACAGGCCGCCGACACGTTTTCCGTGAGACGACCGGCGTCGGCACGCCGGTTGCGACCGCGTGTGCCGAGAGGTGTCTGTGTGAGATGAGCGAGAAAGCCTTGAACTTCAACTCGAAGCGGGAACAGTTCGCGGGCGCGTCGAAGGCGAGCGCGTCGATTCTGTCGCCGCTTGAAAGACGCATGGCGCGTCGCGTCGTGCCGCGCATCCCCGCATGGCTCGGCACGCATCACCTGACGATGCTGACGCTCGCATGGTGCGCGCTCGTCGTTCTCTTCAGCCGGTTCGCCGTCGCCGACAGGCGTTGGCTGTGGGCGGTCTCGGCCTGCATCGTCTTGCAGTATGTGACAGACTTCTTCGACGGCAAGGTCGGCAAGTACCGCGACACGGGTCTCGTCAAGTGGGGCTTCTACATGGACCACCTGCTCGACTACGTCTTCGTCTGTTCCATCGTCGCGGGCTACCGGATGATTCTGCCGGAGCGTGCGCACCCGTCGCTCTTTCTGCTGCTCGCCGTCTTCGGCGGCTTCATGGTCAATTCGTTCCTCGCCTTCGCCGCGACGGCCGAGTTCAAGATTAGCCATCTCAAACTCGGCCCGACGGAGTTTCGCATCGCTCTCATCGTCAACAACGCGCTCATCGTCCTCTTCGGAACGGGGTACATGACGAAGGCGCTGCCGTTCGTCGCGTGGGGCGGGCTTGCCGGACTCTGCCTGCTCGTCTATGCGACGCAGCGTCTCATCTGGCAACGCGACATGGAGGCCAAGCGGCGTCAGGAGGAAGACGGCCGACGCCTACGCAATGAGTCGCTTTCGGCCGCCTGAAGATGGAGAAGGAGATTGAAGACATGACGGCTCTCATCATGTGCATCACGTTGCTTGACCTGCTGTTGGGTTACATCATTATCGTCATTGCTCCGACCGTCTTCTTTGGCACACTTATCATCGGCATCATCATGGGCTTGCGCGGCGGGCGCGCACGCACGAGCAGCGTTCATCTCGACTAGGGAGACGCTCCTGCGCGACCCGTCGCCGCCAGTTAAGAGCCACCTTCAACGCCCGTCCATCAGCATCTTTCGCGTCTGCGTGTGAAAAAGAGGCGCGCATGCCTCGCCCGCGTGTGTTAAATTCTCGACGAGGTTGGGCGGAGGAGGTGACGCGAAATGTATTGCCCGAAATGCGGCCAGCAGCAGGTGTCGAGCGACGTGCGTTTCTGCCCGCGTTGCGGGTTTCAACTCGAAGGCGTGAGGGCGTTCGTCACGGGAGAGGCCGTCCCTACGCCGCTCCTTGCACTTCCTGAACCGCAAGGCGACTCGCCACGCAAACGCGGCGTCAAGCACGGCGTGATGCTGATGCTGAGCACGGCGCTGCTCGTCCCTCTGATTGCCATTCTGGCGAGAACCGGGGCAGTGCCGAGAGAATACGTCGCGCTGGCAGCCATCTTCTGTTCGGTCGGAGGCTTCCTGCGACTCGTCTACGCGCTTCTGTTCCAGAGCGCCCACGCGCCCGCGCAGGAGGCTCTGCCTCAAGCGGCTTACGTGCCGCCGCCCCAACACCTGCGCGGCGCTCCGGCGCACACGCTTCCGCCCGCGCAACACGCACCGCCGGTCGCGAACTTCGGCGGACGCCTCTTCGACACCTCCGAACTCGGACGCCACGCGGCGGCGACGCCTCAGCCGCACCAGCAACCGCCGAGCGTCACCGAGTCGGAGACGCGACTGCTCGAAGAGAAGTGAAGATGAAGTGAGGCGGCGACCGTGCGGGCGGCCGCGCCTCGTTTGGTCAGACCTCACTCGCTTTCTGTTTACGGAAACGCACTCCATTGTCGCTGCGAGCCAAGCTGCTATCGGTCTTTATCCTTCTCGGCTTCGTGCCGATGCTCGTGACGGCCGCCTACAGCTACCTGAGCGGCTCGCAGGCCGTTGACGAACTCGTGCGCGAAGATGCTGAGGGACGCGCCTCGCGCGTCGCCGCCAGAGTCGAACGCGCCGTGCGCGCGCACGAAGCAGACCTCTGTGATTTGGTCAAACTGTCGGCCGTGCGCGGCTACACGACGCCGCCTGCCTCTGCGGGCGCAAAGACGCGTCGCGGAGACGTGCCCGCAGACGTGAGCGCGGCCGTCCTCGGTTTCCTCGCAGACAACAACGGCAAGCACTTCGAGACTCTCACGCTGCTCGACCGCGCGGGGCGTCCGCTACGCGCCGAGTTCGCGTCCGACGTCGACGGTCGCACCGAGCCGCGTCTGTCCGTCGGTGAAATCCCTGCCAGCGCCCTGCGCATCGACACGCACGTCTGGGAAGCGACCGAGTGTACGGCGCTGAAAGCGCCCATCACGCACGAGCCGTTCGGCGCTTGCGTGCGCCTGAGCGTGCCTGTCTTTGCGGCAGACGCGACCGCCGCTCAACCGTCGGGCGCGCTCATCGCCGAACTGAAACTGGGGATGATTTTTAAGGAGGCGGTCGAAGGCGAAGCGACGACCGACGAGAGCGCCGTCGTCGCGCTCGACAATCAGACAAGGCGCATCATCTATCACACGAAAGAGGCTTTCCGCACGCAGTCGGCCGACGCCGCGATGCCTTTCTTCAAGGCCATCGCCGAGCAGATGACTCATGGCGAGAATCAAGGCACGCAGTTCTACGAAGTGCCGGGCGGCGCGCGCTGGCTGGCGGCCTACCAGCAGATTCGCGGCCTCGATGTCTCGGTTGCGGCGGCGCGCGAGTATGGCAAGGCCGCCGGAAGTGTGCGCACGGCCGGACTGGCGAGTGTCGGGCTTCTCATCCTGACGGGCGTCGCCTCGCTCGTTCTGCTCGGCGTCATCGCGCAGCGCGCGACGCGTCGCATCGAGCGCGTCACGGAGGGCGCAGCCGCCATCGCGCACGGCAACCTGCAACAGCGCATCGAGGTGCAAACCAACGACGAGACGCGCGGCCTCGCCGAGAGCTTCAACCTGATGAGCGACCGCCTGCGCGAATTCATCACGCGCGAGGCCGAGAGCCGTCAGTTCGAGTCTTTCATGCACCTGTCGGCGATGCTCACGCACGACCTCAAAAATTCCATCACCGGCCTCTCCATGCTTGTCCGCAACATGGAGCGCCACGCACACGACGCGGCCTTCCGCGCCGACGCCATCACCTCTCTGCGCGGCGTCGCAGATAAACTGCGGCGCATCGTCTCGCGCCTCAGCGAGCCGGTCAAATCGCTGAGCGGCGAGTATCGACGCGCCGCGCGCGAGACAGACCTCATTGCCGTCATCAGACGCGTGCTTGCCACGAACGTCGAGCCGTCAGTGCCGCTCTACAAAATCGACGCGCGTCTGCCGGAGAAACTCGTCATCACCTGCGAGCCAGAACGCATCGAAAACGTCATCGAAAATCTCGTCATCAACGCGCTCGAAGCGATGGGGACGAAGGGCGGCCGTCTCACGGTCGAGGCTGGCGAGTTGGAAGCCGGACGCGTCTTCTTCAGCGTCGCCGACACGGGCGCGGGGATGAGCGAGGAGTTCATCCGCACGCGCCTCTATCGCCCGTTCTCGACGACTAAACCGAAGGGCATCGGCCTCGGCCTCTTCACCTGCCGCGAAATTGTCGAGTCGCACGGCGGACGACTCGAAGTCGAGTCGCAGGTGGGCGCTGGCACGCGCTTCCGCGTCGTGTTACCATCCACGTTGTTCTCGTCGGGCGAGCGCCGGAAATAAGAACGCAAGGGCGCTGCCACCGCTTGCAGCGCCGCCGCTCGCCCCCGGAAACGGATAAGCCTTACAACTTCATCAGGAAACAGGCCGCGCGTCGGGCAGACGCCCGTCCTGCTCATGCTGACTCTCGCGGACGCTCCCGCGCGTCCGAATTTTAGCGCCACGCCGATGAGCGAACAGACCGACGACAAGACGACAGTGCTGATTGTCGATGACGACCAGCCGCTGCGCCGACAGCTTTACTGGACGCTCGCCGACACGCACCGCGTCCTCGAAGCCGCGACGCGCGCCGAGGCCATCGAACAGTTGCAGCGCGAGCGCGTCGATGTGGTCATCTGCGACCTGCGCCTGCCGCCCGATACCGACTGCAACTCCGAAGGTTTGGCCGTCGTCGATGCGGCGCGCGGCTCTCGACCGAGCGTGCCTGTCATCGTCATCACGGGCGTCGATAAAAAGCAGGGCGCGCTCGAAGCCATCCGGCGCGGCGCTTACGGCTTCTTCGAGAAACCTTTCGACGAGGAGGAGGTCTCGCACATCGTCACGCAGGCGGCGCGCGTCCGACGCCTCGAAGAAGAGGTCTTGCGTCTGCGCTCGGCGCTCGACCTGTGCAAAGGCTTCGGTCGCTTCGTCGGCGCCAGCCCCGCGCTCGAACGCGTGCTCAAACAGGCGCGCGCCGTCGCCGATACGAACGTGACGGTGCTCTTGACGGGCGAGAACGGGACGGGCAAAGAGGTGCTGGCGCACGCCGTCCACGAAGAGAGCCAGCGTTCCGAAGGGCCGTTCGTTGCCGTCAGTTGCGCGGCGCTTCCTGAGACGCTCATCGAGTCGGAACTGTTCGGCCACGAGAAAGGCGCGTTCACCGGCGCGACGCAGGCCAAGAAGGGGCGCTTCGAGTTGGCCGACGGCGGCACGCTCTTCCTCGACGAAATCGGCGAACTGAATCAGTCCGTGCAGGTCAAACTGCTGCGCGTCCTTCAGGAGCGCACCTTCGAGCGGCTCGGCGGCACGAAGACGATTCAAGTGGACATCCGCCTCATCGCCGCCAGCAACCGCGACCTCGAACAGGAAGTTGAGGCCGGGCGCTTCCGTCAAGACCTCTTCTACCGCCTCAACGTCGTGCCGCTGCATCTGCCGCCTCTGCGCGAGCGGCGCGAAGACATCCCGCTGCTCGCCGCACACTTCGCCGCCAAGGCAGCCGAGAAGCACGGTCGCGCGACCGCCGAACTCGAACCGGCACTCATCGAAGCCTTACAGGAGTATGACTGGCCGGGCAACATCCGCGAACTCGAAAACCTCGTCGAGCGCCTCGTCGTGCTCACTACAGGAACGCGCATCGGCCTCGAATTTATGCCCGAAAAGATGCTCCACCTGCGCCCATCGGATACGGCTGCGGAAGGCAACGGCGACGAGACGACGCTCGAAGGAGCGATGCTCGCGCTCAAACGTCGCCTCGTCATCGGCGCGCTCCACAGCGAGGGCGGCAACAAGGCCGCCGCCGCCAAACACCTCGGCATCAGCCGCTCCTACCTCCACCGCCTCATCAGCGAACTCGGTATCGTCGCCAACAACAACGCACACTAAAGGGCGTCCACGAATGTAGACACCACGCGGCGTGCTGTTTACTGCCGTCTACACTTTCGTCTCGGTCGCACACGCCCGCCGAGCGTCGCATCCGCCATTGACGCGGGTTTCAGCGTGCTTCGTACGTTTGGCACGTGCGTTGCTAACATAGAGAGCGCGGAAGGCGTCGCCGGAAGCGACGAGACGAGAGATGAAACCGAAACTTCTCATTGTTGACGACGATTTGGCTATCACGCGGCAGCTCTTCTGGATGCTCAGCGAAGAGTTCGACGTGACAACGGCCAACGACCTCTCGACCGCCGTCCGCCGCGCGACCATCTACGAGCCTGACGTGGCGATTCTCGACCTGCATCTGCCGCCGACGCTCAACTCGCCCGACACCGGACTGCGTATCCTCGAATACGTCAAGAGTCATGTCCCGTCGGCGAAAGTCTTCGTTGTCAGTTCGGCCGCTAACATCGAGATGCAGAAGGCCTGCTTCCGCAGCGGCGCGGACGGATTCCTGAGTAAGCCCCTTGACGTTGAGCAGTTGCTCTCGACGGTACGTAGCGCGGGACTCGAACGCCAACTCGCCGCCGCCTGAGTTCTGCGGTCGCGGTTGCAGTTGTGTCCATAGTTTTTTCGCCCCGGCGCTCACACGGTCTTTGATACTCACGACTTCGGCGCTCGACCCCTTCACGAGACGCCGTGCGACGCCCGCGTGAAAATATGGCGGTATCCCTTCTACCGTCTCGCGGAGCGCAAAAAGCCCCCGCCACCTACAAAGACTCCCGCCCAG
>DASZCR010000354.1:0-27093 GCA_035942915.1 Pyrinomonadaceae bacterium | reverse complement strand
CCTCTCTCCTGTCCACAAACGCCATTTAGTCTGCTTACCAATTGACGACCAACTCGGTGGATGACTGCCACACGGGCACATCCTCGCGGATGGCGACGCGGTGCAGTTTCTCCGGTTCGGCCAGCAGGCGTCCCGCGCCGAGCGCGACGGCCGCAAGCGGGTCTTCGGCCACCGCGACGTGCAGGCGCAACTCCTTCTGCAAACGTTCGGCCAAGCCTTGCAGCAACGCTCCGCCACCCGTCAGGATAAGCCCCGTCTGGTAGATGTCGGCCGTCACGTCCGGCTTCGACTCCTCGATGGCGCGGCGTGCGCCCGCCACTATCTCGGAAATCACTGGCTCTAAAGCCTCGCGTATCTCTTCGCCCGAAATCTCGACCACTTTGGCGAGACCGTCCGTCACCTGCTTGCCGATGACTTCGAGGCGGCGCTCGTCTTTGTTGCCGCCGATGGCTCCCAGTTCCTTCTTCAACTGTTCGGCCGCGCGCTCACCCAACTGCATCTCGTACTTCGAGCGCACGTAGTCGCGAATGGCTTCGTCCATCGCGTTACCGGCGACGGGCAGCGAGGTGGAGGAGACGACGGCCGCAGAGGCGATGATGGCGATGTTGGTCGTGCCGCCGCCGATGTCAACGATGAGATGCGCGCGCTCGTCATCGTAGGCCAATCCTGCGCCGAGCGCCGCCGCGAGACCCTCGTCAACCAGGTCAACGCGTGTCGCTTTGGCGTCGCGCGCCGCGTCGCGCACGGAACGTTGCTCAAGGGGCGTCGAAGAGCCGGGAACGCCGATAACCATGTGGCTGCGGCGGTGATGATTACTCTGCACGCGGTTGATGAAAGCCTTGAGCATCTTCTCGGCGGCCTCGAAGTTGTCGATTGAGCCGCCGCGAATCGGGCGATGCACGTCCACGTCCTGCGGCTCGCGGCCGAGCATCTTGTAGGCGTCCGTGCCGACCGAGAGCACCTCGCCCGTGTACTTATGTATTGCCACCGCTGAGGGTTCGTTCAGGACGACGCCGCGCTCCGGCACGTAAATCAGCGTATTGACGCTGCCGAGGTCAATCGCCAAGTCGTCGGTAAAGAAATTCCCCAAGATGTTCATAAAACTTTTGCTCCCTCCAGAGCCGATTCAAATAAGAGGACTCATGAGGCAGGCTGCCCCCAGGTTCGACATTCGTTTGGCAAATCACGTGCCGATTTGGGGCGGGGGCTGTTCTCGCTTATTTACAAAGGAGTATTGAGAGGCAGATTCCGGCGGGCGTTTGGTTTTGAAACAAACGCTGAGGTTTTCCACAGTCGAAGCGCGCGAAAGGCGAACGCTTGGCGTGCGTCGGGGCGACCGAGTCGGTCACGTCCGATTCAAGCTGACTGTTGTGACCGGCTTGCAAGAAGCTTGCGATTCGGCGACTTTAAAGGTCGAGCGGGTCGCGCTCGATGATGCGCTCGGCGAGAACTTCGTAGAGCGAGGCGGCGTCGCCGTGCGCGACCTGCTTAGAGGCGGGCAGTTGCGCGACGCGCACGCGCAGTTCGCGCTCGCGCCGCCGCGCCGTTGACCGACACGGCCCCGGCCTCACACAACTCCTGCGCCGCCGTCCGCCGCACGACCAACCGGCTCGCCCTTAAAAATTGGTCTAGTCGCATCGTCGCTCAGGTCTCAGGTCTGAAATTCGGAGTCTAAAGTCAAAAGTCTGAAGTCTGGAAGAGCGACTTCAGACTTCAGACTTGAGACTTCGGAGTGTTGCGAACTTAGTTGGACTTCTTGTCCTTCTCGTTCTTGGCGGTCGTCGTGGTCGTCTTGCTGTCGGCGGCGGGGGCGGCGTCGAGTTTGAGAAGCGGCATCACGGCTTCACGGTAGTCTTTAGCGACCTGTATGTAGGCGTCGCGGCGCAGCGTCTGCATGTAGGCGTCGCGCTCCTTCTCGGCGCGTGCGCCGACGATTTCCGAGCGCACCTGATTCTCCTTGAAGGCCTCGTCGCGGTCGTTGACGCGGATGATGACGAAGCCGTCGTCGGTCGGAATCACGTCGCTGACTTCTCCGGCCTTGAGATTCTTAATGGCGTTGGCAAAGGTCGGTTGCAGTTCGGAGAGTATGAACCACTTGAGCTTTCCGTCCTCCTCTTCGATGCGCCCCTTCGTCTTGGTGGCGACGCGCACGCCTTCGTACTCGCGCTCGGAGTTGGCGGCGGCGAGTGCGCCGAAGTCTGCTCCGCCGCGCGCCTGCGCGACGAGTTGCGCGGCCTTCTGTCTGACCTCAGCTTCGGGACGCCCGGCCTTGCTGAGGAAGATTTCCGAAATCGTCACGCTACGGAATTTGTCGCGGTTGGCCTCGTAATACTTGCGCAACTCGTTCTCGGTCAGGCTCAGGTAAATCTTGTAATCGACCTCGCGTTGGAGCACGGCCTGTCGCGTGTACTGCGTGCGCAGCGTCTGACGTATTTCGGCCAGACTCATGTTCTCCTTGTTCATCTCGGCTTCGAGTTCGTCGAGGCTCTTGATGCCGGAGCGGTTAGCGACGCGCAAGACCTCGCGGTTGACCTCAGCCTCAATCTCTTCGGAGAGGCGCGGTATCTCTTTGCCGCGCTGCATCAGCAGTTGCTCGTTGATGAGATTGGCGATGATTTCGGGCTGCTTCTTGCGCAGTTCCTCGTCGGCCTGCTGCTCGGTCATCCCGCGCTGCTTGACGAGTATCTCTTTGAAGTCGCGCATCTGCTTGCGCAGGTGCGAGAGCATTATCACGTCGTTGTTGACCTGCGCGATAGGCTCATCGACGACCGTCGTCGGAGCTTCCTCCTGCGCCGAGACGGCGGGCGCGGCCGAGAAGACCGACAGCAGGGCGGCGAAGACGAACGCCCACGCACGGGCGCTCGCCGGAATAAATTTCAAATTCACAGCTTTTCTACTCCTCATCAACTGTTGCCTGATTGGCGGCGAAAATTTTTCGCGGGAACTTGACTAATTTTTGCGGTCGGGACGGCGTCGCGCATGCGGGCGAAGTCGGAAGGCGCATTCTAATCCCCCGCGCGGATTTCCAGCAAGACGCCACGCGCGACTTCGATGACGCGCTCTCGGCTGTCTTCGTCGAGTTCGACCCTCAGCACGCCCGACGGTGTAAAGGTCGCGCCGTCACCCCGGCCGACCAAAGCGAGCAGTTTTTCGGGCGCGACGCGCGCCTTCTCCCGCAGTTTGACGGCGAGGCCGCCCGTCGGCGTGCGGTCTATCGAAACGACGCCGAGCGTCTCGGCCGTCCGCCGCAGTCGCGCATACTCGAAGAGGCGTTCGACCGGTTCGGGCAGACGCCCGTAGCGGTCGTGCGTCTCTGTGCGAATCTGTTCGAGCGTCTCGTCGTCTCTGGCCGAAGCGATGCGCTTGTAGGTGCGAAGCCGCTGCCCCATGTCCGAGATGTAGTCTTCGGGGATGGCAACGTCAACGCCGAGATTGAGCGAGACGGAAGCCTCGTCCTCAACCTCCTCGCCGCGCAATTCGGCGACGGTGCGCTCAAGCATCTGCGTGTAAAGATCGAAGCCGAGGGCGTCCATGTGCCCCGACTGTTGCCCGCCGAGCAGGTTGCCTGCGCCGCGCAACTCCAAATCCAGCGCCGCGACGCGAAAGCCCGCTCCCAAATCCGAGAACTCGCGGATGGCGGCGAGGCGACGGCGCGCAATCGGCGTGAGAGTCGCCTCCGAAGGAATCAATAAATAGGCGTAGGCACGTCGGTTCGAGCGCCCGACGCGTCCGCGCAACTGATAAAGCTGCGACAGGCCGTAGTTATCGGCACGATTTATGATGATGGTGTTGGCGCGCGGGATGTCTATGCCGTTCTCGATAATTGTTGTGGCGACAAGGACATCGTGCTTGAAGGCGACGAAATCGAGCATCACCTGTTCCATCTCCTTCTCGTTCATCTGGCCGTGCGCGACGACGACGCGCGCCTGCGGCACGAGACGGCGGACGAGCGCCGCGATGGTGTCAATCGTCTCGACCCGGTTATGGATAAAAAAGACCTGCCCGCCGCGACCCAGTTCCAACTCTATCGCCGACTTGATGACGGTTTCGCCGAACTGCACGACCTGCGTGTTGATGGCGAGGCGGTCGCGCGGCGGCGTCTCGATGACAGACATGTCGCGCAACCCCATCAGGGACATGTTGAGCGTGCGCGGAATCGGCGTCGCCGAGAGCGTCAGCACATCGACGCGCTTCTTCAACTGCTTGAGCCGCTCCTTGTGCGCGACGCCGAAACGCTGCTCCTCATCGACGACGACCAGACCGAGGTCTTTAAACGCCATGTCTTTCGAGAGAATCCGGTGCGTGCCGATGATGATGTCTATCTCGCCCGCCTCGACGCGGCGGACGACCTCCTTCTGCTCCTTCACCGTGCGGAAGCGCGAGAGCAAATCTATCTGGACGGGGAAGGCTGCGAAGCGTGCGCGGAAGGTCTCGAAGTGCTGATAGGCCAAGACGGTCGTCGGCGCGAGCACGGCCACCTGCTTGCCGTCCATCACGGCCTTGAAGGCGGCACGCATGGCGACCTCTGTCTTGCCGTAGCCGACATCGCCGCAGAGCAATCTGTCCATCGGCGTCGGGGCTTCCATGTCGCGTTTGAAGTCCTCGATGGCCGTCTCCTGGTCGGGCGTCGGGACGAACTCGAACGCCTCCTCGAACTCGCGCTGCCATGGGCTATCGGCCGAGAAGGCGTAGCCCTGCACCAGTTTGCGTTCGGCATAGAGACGCAGCAACTCGTCCGCCATGTCGCGCATGGCGCGTTTGGCCTTAGCCTTCGTCTTCTGCCAGCCGAGGCCGCCGAGACGGTCGAGCACGGGTTCGTGCCCCTCCGCGCTCGAATAACGCTGGACGAGGTCGAGGCGCTCGACCGGCACGTAGAGCTTCGCCTCTTCGGCGTAGAAGAGGAGCATGAACTCGCCTTTGCGGCCGCTGAGGTCGAGCGTTTGCAGTCCGCCGAAGCGCGCGATGCCATGGTCGATGTGGACAACGTAGTCGCCCACCTTGAGGTCGCGGAAGTCTGAGAGGAAGGCCGCTGTTTTTGATTTGCGCCGTTTGGCCGAGCCGGTCGTGCCGACGCCCGTGCCGGGTGCGCGCCGCTCGACGGACGCGTCGCTCGCCTCGTCGAAGAGGTCTGTCTCGACGTGGACGACAAGCCCTGCGCCCGGCAACTCGAAACCGCCTGAGAGGCGACCCGAAGTGACGATGGCCGCATCGTCTGCGGCGACCGTCCCGGCCTCTGCGGCAAGCGCGACGCGCGCGCGCACGCCGTACTCCGTGAGCATCCCGGCGACGCGCTCGGCTACGCCCGCGCTCGGCATGGCGAAGAGGGTCGTCGCGCCCGTCGTCTCGCGTGCGCGGCGCACGTCTGAGGCGAGGTCTGGGATGCGTCCGTGATAGCGGCGCGCGGGCAGCGAACGCCATTCGATTTCGGGCGCTTCCGTGACGGCCGGAAAGAGAAAGAGCGGACGGGGCGCGCGTCGCTCGCGGCCGATGCGCGCCGCAGGCTCTTCGGCCTCGCCCGCGAAACGCTCGTCAACGACGGCCGCCGAACGGCCGAGCGCACGCAACTCCACACGCCGCGCGGCTTCGAGATGAGAGCGTAGCTCCTCAGGCGTCAGGTACAACTCTGCGGGCTTGAGTCCGATTTCGTCGGCCGCCTCGTTCTCCGTGTAGCGCGCGTCGAGCGTCTCGTAGGTGTTCGCCAGAAATTGTTCGACGCCCGCAGGCTCGTCGATGACTAAGACGGTGTCTCGCAGGTAATCGAAGGGGCTTGCGTCGGTCGTCAAGACGAGCGGGATGAGCCACTCCCAACCGGGAAAGCTTTCGCCCTCGTCCGCATGGACGGTGCGGTCGCGCAGCGCGCGCGCATAACGCTCCTCCTGCCAACGCTCGCGCGCCGCCTCGCTCCACAGACGAAAGTCCGACGCGTCCACCGACAGTTCGCGCATCGGCACGACTTCGGCCTCTTTCAACTGACCGACCGAAAGCTGCGTCTCCGGGTCGAACTCGCGTATGGAATCGACCGTGTCTCCGAAGAACTCGATGCGGACGGGCGCATCATGTCCCGGCGACCAGAGGTCGAGGATGCCGCCGCGCAGAGAGAACTCGCCCATCGCACCGACCGGGTCTTCGCGCACGTAGCCGGAGGCAACGAGTAGTTCAACGAGACTTTCAGGAGCATAGTCCTCATCGCGCTTGAGAGTTGCGCCCGCGCGCGCGAGTCGTGCGGGCGAGACCGTGCGACGCACGAGCGAGCGCGCCGTCAGCAGCACGAAGCCGCCACGCCCGTGCGCGAGACGCCACAGCGTCAGCGCGCGCCGCTCAAGCGTCTCGGCGTGCGGCGACGTACCCGCGTAAGGGTCGCCCTCGGAGGCCGGAAGCGTCAGCACGAGCTCTTCGCCGCGTGGTGTTGCATCGTCGCGCCGCCTGAGCGCCGCGCTCCAAAAACATAAGTCCCTCTCCCAACCTTCGAGGTCGCGGTTGGCTTCGAGGACGACGGCGAAACGCTTCCCCGTCTCGCGTTGCAAGGCCGCGAGCGCCAGCGCGCGCGCCGCGCTCGAAGTCAGCCCGCTCACGGAAATGATGCGCGCGCCGCCGCGCACCTCCTGCGCCAGCCGCGCAAACTCCGCGCTCTCGCTCACGCGCCGCAGCACGCCCTGCAAAACCGGCATCGAATCAGCCACACTACTCATAGCTCTTGGAAGCGACGAGGGATGAACGCGCAATGATGAAGCGCAAGACAGATGCTTTCTTTCATCACTCCGCGCTCATCCGTCATCGCTCGTTTCCTTCAGGCGCTTGACGCGTTCGATGATGCCCGTCGTCGAAGCGCCTTCGACAAAGGGCAGCGCGAGGACGCGACCGCCCGCCGCCTCGACCTCCTCGCGCCCGTGTATCTCCGAGAGCGCATAGTCGCCGCCTTTGACGAGCACGTCCGGCAAAAGCTCCGCAATCAGGCTGCGCGGCGACTCGGCATCGAAAATCGTCACGTAATCAACCGCCGCGAGCGCGGCCAGCATCTCGGCGCGCTCCGACTCGGAGACAACGGGGCGACCTGCGCCCTTGATGGCGCGCACGGAGCGGTCGCTGTTGATGGCGACGAGCAGCGCGTCTCCGAGCGCGCGCGCCGCGTTTAAATAACGCACGTGGCCGACGTGCAGGATGTCGAAGCAACCGTTGGTGAAGACGAGTCGCTGCCCGCCTGCGCGCAGACGCTCGCGCACGCGGCGCAACTCCTCCGAGTTTAAAAGCACTTTCGGGTCACTCGTCATGTCCGTGTGACGAAGAATCTACCACGCCCGCGCCCCGACGCGAAACGCGCGCGCGGAAACGGCGCAGCCGCTTCACTCGGTATTCGGGTTGACCTCTTTTTTAATCTCTTGACTCTCAGGGTTCTCTGCGCCCGGCACGAGCGACCCCGTCGGTTGGTCATCCTGTAATTTGTCCGCAGGACTCTGGACATTATTCAGCATCTCTTCGTTCATCTCGTTACCCTCCTGGTTTGTGTCTTCTCTGTTCATGTCTCTCACCTAAACGAATGAAGCGCCAGACCCCACTATCCGGCGCTCCAAAAGTTTGAGTGTCAACCGAGTAACACGTCGCTTGTAGTAAAGGGATTCTACCGAGCAGACGACTCGATGTGGTTACACTCCGATTGCGCCTCCGTTGTGTTCTCGTTGTCGGAAATAACTTCGGGAGATAGCATCTTCTTTTTTCTCTCTTTTCGCAACAAATAAACGGCGGCCAACACCAATGAAATTTGCGCTCACGTGTTTGGCTTCCTATAATTTGCGTTTCGCTTCCGCGAACCGAGCAAATTATGAGCACTCCATTCATCGAAGAGAACGACCAGACGCAGGCGCGGCGCGAGCATCTGTGGCGCATCGCGCAACTGGTCGGCAACGTCTACCCGAACAAGTTTCGCCGCACGAACGTCACGGCGAGTCCCGAAGGCGAAGACACCATCACGAGCATCGTCGAAGCCTTCCGCAGGTACGTCCCGCAGGTCGAAGCGGGCGCGCGCCCCAGCGCCGAGCAACTTGAGCAGGCCAACGCCGAATTGAGCAAAATCGAAGTGCGTCTGGCCGGACGCCTCGCCGTGCCGCCGCGCGTGATGGGCAAGGCCGCCTTCGTACATCTCTCCGACGGGCGCGAGCGGTTGCAAATCTACGTCCGCCGCGACGACGTGCGCGGCATCCACAACGGCGACGGCGCAGAGGTCGAAGAAGGATGGGAGCTCTTCAACCTGCTCGACCACGGCGACTTCATCGGCGTCGAAGGTTTTCTCTTCGTGACGAAGACGGGCGAGTTGTCCGTCCACGTCCGCACGCTGCAATTTCTGGCAAAGGCGCTGCTGCCGATGCCCGACAAGATGCACGGCATCAGCGACCCTGAAATCCGTCAACGCCAGCGCTACGCAGACCTCATCGCGTCGAGCCTCAAGGTCGAGCGCGAGCCGGGCGAACTGACGACGCGCGAAGTCTTCGAGCGCCGCTCAAGACTCATCACCGAGATGCGCCGCTATCTCGACGAGCACGGCTACATCGAAGTCGAAACGCCGATGCTCTCGCCGATAGCTTCAGGCGCGGCCGCGCGCCCCTTCAAGACACATCACAACGCGCTCGACATCGACCTCTACGCGCGCATCGCCCCCGAACTCTACCTCAAGCGCCTGCTCGTCGGCGGCTTCGAGCGCGTCTATGAACTCAACCGCAACTTTCGCAACGAAGGCATCTCCACCCGCCACAACCCCGAATTCACCATGCTCGAATTCTACACGGCCTATCAGGACGTGAACTGGATGATGGATTTTTGTGAGGAGATACTGCGCGAAACTATCCAGACAGTGAACGGCAGTTTACAAGTCAGTTTCGGAGACGAAACGCTTGACTTCAGCAAGTTTGAGCGGCTGACGATGAAGCAAGCGATTGTTAAGTACATGCCGCCACATCTTAAAAAGATTGAGAACGGTAGCTTTTCAGATGAAAGCTGGCTGAACGACCCGAAGCGTATTCATCAAATGTTCTACGCGATGGAATTAGGAAAACGTGAGGCGGGAACTTTCATTGCAACACCTTTTGCATCCGACGCCGAAGCTAAAACACAGAGGCTCATCACGGTTGATTTAGCGTGGCGGGAATATCGAGAGCAAATATTGGCCGCAGGCGACAACGCGTCAGATGAACCCACGACAGCACAAATCATCGTGAATTTCTTTGAAGAGATGGCTGAAGGTTACTTAAAACAACCGACATTCATCCACGACTTTCCCAAGCCTGTGTCGCCGCTCTCGAAGGCGTCGCCCGAAGACCCGACGATTGCTGAGAGGTTTGAGTTGTATGTGGCGGGGATGGAGTGTGCGAATGGGTTTTCGGAGTTGAACGACCCGGTCGAGCAGTTTGAGAGGTTTGAGGAGCAGGCGCGTCAGCGTGAGCGCGGCGACGAGGAGGCGATGCAGACGGATGTTGATTACGTGCGCGCGCTCTCTTATGGGATGCCTCCGGCCGCAGGTATCGGCATCGGCATTGACCGTCTGGTGATGCTCTTGACGAATCGTCGTTCTATCCGCGACGTGATTCTCTTTCCGCACATGAGGCCGCAGCGTCAGGCTGCGTCGGAGGAATCCGGCGAAGGCGAATAAGCTACGGCGTCGGCCGGGTTATTTCTGTGCCGCGCCGTTTTTCTCTCTCAATTTCTCGACGCGCTGCTGCGCCCAGTCGGGCGCAGAGCCGCTCAGACGTTCGCTCACACGCACGTAAGACTCCATCGCGGCGAGCGCCTCGCCCATGTTTCCTTCCTTCTCGCGCACGCGGCTGATATCGACGTAGAACTGCGGGTTCTGCTGTCCGTAAAAGGACGCGGCGCGTGTGAAGGCTTCGCCCGCGCGCGGAAGCTGGCCGAGCGTTTCGTAGAGGCGTCCGAGATGATAGAAGGCTATCGGGTAACGCGCGCCCTCTTTGGCCGCGACGGGCAGGAAACTCTCGACCGCCTCCTCGTGACGCTTGAGGCCGGAGAGCGCGTAGCCAAGTTCGAGATTGGCCGGTGGGAAGTAGCCGCCGCGATTCTGTATCACGCGACGATAGAGGCCGACGGCGTCTTCGTTGCGCCCGGCCTCGCGCGCCGCACGCGCACGCTGCAAAAGGTCATAAGTCTGCCGGTCAACGACGAGCGCGTGCAGAGAGTTTGCAGAGCCGCGCGCCGCTTCTCCGGCGGACGACGAGGAGAGGCGTCCACCTGCCTTCGCCTCAGTTGACAGATTCGAGACGGCAATAATCTCTCCGCGCGCAATGGCAATCTCGCGCGGCGACTGGCGGCCGTTGCGCGCGGCGCGCTGGTCGAAGGCGTCGAGGATGGCGAGGCCGCGCGCAGGGTCGCCGTCTTCCGCGAGTGCGCGCGCGAGCGCGACGGCCGCGTCTGCGTGGTCGGGTTGCTGCATGAGCGCATGCGACCATGAGTTGATGGCGAGTCCGGCCTCGCCGCGCAACGCGTGCAGGCGTCCCATGTTGTAGTGCGCCTCTGCGTAGAGACCGCTCTCCTGCCTGAGCGCGGCCGCGAGCGCCTCCTGTGCCTCATCCCACAGACCGAGCCGCAGCAACACGACGCCGAGATTATTTTGCGCGCGCGAGTAATGGCCGCGACGCTGCGTGATAGCCTTGCGGTAGGCCTCTGCGGCCGCGCGCGATTCGTCGAGTCGTGCGAGCGCGTTGCCGACGTTGTACAAGCCCGCCGGGTCGAAGCGTTCGTCTTCAATCAGAGCACGTAACTCCTCAACCGCCTGCGCCTTGCTCTCCGATGTGACCAGACGACCGACCAACGCGCGATGGAGACGCGCGCGTTCGGTGTTCGACTTCGCGGCCTTCAGTTGCGCCTTCAAATCCTCCACGTCTGCAACCGCCGTCGTCTCCTTCAACGCCGACGCATCCGCGCTGACGAGCGACGCGCCGTCCTTAACTGAAGCCTTCGACGCCTGAGGAGCATCCTCCTTAACTTCCTGCGACTCTTTCGCCTCTTTCGCCGGAGATGCCGCGCTGCGTGCAGCATCAGTCTGCGCCTTCTCGCCCGGCACGGCTGCACCTTCGGCTGCATCCGTCTTCGTCTGTGCGTTCTTCGCGCCGGGAGTTTTCGAGGCGGACGCGCGACGCGCGCGCACCTTCGCGTCCGTTGACGATGACGACGACGGCTGCTGCGGAGGTGTTGTCTGTCCCTGTTGCGCGCGCAACGCGTCGGCGCAGACGAGGAGCGCGGCGAGAGACAGGGACGTGGCGGCGAAGCGGCGTGCGACACGACGGGCAAGGTTGTCGGGCGTGTTGAAGGCGTGCGAAGTCCGTGCGGGAGTCTGTTCGGGCATCTTCTGTGTCTCCGTGCGAGGTGTTAGCGAAGGGGTCTCGCGTCGGCTGCTGTAGCGTTCGCGCCGTTCTTCATGCGCGGGGGCTTGTCCGTGTGGGTCTGCGGAGCGTAAGCCATCACGGTTCCGCCGAAGCCGACCGCCCAACCGCGCGCGCGTCCCGCAAACGAGAGCCGTTCGAGCGGGTGCGTCGTGCCGGTCTGGACGCCGCGCCACGTGCGGCCGCCGTCTATCGTGTGCATCAGGAGGCCGCCCGCACCGGCCAGCCAGCCCTCCGTGCGGTCGAAGAATTTGACATCCGAGAGGTCTGCATCGGTCGGCGGCGCGAGCGTGCGCCACGTGCGACCGCCATCGACGCTTGAGAGGACGGCTCCGCGAGCGCCCACAGCCCAACCCTGCCGCTCATCCACGAACGAGACGGCGTTGAGACGCACCGGCTCTGCTTCCGCCTCGCGCGTCTGCACGGTCGGCGAAGTCTCGCTGGCTTCGATGCGCCCTTCGCGCCACGTCTCGCCGCCGTCGGTCGTGTAGAGCAAGGCCGCGCCCGCGCCGACGAGCCATCCATGACGCGAGCCGACGAAGGCAGCATCGAGCAGGAGACGCTTGGTCGGCACGCGGCGACGCGCCCACGTGCGACCGCCGTCGGCCGTCGCGTAGAGCGCGCCCAACTCGCCGAAGACGAAGCCGCGCGTCTCGTCCGCGAAGACCATCCCCGTCAGCCGCGCATCAACGTCCTGCCCCGCAGGCTCGACGCGCTGCCAGTTCTCTCCGCCGTCCGTCGTCCGCAGCAGATAAGAGCGCGGCTCGTCCACCTCCTTGAGTTGATAGATGCTGCGTTCGCAGACGAGCCAACCTGTCCGTTCGTCGGAAAAGTAAACGTCTCTGAGCGCGTCCTCCGTCGGAGGACGACGCGCGCGCCAGTTGCGCCCGCCGTCTTCGGTCGCCAGCAGCGCGCCCTTGCCGCCGACCGCCCAACCGCGCTGTTCATCGACGAAGTGAACGGCGTGCAACCACGCAAACGTTCCGGTCGCCTGTCGCGTCCAGACTCCGGCCGCGCCTGCGGCTAAAGGCAGAAGGCAGAAGGCGACAGGCAAAAGGACGAGCGCCCTCAGCGACGCCGGGCGCGAGCACGCGCGCGACCACACAACGCGCCGCCGCGCACGCTTCCACGCCCTTGTCTTTAAACCTGCGCCTCTCATTCTTCGCTGCTCATGGGCAACCAACGCCTCGCGCGTTTATCATGCGCCTTGTGCCTGCTTCAGAATCCTCCCGTGAAGATGCGGAAGAAGCTGACGACGGGCAGCAGGCTCAGCACGGCCTGCACCTTCTTCATGCGATTGCCGGGAACGAAGACCTGGTCGCCGGGATTGAGATAGTAAGAGTTCGGAGCTTTGCCTTTTTCGATGGCCGCCACGTCAATCACGGTCGGGCGGATGATGCCGTCCGCGCCCTGACGCGCGACGACCACCTTCTTCTTGTCGCCGGTCGGCAGGACGCCGCCCGCCATCATCAGCGCCTCGTAGACGCTCAGACGACGCGTCATCGGACGGATGCCCGGCTGCGCCACGTCGCCCATCACGCCGTAGATGGCCGACTGCGCTTTGTCGAGCGTGACGGTCACTTGCGGGTCGATGATGTACTCGTCGAGGGCGGCGGTAATCTCTTCGGCGACCTGCTCGGTCGTCTTGCCGACGACCATCACGCCGCCTTTGATGAGTGGGTAGGAGATGCGGCCGTTGGGCGGGACAGTGATGCCCTGTTTCGAGTAGCGCGGCTGCCCGAAGACCTCGACCGAGATGACATCTTCGGGGCCGAGGCGGTAGGTCGTCATGAAGTTGTTGTAGTAGGGGACGACCGCCTGCTCTTCGGAAAGCTGCTCGCGCCTGTTCGCCAGAATGTCTTGCGGCACGTCGGACGGGGCGACGCTCGCATCGTCCGGCTCAAGCCGCTCGCCTGCCTGCTTCGACGAAGGCGTCTTCGCAGACGGGCGCGCAGCCTTGCCCTCATCCTCCCGCTCAGACTTCGGCTTCCCTTCCTGTGCGGCGGCGGCAGGCGCGGGCGTGCTCGTCTCCTGCTTCTTCGACGGCGAGACCATCGGGCCGTCCTGCCCGACACGCGCGTTGACCGCGACGGGCGCGAGCGCGATAAAGACGACGAGGATGGCGACGCTCAGTTTCATGTTTCGTTTCATCACTTCAAACCTCCGAACAGACCGACTCGACCGCAGCGGCCGAGAGCTTACGTGCCGCGACCGAAGAGAATCGTCTTGACGGTCTCGAACAGGATGACGGCGTCGAGCACGAGGCTCTGATTCTTGATGTAGTAGAGGTCGTACTGTAGCTTTTGCCGCGCGTCTTCGATGGACGCGCCGTAAGGATATTTGATTTGCGCCCAACCGGTGAGGCCGGGCGGTATCAGGTGGCGCTGCTCGTAGAAGGGAATCTCCTCTGCGAGTTGGCGGACGAAGTGCGGCCTTTCCGGGCGCGGCCCGACGAAATTCATCTCGCCCTTGAGAATGTTCCAGAACTGCGGAATCTCATCGACGCGGATTTTGCGTATCACGCGCCCGACGCGCGTGACGCGCGCATCGCCGTCTTTGCGCGCCCACACTGGCCCGTCCTTCTCGGCGTCCGTCCGCATCGAACGAAACTTCATAATCGTGAACGGCCGCCCGTTCTTGCCGACGCGTTCCTGTCGATAGAGCACGGGGCCGGGCGATTCGAGTTTGATGAGCGCGGCCGTCACGAGCGCGACCGGCAGCGAGACGATTGCGCCGATGAGCGCGACGCCCCTGTGCAGGAGCGTCCGCAACACGCCGCTCAGACGCGCCTGTCGGCCGCGCCCCGAAAAGATGAGCCACGAAGGACGCATCATGTCGAGCGAGACGCGCCCCGTCAGCCGCTCGTAAAAGGATGACGACTCCTCGATGGCGACCTCGCCCGACAGACTGAGGTCGAGCAGTTGGCTGACGGGAAACTGCCCGCGCCGCTCGCCCATCGCGACCACGATGCGGTTGACGTTCTCGCGCCTGACGACTTCCGCCATCTCTGAAGTCAACCCGATGACGCGCGGGTTAACGAGACTCTGACCGAGTAACTCCGGCCGGTTATCGACAAAGCCGACGATGCGATAGCCTGCGTCCCTGCGCTCCAAGACCTCGCGCGCCACCTCGATAGCCGTCTCGCCTGAGCCGACGATAAGGATGCGTTCTCCGACGTTCGGGTGGCCGAGCAGCCAGTGAATCGAGATGCGCCACGCGACCATCATAAACAGCGCCAGCGGCAGCGCAATCAACGAGACGCCGCGTCCCAACATCAACCAAGGCACGGCGTAGAAGGTGACGGCCAGCGCAATCCACGCCAGTCCCAACGCCTGCACGAGCCGGAGGACGAGTTCGCGCCGGTCGTGCATGACGACGAAGTCGTAGAGGTCGTAGAGGTAGAAGGCGGCGAGACAGAAGGCTGTGGCGACCGCCGCTTTGTAGAAGCCGTACTTGTAGTACAACTCCTGAAAGGCGTCGGTCGAGCCGAGACGCAGGTGCGCGGCCGCGACCATCACGCCGAAGAGCAGCAACGCCTCGGCGATGATGAGCAGCACTGTGCGCAGGTTGATGCGTCTGGCGGCCAAACTCGAACCCTCCCGGTCTCTTAGTCGAAAGCTCTTATCAGCGGTCTTCCTCGACCGTCACCTCTTCACGCACGACGCGCCGACCGGCGTCGCCCGCATCCGTCTCGCGCCGCACGTAGCGACGCTTGTAGTAGTAGCTCTGTTCGTCGAGCCGTTCGTCCGCGCCGTTGAGGACGACGCCGAGTATCCTTTCGCGCGGCAGCGGTTCGAGCAGGCGGTCGAGCGCCGCATAGCGCGTCTTGCCGGAGCGGGCGACGATGAGCGCGCCGTCGGCGCGGCTGATGAGAACGGTCGCGTCGGTGAAGATGCCGAGCGGCGGGGCATCAATGATGATGTAGTCGAACATGCGCCGCACCTCTTTGAGCAGGGCGCTGAACTTCGGCCCCGAAAGCAACTCGGCGACGTTGTCGCGCGGCGAGCCGCCGGGCAGCAGATGGAGTCCGGCCGGTTCGAGCCGGATGATGGATTCGTCGAGCGTGGCTTCACCGGCGAGGATTTCCGAGAGGCCGGTCGGCGCGTCGAGGCCGAGATAGTCTGCGGCGCAGGGTTGGCGCAAGTCGCCGTCGATGAGCAGCGCGCGCACGCCGTCGGTCTGCGCGAGCAGCCAGCAGAGATTGATGGAGGTGAGCGTCTTGCCCTCCATGATGCCCGCGCTCGTGATAACGAAGGCCTGCATCTTCTTGCGCTCGCCCGCATGAAGGACGCGCGTGCGCAAACTACGGTAGCGCTCGGCGTGCGGCGAAGCGGGCTGCGTGACGGCGACGAGATGTGGTTCGACGCGCGCGGCGGAGACATCAAGGGTGATGAACTCCGGCGTGCGCGCCGAACCGGCAGCGCCCAAAGTTGCCCCAGCAACACGCGAAGCCTGCCCGTCGGAGAGTGCCGATCCGAGGGGCTGTCCCGTGCGCTCAGTGGGCGCTGAAGTGTGCGCGGGCGTTTCCCGTCCGCCCGGCGCTTGAAAGTAGTTTGAGCTGTGCAGCAGTTGCTCGACGGGCGACGAGGCAGCGGCAGCAGACGACGGCGGCGCAGGCGTGGCGGCCGAGTGCGCGGAGGCCACAGACGTTTCGCGTTCGGTGTGCGTTGCGCCGTTCGACGATGCGCCGTTGCCTTCGTGTTCGTTCGCCTTGCGGCTCTTACCGTTTGCGCCGCCCGTGTCGGCCGCGCGCTTCAAAGCTTCGTAGACTCTGCCCATTTATCTCTCTCCCGTGTGGTCCCAGCGACGGAAAGCCTGACCGATGTCGTCGCTGCCGCTGCGTGCGGCGTCTTCGACCTCTCTGGAAATCTGCTGCTCCATCTCTCGTTCTTCGTGTACCTGCGAGGCGGCGGCCACGCTGCCGCGCTCTTCCTGCGGCTGTTCATCGCCGCCGCTCGTGCTCTGGCCGACGCCCGCGCCCGCCGCCCACAACTCGGCGCGTCCCGTCGCCGTGAAGATGCGTGCGGGCGCTTCGCGCACTTCGCCGAGTTGGCGTCCGCGTTGCGCGGCCGGAAGCATGTCGAAAGTCTCGGCCACCTCTTCGATAATCGCGCGGCTGATGGTTTCGGCACCGGCCGCGTAACCGGCGAGCAGGGCGTTGTCGCAGAGGTTGTTAATCTGGCGCGGGATACCTTCGGAGCAACGGAAGATGTAATCGACCGCGCCGGGCGAGAAGATGTCCGTGCGCTCGGCTCCGGCGACGAGCAGGCGCGAGGTGATGTAACGCTCCGTCTCCTCGATGTTCGGCAACGCCTTAATCTCGCACCGCAGGGCGACGCGCTGCTTGAGTTGTCGCAAGTCCGGATTGTTCAAAACGTCGCGCAGTTCGGGCTGGCCTGTGAGGATGATTTGCAACTGCTTGGCCGAGTCCGATTCAAAGTTTGAGAGCAGGCGAATCTCTTCGAGGACGGAGGTTGAGAGGCCGTGCGCCTCGTCAACGATGAGCACCGTACGCAAGCCTCTCGCATGGCGCGACTCCAACACCTCGCCGAGACGCAGCACGAGGTCTGACTTGTTCTGCCATTCCTGCACGTCGAGCAGCTTCGGCGAAGAGATATGAAGGTAGAACTCCTGCACGGTCATGCGCGGGTTGAAGATGTAGGCGACCATCACCGTGCGGTCGAGCCGCTGCATCATCCAGCGCAGCACCGTCGTCTTCCCCGTGCCGACTTCGCCCGTCACGACGATAAGCCCCTTGCCGCTCTCGATGCCGTAGTGAAGGTTCGCCATCGCCTCCGTGTGCGATGGCGTGAAGTAGATGTAGCGCGGGTCGGGCGTCAGCGCGAACGGCAACTCTTTCAGACCGTAGAACTCTTTGTACAACTCGAACCCTCCGAATCAACTCACCGACTCATTGAGCCGATGAATCAATGTTCTTCATCCTCTCATTGCAAGGAACTCGACGAGACGCGTCATCCTGAGCAGCAAGGCGAGCGCGGGGATGCTCGCCAGCGTGAAGAGCACTCCGGCGATAGCAAGCGCGGCGCGGCGTGCGCGCAGACGGCGTTGCTCGCGCGGCGTCAGCAAGTTCGGGAGCGAGACGAGCACGGGCAGCCCCGTGTAGTGCTCGGCGTCCTCGCTCGTCTGAATCGTCAGCAGGCGCGGGACTTCAAAGAGCGCGGCGCAGGTGAGACCGAAGCCGAGGCCGAAGAAGAGCCCGAAGAGCATCCAGACGGGACGGTTCGGCGCGACCGGCTTCTCCGGCATGCTCGCCGCGTCGATGACGGCGATTGATTCGCCCTGCGCGTTGGCCTGCACGCTCGAAATGATGTCGGCCTTCTGGTTCTGCGCGAGGAGGTCGTCGTAGACGGCCTTTTTCGATTGATATTCGCGGTTGAGGGCTTCGAGGCCGACTTCGGCCGTCGGCACGCCGCTGAGCCGCTGGTTGATGTCGGCGATTTGCGCGTCGGTGGCGGCGCTGCGCTTTTGCAAGGCGGCCATTTGCGCGTCGGCGTCCTGTATCTCACGCTGGAAGTTGCGCACACGCGGGTCACTCATGGCTTCGAGTTTCTTGCGTCGCTCCTCGATGCGCTGCTTCCAGTCGGCAATCATCTCGTTGATTTCGCGCTGGACGTTGTCGATTTCGGCCTGCTTGGCGAGCACGTCCGGGTGCTTCTGCCGGTACTCTGTGAGCAGCTTTTCCCGCTCGCTCTTGAGTTGCTCGCGGCGTGAGACGAGCGAGGCATAGGCGGGCGTCGTCTTCGGGTCTTGGAGGTCGTAGTGAACGAGGTCGATTTCCTGCGCGCGTTGCTTCTCGGCGTCGGCCTGTTGGGTGACGAGCATGCCGCGACGCTGGCGCAGCAGGTCGAGCGACGTGTTGATGCTCTTCTGTTCTTCGCGCAGTCCGGCGAGTTGGCCGATGAGCGCGTTGGCCGACGAAGGCAGGTGCTCCTTGTTCTGCATCATGAAGTGAAGACGCTGCTGGTCAATCGAGTCGAGTTCCTCTTTGGCCTGACGCAGTTTGCTCTCGAAGAACTCTTTCGTCTGTGTCGCGTCTTCGCTGGCGGCCTTGGCCTGCGCCTTCGTGTACTTCGAGGCCAACTCGGCCGTGACGTTCATCGTCACACGCGGGTCTGGCCCCCGGAACAGAATCTCAAAGCCGTTGGTCACGTCTCTGCTCGTCGAGAGACGAACGCTGATGTCGCGCGTCCGCATTCGCTCGACGAGCACGTCCATCGGCTCGCCGCGTCGTCGCTCGACGGCGTAGAGGCCGTACTTTTCGATAATCGGTTGGAGCGACGAACGGCTGAAAACTTCCTGCTGGATGTTGTTGATGCGAATCGTCAGGTCGTCCTCCGCCAGACGCGGCACGACATCGCTGGAGATGCTCGACGGCCGCACCGTCAAAAGCGTCTTCGACTCGTAGACGTTGGGCAGCTTCCAGACGACGATGGCGACGGCAAAAGCGATGGCAACCGTCGGCAGCACAATCAGCCACTTGCGCCGCCACAAAATCTGCGCGTACTCGCTCGGCGTCCGCTGGCGAAATTCGACACTCATAAGACCTCCCGGAGCGGTGACAGGTGAGAGGTGATAAGAGAAAAACTGTCTTTTCTCGTCACCTATTACCCATCACCCATCACTTCCTTCCCATCACCTATCACCCATCACTTATCAGCCTCCAAGGCTTTCGAGCGCGCGTTGCGCGTCGGCGGCCTCAGCGAAGGGGCCGAGCAGAGGGTTCTTGGCTTGCTGCTCGCCCAGACGGATGGCCGTCTGGAGTTCGCGGCGCGCGGCCTCGCGCTCGCCCTTGTCGGCCAGCGCACGCCCCAGATGGTAGCGATAGACGGCCTTGTCGGCGCGCGCAATCGCCTTGCGGAACTGCTCGATGGCTGCGTCGTGCAAGCCCTTCTTGTAGTAGACCCAACCGAGCGTGTCGGCGGCACTGGGGTCGTTCGGATAACGACGGACGACCTCCTGAATGAGACGTTGCGCTTCGTCTAAGTTGCCCTTGTTGTACTCGGCGTAAATCATCGCCAGATTATTCGCGGCGATGGCCTCGTTCGGGTTGATTTCAAGAGCGCGCTTGTAGTTGGCGACGGCCGCGTCGTAGTTGCGACGCCCGTTCTCGATGACGCCTATCTGGCGGAAGGCGTAAGCGTTCGGACGACGCTGCGTGACGCGCGTGTACTCGGCGATGGCGCGGTCTGGGTCTTGTGTGTTGAGGTAGAACTCGGCGAGCGCGATGTAGGCGGCCAGATAGTCCGGGTCGAGTTCGACGGCGCGGCGCAGAGAGGCTTCGACGATGGCGCGGTCAGGCGGCGCGATGTCGTGTGCGAGCGCCTTCAGGTGATGGAGTCCGGCGCTGTTTGGCCGCGCGCCGAGCGCCTGTTCGACGCGCGCGCGTGCCGCGTCCGGCTTCTGCTGTACGGCGTAGATTTTGACCAGCCCGTAGAGCGCCTGAAAGTTGGCAGGGTCGGCCGCCAGAGCGCGCTCGCAGTGTTGAATCGCTTCGTCGAGTTTGCCTTCGGCTGCGGCCACGTCGGCCAGATTGACGTGCGAGGACGGCGCGTCGGGCGCGAGGCGCGCGGCCTGTTCGATGTCGGCGCGCGCAGAGGCCGTGGCCGCCGCTTTGTCCTTCGGCGTCGTGCCGGGCTTGATGGAATCGAGACTGGCGCGCCCGCGCGCCGTGAGCGCCTTAATTCTGAGGTCGGCGAGCAGTTGCGGTGACTGCTGACTGCTCGGCGCGGTCGTGTCGAGACGTTCGAGCAGTTCGGTCGAGAGACTGCGGGCCGAATCCGTGTCGCCGGAAGCGAGACTGATTTGCGCCTGCATCAGCTTGGCCGGGAGGAAGTTCGGATAGAAGCGTTCGAGGTCGCCGGCGGCTGCGCGCGCAGCGTCGGTGTCGCCCTCGCGGTACTGCGCTTCGGCCATGAAGTAGAGACCGAGTTGAGAGCGCGGCTCCTGTGCGAGCACGTCCTTGAGTTTGACGACGGCCTCGCGCGCGTCGCCCTGTTCGAGCTTGAGGCGCGCCAGCAGTATCAGGGCATCAACGTCGCGCGGGTTCTTCTTGAGCAGTTCGTCTATCTGCGCGACCGCACCGGCCGAGTCGCCGCGCTGAAGCATGATTTCGCCGAGGCGGTAGCGAGCGCGCGTGTAGTCTGGAAGCTGTTCGGCCAGTTGTCTGTAGACGGCCAGAGCTTCGTCGAAGCGGCCGATGCTGGCGTAGAAGTCTGCCAGACGCGCGCGGTTGTCGGGTCGGTCGCGGTCGAGTTCGGCCAGCGCCTTGAAGGCTTCCTCAGCTTTGTCGAGCCGACGGTTGACGAGATAGAAGCTGGCGAGGACGAAGCGCACATCAGCGTTCTGCGCATCGACTTCGACGGCGCGGCGAAACTGCGCTTCGGCCTCGTCGGCGCGGTCTGTCTGGACGAGGAACTTGCCGTATTCGATGTGCGCGAGCGACGAGCCTTCGTTAATCTGGATGGCGCGGCGGAAAATCTCTTCGGCCTTCTGTTTGTCGCCGCCCTGCCAGTGGAAGGTCGCAAGGCTCACGTGCGACTCGATGCGGTTGGGGTCGAGTTCGATGGCGCGATTGAGTTCGGCCAGAGCCTTGTCGCGTTCGCCGCGCAGGGCGAGGACGTTGCTCATCAGGATGTGGCCGGGGATATATCGGTCGTCCTGTTTGAGCAGCTCTTCGGCGTGGAAGAGCGCTTCGTCGAAGAGTTGCTGGTTGGCAATCTTGCCGTCGCGCTGGCTGCCCAGCAGGAAGTAGGTTCCGAGTTTGAAGCGCGCCTCTTTGTGCGACGGGTCGAGTTGGACGACGCGCTTGAGTTCGTCGAACGCTTCACCGGCGCGGAGCAAGCCTTCGTAAGCTTGCGCAAGCCCCCAGTGCGCCGAGGTCATCCCGTCGTCTATCTGGATGGCGTTGCGGAATTCGAGGGCGGCTTCCTGATACTTCTTCTCCTTCAGGAATGCGTTGCCGCGTTCGACGTGTTCGGCCTTAGCCTTGTCGGGATTGGAACAGGCCGCGCTGAGGAGGGCGACCAGCAGCAGGATGGCGAGCAGTAAAACCGACGGCGGCGTCCGCTTCTGGCGGACGCGCGGGCACTCGTTCGTATTCATTTGTGCGGCACTCCTTCAAGTCTTCCGGGCGACCTCTCGCATCCGCTGCCGGGAAGCGCGGGGCATCGCGCATTCTCGCAGGGAAACCGAAGGTCGCCGCTCTCTTTGCTGTCTCTCGCTTCTGGTGAACCGGCGGGCGACGGGCAAGGCCGCTGACACCAATTCACAAAACCTGTAAAACGCCGAATCTGCCCCGAATTCCTGTAAACAACTTAACCCGGCACGAAGCGCGGAAGTTCCGGCGCAATCCGCGCGGCGATGTCGGTCGCCGCCGCGACGGCCTCCGCTTCAGACTTACCGACGGGTACGAGCACGCGCACCATCGAGCCGTCCGAACGGCGCAGACGCGCGCTGTCCCAGACCGTGTAGACTTTGTCCCAGTACTCGTTTGCCACTGCCCGCCCACGTCCCTGATACCAATAGACGAGCAGGAATTTCTCCACGCCGTTCTGAATCAGATAGCGGTTGGCCTCGAATGGCTCGCCGCCGCCTGCGGGCTGAATCTCGACGACGGCGGGCTGCGAAAGCGTCCAGCCCGAACCCGGCATACAGTTGAGCGGGCTGTGATAGGTGACGCCGGAGCGTTGTGTCGCGTAGTAGCCGATGTAGAGCGAGGCGGTGCGCCCGTCCGGCAGGGCGTAGTCGCGCAGCACGTAATCGTCTGCGCGCAGGACGGCCTCCGTCTCGGCGTCGAAACGCACGTCCGGGCGGCGCTGTCGCCACTCGCCGACCTGCGCCGGGAAATCCTTGAGCGCGGCACGCTCGACACGCGCTTCGCCCGCACGTTCCCAGTAGTTGACCAACAGGCCGCCCGCGACGAGCAACGCGACGAGCGCCCAGAAATGTCTGCCCTTCGATGCCATGTGCGCAGCCAACCTCAGTTCCTTTCCGTGATGGTCATCGCCGGACTCGCCGCGTTGCCGATGACGGGCGCTTCCACACCCGCGTCGCGCGCGCCCGTCGCTTCCTGCTCCGTCTCGCCGCTTCTGGCCGCCTTTCCGCCGCCGTCGCCATCTCGCCGATTGGGATTGACGCGTTCGAGCAGCCAGCCCAGAGCAAAGAGCATCAGGAGCGCGATGACGTAGACGACCCACCCTGAGAACGAATGGAAGAAGCCGTCGGCCACCTGCGTCCCGTAGTAACGCGCGAGGATGCCCGTGCCGCTTACGCGCAGCGCGTTGGCGA
The DNA here is from genome assembly GCA_035942915.1 of Pyrinomonadaceae bacterium. Taxonomy (GTDB): domain Bacteria; phylum Acidobacteriota; class Blastocatellia; order Pyrinomonadales; family Pyrinomonadaceae; genus DASZCR01. The sequence continues at coordinate 4,405 of DASZCR010000354.1, read as the reverse complement.
TGATGGCGATGGGTATCGCGCCGCCGACGAGCAGCACGGCGCGCACGCCCGGATAACTGCGCGACCACCATCCGCCGCCGCCACCACCGCGCGTCCCGCTCTTCGGGTGCGTGAAGTAAGCGTAGACGACGGCCAGCGTCACCAGCGTCATCAAGCTGCGGATGCCGCTGCACGCCTCGACGACTTCGAGTTTCTTGGTCGTCGTCGAACCGAGCGGCATCAACTCGATGACGTTGCCATCGCGCAGGACGGGGATGTCAAAGAGGCGCATCGCCCAGACGGCGCAACTCGAAGCGAAGAGCTGAAGGGGAAAGGCAATCTTGTTGAAGATAATCGCCGGAATCGGAATCGCCAGCGCCAGCAGCAGCAGCGGCACGGCGACGAAGCGCAGCAGACGAAAGCCCCAGAAGTAGACGACCACGCCCGCCAGCAACAGCACGAGCGAGGAGCGCTGCACGAACAGTTCCGCGCCCGCCGTCCCGACCCACAGACCCGCGAGCGCACAGGCGACGGCCGCGCCGCCCCACGCCACACGCGCACGCTTCGGCGCACGCACCAGCGTCTCGCGCTCAGTCCAGAGAATGTAGCCGATGATGAAGGGAATGAGCAGACCGTGCGAGTAGTTTTCGTCCTCCCACCAGAAGCGGCCGAGTTTGACGAGCACGCTCCAGTAGACGAAGACAATCGCAGCGGCGAGGATGAGCGGACGGGCGTAGAAACTGCCGTTCGTGTCGCGCTCGATTCTTTGACTCATGACGATTTTACCGTTGCGTGACGGACGACCGTGCCGTCTTGGGAAGGCATAAAACTCTCGCGCGAGGATTGCGGATGTCGCGCACGGTGTTGCTTCAAGATGCGTCTCGGAGCCAAAAGGCTCAACTCCTCCTGAGAGATTAGCGCGAATCGCGCATGCCCGGCAACAAAAAAGGCTTCGCGTCGGGACTTTTCTAAACTCACAGTGCGCCCCCCTTTTCGCCCTCGACCAACTCCCTGTAAAGCTCGAAGACGGCCGCGACGTTCCGGTCAGCCTCCTTCTCGTCAACCTCCGGCACGCGCGCTTCGTCCTGCTCTGCCTCGCCGTCCCCGCCTCCGTGCCGCTCCTTCGTCAGGCTCTCTTCGACGGCCGCGACCAGCGCCGCCTCGTCCGCCTTCGGAATCAGGCGCACGCCCGCCGGGCGCATCCCGTTGTCCGTAGCGATGACGGGCACGCCCGCGTGCAGCGCCTCGCGCACGGAAATCGAGTCGCCGTCGTAGTGCGTCGTGCGCAAAAACAGGTCGCAGTCGGAAATCGCGCGCAGCGTCCGTTCGTGCGCCACGTCGCCGCACAGCAGGAGGTCTGCCGCGTAAGGCTTCGACGCAATGAGCGCGCGCAGTTCCGCCTCGATGCTTCCCGAACCGATGATGACGAGGCCTGCGCGCGGAAACTTTTCGCGCACGCGCGCCATCGCTTCGACCTGTAGCGCAAGCCCGTATTCCGGTTCGAGCAGACCGACCGTGAGCAGCACTGGGTCGTGCGCGGCGTAGAAACTGTGCAGGTCGTCGGGCAGCGCGACGGCGGCGGGTGCGGCGGCGAGCGCGTGCGGCTCGATAAGATGGATTTTATTCGAGGCCACGCCGAAGCGACGGAACATCTCGACGATGGTCTGGTTGACGGCGATGATTTTGTCGAAGCGTCGGAAGACGAAACCGCGCAGCGAGAGCGGGCGCGCACGCCGTCCTGCTGCTGAGAGCGGGTAGCCGCCGGAGTGAAACGTCAGCACGGCGCGTCGGCCGGGCATCAGCGAGCAGGCGAGACAGAGGCCGAGCAGCCGCGTCGTCACGTTTCCGCCGAGATGATAGTGCGCGATGTCGTAGCGCAGGCGCGCGAGCAGTTTGAGAACTTCGATGGGCGTTCGCGGATAATAGACGCCGTCGGAGTCCTCGCGCCGGTGACGCGTCAGGTTGATGACCTCGCACTCGTGGCCGCGCGCGTGCAGATAGCGTCGGATGGCGACGAGGTTCGTCTGCACGCCGCCGTGCGGCGGAGGGTAGGGGCCGAGTTGCAGAACCTTCATCTCAAGAGAGCACAGCGTTGAGGTCAATCCGGCAAGGCTCCTGCGTGCGCGCCGACTCCATGATGGCGAGACAGCCGAGCGTGGCGCGCGCGCCGTCGACGACCGTGACGGCGGGCGAGCGTCCTTCGCGAATTGCTCTGACGAAAGACTCGAACTGCGCGACGTAGCCCTTCTCTCCCCACCAACTTGAGCTCTTCGTGCGCATACTCTTTCTCACTTCGAGTCGCTTGAAATCCTCGTTCGTCGCGCCGACGCCCTGCGCGAAAACCTCCACGCGCTCGCCGCCCGAAGTCTTGCTGCCGACCGTGCAATAGGTGAGATTTCCGATTGAGCCGTCGGCGAAGCGGAAACTGGCCGCGACGTTGTTCTCGCCGATAGGGTCTGCGACGCCGGTCGGCAGGCTGTAAGCCGAGACGCTGACCGGCTCGCTCTCCAACAGCCAGTACATGAGGTCAACGAAGTGTACGGCCTCGCCGAGAATCGCGCCGCCGATTTTCGGGTCGGCCATCCAGTAAGAGCCGGAGATGCCGGGCGAGTTGACGCGGCAGTTGATGACGGCCGGGCCTGCGCGCCGCGCCAGTTGCTTTTTCTGCTCGACGTAGAAGGGAGCGAAACGCCTGTTGAAACCGACCGTCAGCAAGCGTCCCGTCCGTTCGACGGCGCGCACGAGCGCGCGACACTCCTCCGCAGTGAGCGCCATCGGTTTTTCGACGAAGACGTGCTTTCCGGCTTCGAGCGCGGCGAGCGACTGCGCGTAGTGGTGCTGGTTGCGCGTTGCCACGAGCACCACGTCCGTCCCTTCGTCGCGCAAAATCTCTTCGTAGTCCGACGCGCAATAGTTCGCGCCGAAGCGCAGCGCGTAACTCTTTCCGCGCGCACCGCTCGCCGAGTAGACGGCGCGCAATTTGACGCCCGAAGCCTTCTTGAGCGCAGGCATGTGCGCCCAACGCGCGATGTTGCCCGCACCGACGAGCGCCGCGCCCAGTTCGGCACGCGCGGCCGTCGCATCTGCCGACCGCGCCGCCTGCTCCTGCGTCTCAGACGATGCAAGCTCGACGCGCCGACGCGGTTTGAAAGAGGAGCCGTCCGCCTGTTCGTCGGCCGCCGGATAGCGCAACAGCACGGCGAGGCTCGACGAGGCCGCGTCCATAATCGTTCGATACGCGTCGGCCGCTTCTTCGAGCGCGAAGCGGTGCGTGATAAGCGGTTCGAGTTCGACGCGGCGCGAATGGACGAGACGGAGAAACTCCTCCATGTTGCGGTTCTCCGTCCAGCGCACGTATGTAATCGGATAGTCGTGCCCCTTCTGCTCATAGGCCGGGTCGTAACTGCCCGGCCCGTAGGCACGCGACATGAAGAGCTGAATCTCTTTGAGATACATCTCGTGCCAGGGGAAGCTCAACTCGACTGCGCCGACGACGACGATGCGCCCGCGTTCACGGCACAGGTCGAGCGCCAGTTGGCACGGGGCGGAAGACTTCGCCGCCGCCGCGATGACGACGCAGTCCGCGCCGCGCCCGCCAGTCAGAGCGCTGACCGCCTCTTTGAGCGATGCGCCGCCCGCAACGGCGTGGTCTGCTCCGAGACGCTGCGCCAGTTCCACGCGGTCTGACCTCAAGTCCGTCGCCATCACGACGCCGCCTTGCAGGCGGACGAGTTGCGCCGTCAGTTGACCGACCAGACCGAGGCCGATGACGACGACCGTCTCACCTAAACCGACGCCGGAGTTGCGCACGGCGTTCATGGCGATGCTGCCGAGCGTGGCGAAGCAGGCGTGCTCGAACGGCACACCCGCAGGGACGCGCGCGGCGAGGTTGCGTCCGACCAGAATCGTCTCGCCGTGTCCCGTCCCCTCGCCGCCGTAAGCGACGCGCGCGCCGATTTCCAAATCGGTCACGCTCTCGTGTTTCTCCACCACGACGCCCGCGCCGGAGTAGCCGAGAACGGCGTACTCGCTGAACTTCGCCAGCACTTCCGAGACCGTGCGCGCAGGCCCTGCCTGCTTCATCACGTTCCAGATTTTTTGCAGGTGCGAAGGATTGTCTGCGACCTCTTTGAGCAGACTGTCGGTATGTATGCTGGCCGTCTCCGTGCCGCTGCTGATGAGCGAGTAGAGCGGGCGCACCAGCACGTGATGCGGCGCGACGACCGGGTCTGGCACTTCGTCAACGACAATCTCTTTTAAGCCTTTGCGGATAACCTGTTTCATCTTCGGAAGGGGCGACAGTCGAACACTTCAAGGAGTTCTGGAAAAGCCGGATTTAAGATGGCACGCAGGCGGAAGGCTTGTCAAAAAGGCGGGCTTCTTATCTTTGCATCCAAGCGCGAAACTTTCTTCTTAAGTGACTAAG
>DASZCR010000353.1:0-11316 GCA_035942915.1 Pyrinomonadaceae bacterium | reverse complement strand
TCTTCAACCCGGAGGCCGCGCGCCGCACGGAGACGGCCGCCTGCGAGACGGGCAACGCCTACGAGCGCGAGATGTGCGAGACGGACGCCGCGCTCAGAGAGGCGAGCGCCGCGCGCGGCGTCGGCGGTTGGCGCGAACAGGTCATCTGGGGCGAAGTCCACGACGGCAACGCACACTTTCTCGGCGGCGCGGCCGGCCACGCCGGTCTCTTCTCGACGGCGCGCGAAACGCTCGACATCGCCACGCAGTTTCTCGCCGCCAGCACGCGCCTGCTCACGCCCCCGACCTGCACGCTCTTTCGAGAGAACATGACGGAAGGGCTTGACGAAGCGCGCTCGTTTGCGTGGCAACTCGCCGCGACGAAGGACTCGACGGCCGGAGCGCGGCTCTCGCCTGACAGTTTCGGCCACCTCGGCTTTACCGGCACGAGTTGCTGGATTGACCCGCAACGCGAGGCCATCCTTATTCTTCTTACCAACCGCACACACGCTCGGCGTCTGCCCTTCGTCAACATCAACGGCGTCCGCAGACAGTTCAACACGCTCGGCGTCGAGGCGCTCGAAAACATATGAGTGAAACAGGTCAGACGGGTGGGCGGCGGGTCGTCTCCTTCGGCGAGGCGTTTCGCTTCTGGGTCAAACTGGGTTGGATTTCCTTCGGCGGCCCGGCCGGACAGATTGCCATCATGCACCGCGAGTTGGTCGAGCGCAGGCGTTGGCTGAGCGAGGAGAGATTCCTGCACGCGCTCAACTACTGCATGATGCTGCCCGGCCCCGAAGCGCAGCAGCTTGCCATCTACATCGGATGGTTGATGCATCGCACATGGGGCGGCATCGTCGCGGGTGCGTTCTTCGTCATCCCCTCAATCTTCATCCTGATGGTGCTCTCATACATCTACGCGGCTTACGGCAACACGGAGATGGTCGCCGGACTGCTCGCGGGCTTCAAGCCGGTGGTGGTCGCCATCGTCGTCGAGGCAGTCTGGAAAATCGGCGGCCGCGCTCTCAAGCGACGCGCGCACGTCGCCATTGCGGCCGCCGCCTTCGCCTCAATCTTCTTCCTACGCGTGCCCTTCCCCGTCATCGTGCTCGTTGCCGCGCTCATCGGACTCTTCGGCGTGCGTCTCTGGCCTGCCGCGTTCGCCGCCGCGCAGACGAAGCCCGGCGGTGGACAGGAGGGCAAGTCTGAAGCGGACGAGAAGAGGCGGGCGGGCGACACGACAGGCGAACTTCCGCTCGTGATTGACGACGACGCCCCGCCTCCGCCGCACACGCGACCGGCGCGCGGGCGCGTCCTGAGAATCCTGCTCACGGGGCTTGTGCTGTGGGCTGTGCCGCTCTTCGCGCTCATCTGGTGGCGCGGCGCGGGAAGCCTGCACGCGGGCGAGTATCTATTCTTCACGAAGGCGGCGCTGGTCACCTTCGGCGGCGCATACGCCGTGCTCGCCTACGTCACGCAGGCCGTCACGCACGCGCCTTTCGACTGGCTTACACCGACGCAGGCCGTCGATGGTCTGGCGCTGGCGGAGACGACGCCGGGGCCGCTCATCATGGTCTTGCAGTTCGTCGGCTTTATGGCCGGTTGGAACAACGCACCGGAGGGTTTGAGTCCTGCGGTGAGTGGCGTTCTCGGCGCGCTCGTGACGACTTACGTGACGTTTCTGCCGTCGTTCCTGTTCATCCTCGTCGGCGCGCCTTACATCGAGGTCGTGCGCGGGAACCGCCATCTGGCAGGCGCGCTGACGGGCGTGACGGCTTCGGTCGTCGGCGTGATTCTGAATCTGGCGTTGGTCTTCGGCGCGGCCGTGCTCTTCCCGCGCGGGCTTGCGGGCGGCGTCGAGTGGATGGCCGCCGTGTTGTCGTGCGCGGCGTTCATCGCGCTCTCGCGTTTCAAGGCCGACGTGCTCTGGGTCGTGCTGGTGGGCGGACTTGTCGGACTCGTCTATGAAATCTTAAAGTAGTAGTATGAGACGCGCGGCCGACTCCCGCCGCGCACGGTTTCGCCTCAAGAGAACGGAAGTCGATGTATCCCTCATTGCGCGCCAGAGTTCTCGCGCTGCTCATCTCGTACACGCTCGTCTGCGTCCTGCCGCTCTCGGCGCAGGACGCGCCGCAGACCCGCCCGCGCCGTGTCAACCCGGTTGCGCCGACCGTTGCGCCCGATGCCGGAACCGCGACGCAGGCGCAGGCCGACGCGCCGCGCCTGACGGCCGAACCCCTCATCCGCATCGGTCTGGCGACCGACGCGCGTTCAGCCACCATCTCGACGACAGGGCGGCTCCTCAACGCGTCGGACACGAAGATTGCGCCCGCGCCTCTGGAAGTCGCGCGCGTGCGTGTCGAGCCGCGTCCGCTCCCGTCTCTGACGGATTCTCTGGAAGGCTCGGCGATGGCGGCGGCAGCGGATGAGAGCGCGGCTCCTTCGGGCAATCAAGCGTCTGAGAAGAACGCGCCGCCGCGCGAGGCTGCGAGCCGTCGCAAGCCCGCGTCCGGCGTCAAACTGGCTTCCCGTTCGGTCGCACCCGTGCGCGGCGCAATCGTCTACGCAACGGGCACGACGCCGCTCTTCGACTCGCGCGCGCCGCTCGTTTTCGCCTCCGAGGACGAGGCACTTCACCCGCTCAAGTACAACGAGAAAGCCTATCGCGGCCGTCTCGAAGTCTTCCCGAACGCGCGCGGGACGCTGACGGTCGTCAACGTCGTCGGGCTGGAAGATTACGTGCGCGGCGTCGTGCCGAACGAACTATCGCCGGGCGGCTTCCCTGCGCTCGAAGCACTCAAGGCGCAGGCCGTCGCCGCACGCACCTACGCCGTCAGCAATCGCGGACAGTTTGCGCGCGACGGCTTCGACCTGCTGCCGACGACGCGCTCGCAGGTCTACGGCGGCCTCTCGACCGAGCATCCTCTGACCGACCGCGCTGTGGCGGAGACGCGTGGCCGCGTCGCCACCTACAAAGGCCGCCCCATCAACGCGCTCTACACCTCGACGTGCGGCGGACGCACCGAACACGGCGAGCACATCTTCGGCGGCGACGCCGAACAGGTCAGTTACCTGCGCGCGCGCGAATGTGCGTCTGAAGAGCAGCGCGAGGCGCTCGCACCGCGCACGCTCCTGCGTACCACGCGCGAGCCTGCCGCCCTGCGCGAAGCCGAGCACGCCACGAGCGCACGCGATGCGGCGCTCCTTTCCGCGCACAACTTCCAGTTGCCCACGCGTCTCTCAGATGAATGGCTCGCCGCGCCCGTCTCCGTCGAGGAGGTGCGCGCGCTCGTCGCGGGCGTCGCCACGCTGGCGAGACAGTCCGCGCCCGCCGTCACGAGCGAGGCCGTGCGACCTCCGGCCTTTGCGACCGCGCTCGCGCACGCGCTCGACGGCGAGAGTCGCGGCGACGTGCTGCTCGCACGCGCCGACGTGGAATACCTGCTCGTCTTCCGCGACGCCGACGAGATACCGGCCAACAACCGCGCAGACGTGGCGCAACTGCTGCGCGAAGGCCATCTCTCGCTCTACACGGATGCGACGCTGCGCCCGCGCCAGACGCTTTCACGTGCGCGCGTCCTGCGCGCCGTCGCGCACGCCTGCGAAGCGCGTGGCCTGCTGCGTCTGCACAAGGCGACGACGCGACTCGCCGCCGACGGCGGTCTACTGCTGCGTCCCTCCGGCAAGGGCGCAGACCGCGTGCTCGTCGGCGCACCTCAAGCCTATCTCTTTCGCGCCTTCGGCGACGCGCTCTATCAGGTGCGCGAGTTGACTCTCGTCGGCGGCGAAGCCGTCGTCTTTCACACGGACGCGCGCGGCGAGGTCGATTATCTGGAAGTGCGACCGGCGCAGAACGGCGCGGCCTCCGACCGCTTCTCCTCCTACGCCAACTGGACGGTTGAATTGACGCCCGCCGAAGTGGCCTCGCGTCTGGCGCGCACGACGACGGGGCGCACGGGCGCGCTCGTCGATTTGCGCGTGCGTTCACGCGGAGCATCGCGCCGCGCGCTCGACCTCGAAGTCATCGGCACGCAAGGCAGCGCGCACGTCACCGGCGGTCGCATCCGCACGGCGCTCGGTCTGCGCGAGCAACTCTTCGTCATTGAACGCCGCTACGACGAGACGGGACGCGTCGCGGCCTTCATCTTTCAGGGGCGCGGGTGGGGACACGGCGTCGGCATGTGTCAGGTCGGCGCTTACGGTCTGGCGCGCGCCGGTTTGAGCTACGATAAAATCCTGAAATCCTATTACACGGGCATCAACGTGACACGGCTCTACTAGCTGGCGGAGGCGGAACGCGGTGAGCGAGAAAGACAAGAGCGTGACTCTCTACGTCGTGCCGGGCTGTCCGCTCTGTGCGGGCGCGCGTGCGTGGCTGAACAGAAACGGCGTCGCCTACACCGAACGCGACGTGGCGAGAGACTTCGGCGCACTGCGCTCGATGTACAGACTGACGCGCCAGAATCTCGTGCCCGTCTTCGAGCGCGAAGGACGCGCCCTCGTGCGACCGAGCGAAGCGGAGTTGACGGAGTTTCTCCGCTGACATCATCCGACTCCGAAGCTGCCAACTTTCGGGATGAGCTTTTCACGCCGCCAAATTCTCTGCGCTCTCCTGCTGCTCGTGCTGCTGTGGACGCTCCTTCTCATACGCCTTCTCTCGTCCCGCGCATGAACGCACGCACGTCGCCCTCCCTCTCCGCTGCTGCGCGTCCCATCGTCGCCGTCGTCGGCCCCACCGCTTCCGGCAAGAGCGAACTCGCCATCGAACTAGCCTTGCGCTTCGACGGCGAGATTATCAACTGCGACTCCGTGCAGGTGTACCGCGAGATTGAGATTGCGACGGCCAAAGTTCCCCTCGCAGAACGGCGCGGCGTCCCGCATCACCTGCTTGATTTTGTCCCGCCCGAAATCAACTACACGGCGGGCGAATGGGCGCGCGACGCGCTCTCGAAGATTGCCGAAATCGAAGCACGCGGCCGCGCCGTCTTCCTCGTCGGCGGCACGGGCTTCTATCTGCGCGCCCTGCGCGCGCCCTTCTTCGAAAGCCCACCGACAGACGAACGCCTGCGTGCGCGACTCACACGCCTGCGCGAGCGGCGCGGAGCCGAGCGCCTCCACGACATGCTCGCGCGACTCGACCCGGAGACGGCTGCGCGCTTACACCGGCGCGATTGGTCGCGTGTGCAGCGCGCGCTCGAAGTCCGTTTTCAGACCGGCCGCACGCTCTCGGCACAGCAGCCGCGACAACCGCCTCCGCCCGCAGAGGCCGCGCGCCTGCGCCTCTTTGCGCTCTCGCCGCCGCGCGCCGAACTCTACAACCGCATCGACGCACGCGCCGAAGCGCACTTCCGCGCAGGACTCGTCGAGGAAGTGCGCGCACTTCTGGCGCGCGGCGCGCCCGCCGACTCGACCGCGCTCGGCGCGCACGGCTACCGGCGCGTCGTCGAATACCTGCGCGGCGAGCGCACGCTTGAGAGCGCCATCGAACAGACGAAACTGGACGTGCGTCATTACGCCAAGCGACAACTGACGTGGTTTCGGCGCGAGCCGGGCGTCGAATGGTTCGAGGGCTTCGGCGAAGACCCGCTCGTGCAGGAGCGCGTCGCCGCGCGTCTGGCCGAGATACAGAGGTCGGAGTCTGGACTTTAGACTTTGAAGTTCTCATTCGATGGTGTAATCTGACAACCACTGGCAATTTCTCCGGAACTGGCGGGCACAGGCAGTGGACGCAAAGTCATCTCCCCAGAACATTCAGGACGCTTTCCTCAACACGGCGCGGCGCGAACGCGACACCGTGACTATCTACCTGATGAACGGCGCAAAGCTTTCGGGGAGGATTAAAAGCTTCGACAAGTTCTCCGTGCTGCTCGAATCCGGCGCGCAGGAGCAACTCATCTTCAAGCACGCCATCTCGACCATCCTGCACGCACGCCGCAACACCGGCGAGATGCGCGCCTCGCACACCTCCGAACAGGCTCCGCATCCGGGCGGCGGCAGCAGCAGCACGACGACCGCACAAGACACGCACAGGCGCTCGGACGGTTGACCCCCTGCCAGTCAGTCCTTCACCAACGCAAATTTCAGACGGAGACATAACGCAGAGTGGCCGCCGCTTTTATCACCTTTGAAGGCATCGACGGGAGCGGTAAATCGACGCAACTGAGGATGCTTGCCAGCGAGTTGCGCCTGCGCGGACGCGAAGTTGTCTCGACGCGCGAGCCGGGCGGGACGCCGCTTGGCACGCGTCTGCGCGAAGCCCTGCTCGACGCGCAGGAACAGGTTGACCCGCTCGCCGAACTCCTGCTCTACGCCGCAGACCGCGCCCAACACGTCCGCGCGCTGATTCACCCGGCGCTCGCCGCCGGTCAGATTGTTCTCTCCGACCGCTACGCCGACGCAACCTCCGCCTATCAGGGCGCGGGGCGCGGCTTCGAGCCGCAACTCGTCGAGCAGGTCGTCCGCCTCGCCACCGGCGGCCTCAAGCCCGACCTGACGCTCATCTTCGACCTGACGGTTGACGAAAGCCAGCAGCGCGCCGCGCACCGCGCACGCACGGGCGTCACGCACGACCGCATCGACGCTGAGGACGCGGCCTTTCATGCGCGCGTGCGCGATGCCTATCTCAAAATCGCCGAGGCCGAGCCAGCGCGCGTCCGCGTCGTTGACGCCGCTCTCTCCATCGAAGAGACGCACGCCGCCGTCATGAAAATCGTCATCCCATTCCTCGAAGAAAAGGAATCAGCCATCAGCAATCAACTTTAAGTCGAGTTGCTCTCTGCACCTCCCGCGTGAGACTAAATCTCAGGCAAAGACGGCGGAGGCGTAAAGCAGAAGGCGGATGTTTATGTTCGACCGCTTCATCGGAAACGAGCGCGCGAAGGAGATTTTGCGGCGGATGCTGACGCAGCGACGCATACCGGGCGCGCTGCTGCTCGTGGGCGAAGAGGGTCTGGGCAAGAAACTGTTCGCGCTTGAGTTGGCGAAAGCCGCCAATTGCCGCGCACCTCGCGGCGTCGAAGCCTGCGACGAGTGTCCCTCCTGCCTGCGTATCGTGAAGTTCGAGTTGCCGTCGGCCGACGACCGCGACGCGCATAAGAAAATCATCTGGAGCGAACACCGCGACGTAGGGATGGTGCGGCCGTACAATCGCTCGATTCTCGTCGAGGCGGCGCGCGACCTCGAACGCGAGACCAACTATCGCCCGGTCGAAGGCCGCGCGCGCTTCTTCCTCATCGACCACGCGGAGCTTCTGAGTGACGCTTCCTCGAACGCGCTGCTCAAGACGCTCGAAGAGGTGCAACCGACTTCGCACCTGCTGCTCCTGACGGCGCGGCCTGCCAGCCTGCTCCCCACCATCCGCTCGCGCTGCCAGACCGTCCGCTTTGCGCCGCTTCCGCCCGCTGAGGTCGAAGCGTTTCTCGTCTCCACGCGCCAGCGTGCGGGCAAGGAGGCGCGTCTGGCCGCGCGTCTTGCGGGAGGACGACCCGGCCACGCCCTCCGACTCAACCTCGACACCTACCGCGAACAGCGCGAGGAGATGTTCGACCTGCTCGACGCGCTCACGACGAGCGACCGCGCGCGTCTGCTGCGCGCCGCCGAAGACCTCTCGGACGCCAAACGCAAGGACGAATACGAGCCACGTCTGGAAGTGCTCGAAATCCTCATCCATGACCTCTGGTTGCTCACGCTCGCGCCGTCGGAGGCGGCGCTGACGAACGACGACCTCCGCGAGCGTCTCACGTCTCTGAGCACGCGGGTTGCGCCGCGTCGTGCGGCGCGCTGGCTCGGACGCGTCGAGGAGTTGCGCTCGCAACTGGCCGTCAACGTCAACCGGCGCGTCGCCACCGATGCGCTCCTGCTCTCGATGGCCGCCGACTGACGTGTGTTAACCTTGGCGGCGGCAACGAAGACAATCCGAACCACGAGGGAAGCATGTCTAAGAAGATTCTGGTGGTGGACGACGATCAGGATTTGCGCGAGTTGGTGCGCGTCGCGCTCGAACGCGGAGGCTACACGGTGACAGCGGCGAGCAACGCCGAGGAAGGACTCGCACTGCACGCGCGCGGCGGGGCTGACGCGGTCTTGCTCGACATCATGATGCCCGGCATCGACGGCCTCGAAATGCTCGCGCGCCTGCGCGAGCGCGACCGCGACCTGCGCGTCATCATGATGACGGCCATGTCAACCCCCTCGACGGTCGTCAGCGCCATGCGCGAACACGCCTGCGACTTCCTCAGCAAACCTTTCGACGTGAACGAACTGCTCTCGGCCGTCGGTTCGGCCTTCGCGCTTGAGCCGGGAGAGATTTCCATCGAGGTGCTCTCGGCGCGTCCCGAATGGATAGAACTGCGCGTGCCCTGCTCGCTGGCGGCCATCCCGCCGCTCGAACGCCTGATGTCGCAACTGAAAACCGACCTCCCAGCCGCGACGCGCGACAGCGTCACCCACGCCTTCCGCGAGATGCTTCAGAACGCCATCGAGCACGGCGGCAGAAACGACCCGGCGCAGTACGTCGAGGTCGGCTACCTGCGCTCGCCGCGCATCATTCTCTACCGCATCAAAGACCCCGGTGAGGGCTTTCCCATCGAGGCGCTCCATCACGCGGCGATTCTCAACCCGGAAAACGACCCGACGCATCACGAACGCGTCCGCGAAGAGCTCGGCATGCGACCGGGCGGCTTCGGCATCCTCATCGCGCGCAACATGGTCGATGAGATGATTTACAACGAGCGCCACAACGAAGTCGTCCTCATCAAATATCTCGACGAGACATCGACCGCCGACGCAAGCTGACAGTCTTCATCCTCCCGGCACAGACGCTAAGAAAACAGGCTCGCCGTCGAAAGTCGGCGAGCCTGTCTGATGTGTCAACGTGCGGGTCGAGTCTTTATTTAATCGTGACGAGTTCGGGCGTCAGTTGTAGTCGTCTGGCGGCTGCGCCTTCGGCGACCAGTTTTTCGGTCTCGTTGACAAAAGCCTCGACGATGTCCGTGCCGGAGACTTTGCGCATCGGCACGCCGTTCTTGTAAATCATGCCGACGCCGCGACCGAAGGTGACGCCGAGGTCGCTATCGTGTGCCTCGCCCGGCCCGTTCACGGCGCAGCCCATGATTGACAGATGCAGAGGTTCTTCGATGTGCGCCAGCCGGCGCTCAATCTCCGTCACGATGCCGACGAAGTTGTCCACGTCGAGACGCCCGCAGGTCGGGCACGCGACGACGGTCACGCCGCGCTTCCGCAGTTCGAGAGACTTCAGAATCTCCCACGCGACGCGCACCTCCTCCTGCGGTTCGGCCGCCAGAGAGACGCGAATCGTGTCGCCGATGCCTTCGTGCATGAGGATGCCGAGGCCGATGGCCGACTTGATAGTTCCGCTAAAGGCCGTGCCCGCTTCCGTGACGCCGAGGTGCAGCGGGTAATCCACCTTCTCTGCGAGCAGGCGATAGGCGGCGACCGTGCGATGCACGTCTGAGGCTTTGAGCGAGACGACGATGTCGTGGAAATCGAGGTCTTCGAGGATGCGTATGTGGCGCAGTGCGGATTCGACCATCGCTTCGGGCGTGGCCGTGCCGTAGCGCGCCAGAAGGTCTTTTTCGAGCGAGCCGCCGTTGACGCCGATGCGAATCGGAACTCTCTGCGCGGCAGCGGCGCGCGTCACTTCGCGCACGCGTTCGTGTGCGCCGATGTTGCCCGGATTCAGACGCAGTTTGTCGACGCCTGCTTCCAGAGCCATCAGAGCGAGTTTGTAGTGAAAGTGGATGTCTGCGACGAGCGGCACGTCCGGCACGCGACGACGTATCTCTTTGAGCGCGACGGCCGCCTCCTTGTCCGGGACGGCGAGGCGCACAATCTCGCATCCGGCGCGCATCATCTCTTCAATCTGCGCGACGGTTGCGCCGACATCGCTCGTGTCGGTCTTCGTCATCGACTGGACGACGATGGGCGCGCCGCCGCCGATTTGCACGCCCCCGACCTTAATCGCTCTCGTTTGTCTCATGCCGGATTTTACGACGATTCAAAGTCCAAAGTTTGTTTGAACTTCACGCGGCTCGCTCGAACCTATTTCAAGGGCGAAGCGGTGGCCGCCGGTTTGTTCTGATTGTCGCCCGACCCGCTCGACGCCAGCTTCGTGATGTCGTTGATGATGACGAATCCCATCAAGAGCAGCAGGAAGACGAAGCCGACCTGCTGAATGCGCTCGCGCACCGTCATCGACAACTTGACGCCGACCCACGAGAGCGCGCCTTCGACAAAGAGCATGAAAATCATGCCGCCGTCGAGGACGGGGATGGGAAGCAGATTGAAGATGCCGAGGTTGAGACTGAGGAAGCCGAGCAGCGTGAAGACGCCCGCCCAACCGAGTTCGTTGGCCGCACGCGAAGACTCGCGCGCGATGCCGATGGGGCCTGCCAGCGTGTCGCGCGCCGAGCGTTGACCGCTGAAAATCTGCCCGATGGCCTTGCCCGTCAGGCGGATGATTTCGACGTTCATCTCGACGGCGTAGCCGAGCGCGGAGAGGACGCCGACCTGTTCGAGCGGCCCTGCGCCGAAGCCGAAGCCGAGCGTGTTGCCTTCCAGACGACGCTCCGGCGTCGTCAACTCCCGGCGCTCGCCGTTTCTCTCGACGACCAGCTTAATCGAACCCGGATGCGTCTCGACGTACTGCTTGACCTGCGCGTTGTTGCGCGCCAACTCCTCGCCGACCGAGATGATGCGGTCGCCCGGTTGCAAACCGCTTTCGGCGGCGGGGCTGTCTTTCCTCACCTCCTCGACCATGACGGGGACGATGCCGAAGTCCGGCTGCATCCCTAAATCGCCCATCGCCTCGCCGCCCTGCGTGCGCTTGTCCGGCTTGATGGTCAGCGCCACGTCCTGACCGTTGCGCTCGACGACGATGGGAATCTGCTGGTCGGGCGAGAGCAAGGCGTCTCCCTCGATGCGCCGCCACGTGGGATTCTCCTTGCCGTTGAACGACTTGATGCGGTCGCCGGGTTTGATACCGGCCTGCGCGGCCGCGCCGTCGGGCTGGACGCGCATGATGACGGGTGAAGGCGTCGCCGGGATGCCGTGCATCATCGCGGCGACGAATGGGATGGCGATGGCCGTCAGGATGTTCATGACCGGGCCTGCGACGCCGACGAGAAACTTCTGCCAGCGCGGGCGCAAATCAAAACGCTCTTTGACGGGGATATCGACCTCGTTCGAGCCTTCTTCTATCCCGGCGTTCGAGTCGTCGCCGCCGAGTTTGACGTAGCCGCCGAGCGGAATCAGGCTCAGGCGATAGTCGGTCGTGCCCCAACGCCGCCCGAAGAGCCTTTTGCCGAAGCCGACCGAGAA
>DASZCR010000352.1:0-1787 GCA_035942915.1 Pyrinomonadaceae bacterium | reverse complement strand
CCTCTCGAACGGCTTGACCCTCTCGGTGAAGCGCCTCTCTCCTTCCCGTGGGCCGTCGCCCTCCTCCACGATCTCCAGTTCGTTCCACTTCCAGCGATTATCAAGCGGTGTCGTCGGGATGTCGGCGACGGGCCCTAGCTTCGCCAGCCACTCCCTTGTGTAGGGCATAGCGTGGACGCGCGTGCATTGTAGTAAGACGCGGAAGTTGCCACTCTCAGGAAGCAGAACCCACTGTCGTCGCTCGACGCCGAGGAAGACCTGCGGCCTGATTTCGCTGTAAGCAATGCCGACCCTCTCGCGCAGGTAGTCTAAAATCTCCTGCGGTGGCGGCCCTATTTTCTCGATCAACGTCTCAATATTGTCGCGGGCGGAGGTGGGCGCGATGGGAAACGTGATTGTCTCGCTCCGCAGCTCTTTACGGTGCCAAATCTTCCTCGGGTCGCCTTCCGGCGTCACGCGAGATGTCATCAGCCAGTGTGCCGAGAATTGCCCGCCGCCCTCGCCGCCTGGCGAGACAAAGACCTTGATGAAGAGGTTGGTTTCGGTGTTGTAGAGTGCCCCGTTGTCGTTATCGAAGCAGATGTGCACCTCTAGCAGATGCTCGAACTGATTCGACCTGAGTTGGTACTGGTCTATTGAGAGTGGCTTCGTCCTCAGGTCGTTGACGATTAGGTTTAACGTGTCATCGTTCGGCTGCCACTTGGCTTCATAGACCAGTGAGTCAGGCGGCGAATATAAGCGCCAGAGAAAGCGGCCGAGTATGGAAAGGCAGACGAGGGCAACGAGGGCAGCTGCGGCCGCGACGCGGCGGTTCCGCCAGAGCGGCACTGTCAAGTCGGACGTGTGCGCGGTGTTGCGCCGTTCGGAGTTGTCTGGTCGCTCCCCGACCGCGCCATCCCGAACTTGGGGTCTGGCAGGGGGCCGCTCTAAGACACTCGCGCCCTCTTCGGTCTCCGTGTCCAGCGCGCCGTCGGTCGCGTCGTCTGTGGTGCCGGCTCCCGCCAAAGGTTCCCAGCGGCCCGTGCTCTCGTAGGCGGCGAGCGCATGGTATAGTTCGCGCGCTGTCTGGAAGCGGTGAGGCGGTTTCTTCTCCAAGCACTTGAGCACAATTTTTTGGAGCGGCTCGGGGATGGAGGGGTTAAGCCGAGTGGGAGCAGGCACGGGATCTCGCAGGTGCGCGATGGCGGTCGCCAGCGGTGTCGCGCGTTTGAACGGCGTAGCGCCTGTTAGCAGTTCGTATATGACGACGCCTAGCGAGTAAATGTCAGAGGCAGGGGTGAGATCCCTTTTCCCTTCGGCCTGCTCGGGAGACATGTACTCGGGCGTGCCCATCGCTAAGCCGGTCATCGTCAGCGTGATTGACTCGCGCGAGCGCGCGACGCCGAAGTCTGCAAGCTTTACCCAGCCGTCCTCGAAAAGCAGAAGATTGCCGGGCTTCACGTCGCGGTGGATGACCTGCTGGCGGTGAATGTAGTCGAGGCCTTCGCACGCCTGCTTGACTATCGAGAGCACGGCCGGCACGTCGAGTGGCTTCGGCAATTCGCCCACGTCGAGCGCGATGTGGCCGCCGGGCGCGGCCCACCCTTGGGCAAGCTCCATTACCAGGTAGTGATCTACCAAGTCTTCGCCGTAGTCGTAGACGCGCGTGATATTTGGGTGGTCGAAACCGCGCGACTGCTTCGCCTCGTAGCGGAAGCGCTGAATCATCTTCTGGTCGCTTAGGAATTGGAAGGGGAGCAGCTTGAGAGCGCGCACAGCACCGTCGCTCGTATCCTTAACTTGGTATA
>DASZCR010000351.1:0-5382 GCA_035942915.1 Pyrinomonadaceae bacterium | reverse complement strand
GGCCGAGGCGCTGCGCGTCACCAATAGCCAGTTAGAGGCGCGGCTCGACCAACTCAATATCCAGTCGCGCTATCTGATGCAAGACCAGAAGAAGGTCGGCCCGAATCTCAAGGACGTGCGTCTCAAACTGCGCAAAGAGTGGATTCCCGAATGGCTCAGAGACCCGCAGGCTTTCCGTCCGGGGACGAAGATGCCGACCTACTGGTATCTCTCCGGCGGCGAGCGACAGGACAACGAGCGCAAAGCCATCGCCGCCTATCTCTGGCAGTCGGCCTTCGAGGGACAACTGCCCGCGCAGCCGCAGGGCGACCCCGTGCGCGGCAAGGAGTTGTTCGACACGCGCGGCTGTATGGCCTGCCACTCCGTCGGTGAAGGCGACCAGCGTGTCGGCGGAGACTTCGCCGCCAACTTGCAGAGGCTCGGCGAAAAGGCCAACTACGAATACATCGTGCGCTGGATACACAACCCGCGCGAGCGCACCGCGCCCTACTGTCCGAAGGAGAAACGCGACCTGACGGCTGCCGACTATCAGAAGGCCGGTCTCCCCTTCGTCTTCGACAGCAGCCATTCGAAATGCCCGAACGACGGGGCGGAACTGCAAATTCAGAACATGACGGTGATGCCCAACTTCCGCCTCAGCGAGTCGGACACGCGCGACATCGCCACCTATCTCATCACGCTTTCCAGTAAGGCCAACTACCCGGACGCGTCTTACATGGACGACCCGCGCCTGAAGGAGACGGGGCGTCTGCTCATCAAGCAGTATGGCTGCGCCGGTTGCCACGAGATACGCGGCTTCGAGGAGGAGCAGCGCATCGGCAAGGAGTTGACGACCGAGGGCGCAACTCCCATCGAGCGCCTCGACTTCGCGCGCCTGACACACGCCGCCGAACAGGGACACGACCCGCACGACCCGAACAAAAAGGTCGAACCCTGGTACAACCACAAAGGCTTCTTCGAGAACAAACTCAAGGAACCGGGCATCTACGACCTCGGCAAGGAGAAAGACCCGCGCGACCACCTGCGCATGCCGCGCCCGTTCCTGACAGACGATTGGCGCAACGCCCTGACGACCTTCCTGCTGGGAAGCGTCGGCGCAGAGGGCGCCAACGTCCCTTCGTCAATCTTCTACAACGCGACGAACGCGCAGAAGGACATACAGGACGGCTGGTGGGTCATCAAGAAGTACAACTGTATGGGCTGCCACTCGATTCAGGTCGGGCAGCAGTCAGACCTCTCGATGTTGCCGCAATACCAGACGCCGGAAGGGCGCGAGCAACTTCCACCCGCATTGATGACGGAGGGCGCACGCGTCGACCCGGCGTGGCTCCTGCGCTTCCTCGAAGACCCATCGCTCAGCGGACGGACTGAAGATGACAGGAGCGGCGCGGTCGCAAACACGACCGACGGCACGCGCGCCAATCAGAGCGGCACGGCGAGCGGCGCGTTCGGCGTGCGTAGTCAGACGCCGCCCACGCCGGAAGGCGGCACGCAGACCGCTCCGCGCAACGGTCAGGGGGGCGGAGGTGGACAGGTCGCGTCGCTGCCGCCACAGCCGGGCGAAGACCGCAACGGCGTCCGCACATATCTCAAGGCGCGGATGCCGACCTTCAACTTCTCGCCCAACGAGCGACGCACGCTCGTCCGTTTCTTCCTCGCCGTCTCTTCGCAGCAAGAGCCTTACATACGCGAGCGGCTCGACCCGCTGACAGACCAGGAGCGGCAGATAGCGCGTGCCATCTTCACCTCGACGGCCGCGCCCTGTCTGAAGTGTCACCTGACGGGCAACGCCACGCACGACGAGACGGCCTCTGCCCCGAACTTCATACAGGCGGGCGACCGTCTCAAACCCGACTGGACTTTCCGCTGGCTGCTCGACCCGCAACGCATCATTCCGGGGACGACCATGCCTTCCGAACTCTTTAAGCGGGAAGGCGACCGTTGGGTCTTTAACGCCAACGTTCCCGGCATAGAGGCTTATCAGGGCGACCACGCGCGCCTGTTGATGCGCTACATCCTGCAACTAACGCCGCAGGAGCAAGCGACGATTGCGCGCGGTTCGACCGCCCCCGCGCCCGCTGCCGAGAGCGGTGCGCCGCCCGGAGTGGCCTCCGCGCATGGAAGGTCGAGGTCACGACCCGCAACGTCTGCCGCGTCGCGCGCCGCGCCGAAGCGCAGGACGACGGCTGCGGCCGGAGGGCAGCGCGCGAGTCGAGGCGCGGCGGCACGTTCGCGCCGTCAGCAGGTTTCGCGCAGCGCGCGTGCGCGTCCCGGTCTCCGCCGCACGCGCGGCGTCGGGCTGACGGCATCTCTTGGGCGTGGCTACGGCGGTTTCCGGCCGTAGCGTGTTTGGGGGTATCATATGAGCAATCTTTTCTTTCTTAAGGAGGAATCTTTCAGTGACCCCTTTTAAACGCGCGCGCTTTCTCGTCGCGCTCCTCGTCGCCCTCTGTCTGCTCGGCTTCTCCGTCGCCTGCGGCGACGACGACGACGAACTGGCTGAGGAGGAGGGCACAGACACGCAGGCCGCCGTCACGCCTTACAAGCCGACAGGGAACGAAGGCACGCTGACGGGCGTCGTCAACTTCGTCGGCACTCCGCCGGAAGCGAAAACTATCAGCATGAGCGCCGACTCCGTCTGCGAGTCGAAGAACTCCAACGCGGTCGCCGAAGATGTCGTGGTCAACAACGGCGCTTTGCAGAACGTCTTTGTCTACGTCAAGGACGGGAAGACGGCCGATAACAAGAACATCAACAGTCTCGGCTTCGAGCCGCCCGCGCAGGCGCAGGTGCTCGACCAGGACGGCTGCCAGTACGTGCCGCACGTCCTCGGCGTACAGGTCAGACAGAAACTCTCTGTGACCAACAGCGACCAGACTTCGCACAACATCAACCTGCAAGCGGCGAAAAACGAGAAGAGCAACCCGTCGCAAGGGCCGGGCGCGCCTCCCTTCGAGCGCACCTTCACGCGCCCCGAAACGCTCATTCCCGTCAAGTGCAACCAGCACCCCTGGATGAAGGCTTACGTCGGCGTCCTCTCGCATCCGTTCTTCGCCGTCAGCGGCCCGGATGGAAAGTTCGAGATTAAGGGGCTGCCGCCGGGCACTTACACGCTCGTCGCGTGGCACGAGAAGTTCAAACAGGAGCAGACGCAGAGCATCACCATCGGCGCGAAGGAGACGAAGGAAGCCACCTTCAGGTTCGACGGCGGACAGATGACGGCCGAGTTCTCCGGCGGCGGCTCGCTGACCGTCATGCCCGCGCTCGAAGTGCCTTATCTCGGCCACCAGCACTGAAGAAAGTGATAGGTGATGAGTGATAGGTGATAAGAGAAAGCCTGTTTCTTAATCCTATCACCTATCACTCATCACCTATCACCAAGTAAAGGAATACATGAAGGGTCTGGCAATAGATATTCATACGACGGCGGAGGTGGCCGTGACAGCCGACGAGCGTTCGCCGCTCGCCCTGCGCGAACGCTTCGGCGCTTACGTCGAGTTGACGAAGCCGCGCATCACGACGCTCATCGTGCTCACCTCGGCCGCAGGTTTCTCGCTCGCCTCGAAGGGCGCGATTGATTACGCGCTCCTGTTTCACACACTCTTCGGCATCGCGCTGCTCTCTTCCGGCATTGCGACGCTCAATCAGTACATGGAGCGCGACCTCGACCGCCTGATGCGGCGGACGGCGACGCGCCCTCTGCCGACGGGCAAACTCTCCGCGCAGGGCGCGCTCCGCTTCGGGCTGGCGCTGACCATTCTGGCCGAAGCCTATCTGGCGCTGCTGGTTAATCCGCTGACGGCGCTTCTCGGCGTCGGGGTGGTCGTCGGCTACCTGCTCTGCTACACGCCTCTGAAGACGCGCACGTCCGTCTCCACTATCGTCGGCGCGTTCCCCGGCGCGATGCCGCCGTTGATGGGATGGACGGCCGCGAGCGGTTCGGCCAACGTCGAGGCGTGGGTGCTCTTTGCCATCCTCTTTCTGTGGCAGTTTCCGCACTTTCTCGCCATCGCGTGGATGTACAAGGAAGACTACGCGCGCGCAGGGATTGTGATGCTGCCTGTAGTCGAGCCGGAAGGGCGGATGACGGCGCAGCAGATAGTCATCTGGACGATGCTGCTCGTCCCCGTCAGCCTCTTTCCCACCATTCTGGGGACGACCGGCACATACTACTTTTATGGGGCGTTCGCGTTGGGCTTGCTCTTTCTCGCCAGCAGCCTCATCGCCGCCTTCTCGACGACGCGGCGCAACGCCCGACGCCTGCTGCTCGCGTCAGTCCTGTACCTGCCGTTGCTGTTCGGTCTGATGGTGATGAATCAGTGATAGGTGATGGGTGAGAGGTGAGAGGAGAAGTCAGTTTTTATCCCATCACCTCTCACTTATCACCTCTCACCTAATCCGCAAAGGAGTCAGTCAAATGGGTCGTGCGCTGGCTTTGTTTATCTGGCTGATGACAATCGTCTCGGTCTGGATGTTTCTGGACGGGCGGTGGTGGTTTCCGCAGACCATCTCCGAGCACGGCCCGGCCTACGACCGGCAGTTTATCCTGACCATCATCGTCGTCGGCGTCTCGTTTGCCGCCGCGCAGATTGGTCTCGGCATCGCGCTCTGGAAGTTTCGCGCGCGACCCGGCGACACCTCGCGCGCCGTCTACTCACACGGCAACAACCGCATGGAGATGCTCTGGACGGGTATCACGGCGCTGATTTTTATCTCGGTCGCCGTCCTCGGCCAGCGCGTCTGGGCGGGGCTGCACTTCGAGAAAGCCCCTGCGGGCTCTTCGCAGGTGCACGTCCTCGCGCAGCAGTTCCAGTGGAACTTTCACTACCCCGGCCCCGACAATCAGTTTGGCCGCACAGACCCGGCCAAGATTGACGACTCGTCACTCAACTTCATGGGGCTTGATTCTGAGGACGCCGCCGCGCGCGACGATGTGGTCATCTCGACGCTCGTCACAGAGGTCAATCGTCCCGTCCAACTCCTGCTGCGCGCGCGCGACGTGACACATTCGTTCTGGGTTCCGCAGCTTCGCTTCAAACAGGACGCCGTGCCCGGTCTCGGCATCGACGTACACTTCAAGCCGGAAAAGGTCGGGCGCTACGAAATCGCCTGCGCAGAGTTGTGCGGGCAGCTTCATTACAAGATGAAGGCCTATATGCTGGTGCTGCCGCCCGATGAATACAGGGAGTTGATGGCGCTCGACCAATCGAAGTTCCCGGCGCGCGTCAGCGAGTTGTCGAGGAAGTATCCGCTACCGAAATACTGAATCCCCGGACGATACGGCACGCAGGAGGCGCGCCGCATCGAGAGGAGATAAAAGATGGCAGAGGTTGACCCCGTACCCGAAGCACACTCGGCGGCGGGCCCCCCCGCCCCCCCCAC
>DASZCR010000350.1:0-13467 GCA_035942915.1 Pyrinomonadaceae bacterium | reverse complement strand
CATACTACGGGATGCCGGAAGGACATCTGCCCGTTACTAGTTATCTGGCGGTGCCGGTCATTTCGCGTTCCGGTGAAGTGCTCGGCGGGCTCTTCTTCGGTCATCCTGATGTCGGAGTCTTCACCGCTCGGCACGAACGTTTGGTGGTCGGGCTGGCGGCGCAGGCGGCCGTCGCGATGGACAACGCGCGCCTGTTCGATGCCTTGCGGCGGAGCGAAGGGCGCGTGCGCCGCCTCATCGATTCCAACCTCATCGGCGTCTTCTTCGCGACGCTACGCGGCGGTCAGATAACGGATGCCAACGAACACTTCCTGCGGATGGTCGGCTACACGCGCGAGGAGTTGCGCGAAGGAAAAATCCGTTGGGTTGAGATGACGCCGCCGGAGTTTGCCGCGCTCGACGAGGAGGCCATCGGGCAGTTGCGCGAGACGGGCTTTGCGCGCCACTACGAGAAGGAGTACTGCCGCAAGGACGGCACGCGCGTCCCCATCCTGCTCGGCATCACGATGCTCGAAGGCTCGAAGGATGAGTGCGTCGCCTTCATCCTCGACATCACGGAGCGCAAGCGCGTCGAGGCCGAACTGCGCGCCAGCGAGCAGCGTTATCGCGCGCTCACAGACGCGATGCCGCAACTCGTCTGGGTGACCGACGCCGATGGCTCGCACTTCTACTACAACCGTCGCTGGTACGAATACACCGGACTCAGCGAGGAGGAATCGCTCGGCTTCGGCTTCACCAACGCGTTGCACCCAGAGGACAAGGAGCGGACGCTGGCGCGCTGGGAGAGGGCGTGGCGCGCAGGCGAGGGCTACGACATTGAGTATCGCTTCTACTCGCGCCCGCGCGGCGAGTATCGCTGGTTTCTGGGGCGCGCGATGCCTCTGCGCGATGAGGCGGGAGAGATTCGCCAGTGGGTCGGCACCTGCACGGACATCGAAGAACAGAAGCGGATGGAGGAGACGCTCGAACGGCTCAACCGCGAGCGCGAGCGGATGCTCGAAGAGGTTTCGACGCCGCTTGTCCCAGTCCTCGAAGGCGTCCTCGTGCTGCCCATCATCGGCTCGCTCGACAACGTGCGGATGCAGCGCGCCACGTCGGCCGCGCTCGACGAAGTGACGCGCACGGGAGCGCGCGTCCTGCTCATCGACATCACGGGAGCGCGCATCATTGACGAGCGCGCCGTCGCCAATCTCTCGAACCTCGTCGGCGCGCTCCGGCTCGTCGGCGCGGAGGCCATCGTCACGGGCGTCACGGTGGCAGCCGCGCAGGCGCTCGTCGGGCTTGGCCTCGACCTGAGCGGTCTGCGGACGCACCGCACGCTGGCGCAGGCGCTCGTGGCGCTCATCAATTCGGACGGACGGCGGCGACGACCGGCCGGGCGCTGAACTCCTTGCGCACCGGAGACAAACAATCGAAGGCTTCACACAATCAAAGGTTTCAAGCGATGGCATTACCCACAACGCTCGGCGAACTCAAAGAACAGAACTACCGCGTGCGCTCGGTCAAGGACGAGATGCGCGCCAACCTGCTCGGCAAACTGCGCGCCGGAGAACGCATCTTTCCCGGCGTCGTCGGCTATGACGAGACGGTTGTGCCGCAGATAGTCAACGCGATTCTCGCGCGCCACAACATCATCCTGCTCGGCCTGCGCGGTCAGGCCAAGAGCCGCATCATACGTCAACTGACAGACCTCCTCGACGAACAGATTCCCATCGTCGCAGGCTCGGAAATCAACGACGACCCGCTGCGCCCCGTCAGCGCCTACGCCCGCCAGATGGTCGAACTCCACGGCGACTCCACGCAGATTGCATGGGTCGGCCGCGACGCGCGCTTCGTCGAAAAACTGGCGACGCCCGATGTCACCGTCGCGGATGTCATCGGCGACGTTGACCCCATCAAGGCCGCGCGCGGCGGCCATCTCCTGAGCGATGAGTTGACGATTCATTACGGACTGCTGCCGCGCGCCAATCGCGGCATCTTCGCCATCAACGAACTGCCCGACCTCGCGGGCAAAATTCAGGTCGGCCTCTTCAACATCATGCAGGAGGGCGACGTGCAGATTAAGGGCTATCCCGTGCGCCTGCCGCTCGACGTGATGCTCGTCTTTTCGGCCAACCCGGAAGACTACACGGCGCGCGGCAAAATCATCACGCCGCTCAAAGACCGCATCGGCGCGGAAATCACGACGCACTACCCGACCGACCTTCAACTCGGCGTCGAGATAACCCGGCAGGAGGCCTGGACGCGCCGCGAAGGACTCGAAGGCACGGCCTTGCGCGTCCCCGATTTCATCCGCGAAACCGTCGAGCAGATTGCCTTCGAGGCGCGCGACGACCAGCGCATAGACAAACGCTCCGGCGTCTCGCAGCGGATGCCGATTACTGTCATGGAGTCGGTCGTCTCAAACGCCGAACGGCGCGCGGTGCTGACGGGCGAAGAGGAAATCGTGCCGCGCATCTCGGACGTTTACGCGGCCGTGCCTTCGATGACGGGCAAGATGGAATTGGAGTATGAAGGCGAGCAGGTCGGCGCGTCGAAGATTGCGCGAGACTTAATCAAGCGCGCGGCGGGCGAAATCTTCGAGGGCTACTTCGTCGGCATCGACTTCACGCGCACCGTCCGCTGGTTCGACGAAGGCAACAACCTGCGGCTCGCCGACACGGCCTCAGCCGAAGAGTGCGCCGGACTCCTCGAAGCCGTCCCCGAACTCATCGAAACCGTGCTCGTACCCTTCGACTTCGCGCGTGAAGACCACGCCCAACTCGTCTCGGCCTGCGAGTTCGCCCTCGAAGGACTCTACGCGCAGAACAAACTCAGCCGCAACGAAGAAGGCGGCTACACGGCCGCCACCAAAGCCCGCAAGGACAGACGCGGGATGATTTACGACGACCTCACCGAGACGGGGCGTTACAGTTAAGGATTGGTGATAAGAGATGAGTGATAGGTGATAGGTGATGGGTGATAAGAAACAGCATTTCTCTCATCACCCATCACCCATCACTCATCACCAGAGGCTTTATGAAATTCATCCGTTATTCAAAGTTCAAGGGCTTCGACGTGTCGGGCGTCAATCTGGGCGAGTTGATGGAGGCTTTGCAGGACTCGCTGTTGCAGTCGGGCTATTCGGACGACTACTACTGGACGAGGCAGCGACGGCCGCAGGACACGTCGCTCGACGCGCTCAGGCAGGCGCTCTTGCAGGCGTTGCTTGAGTCGGGCGAGTTGGATGCGCGCGACGTGGAGGAGATGCTCGCCGAGAACAACGGGCAGTTCAAGGGTTCGCAACTCGAAGAGTTGCTCAATCAGTTAATCGAGCGGCTCGTCGAGGAGGGCTATCTGAGTCTGCGTGAGGAACAGCGGGACGCGCGGCGGCGGCAGCAGCAGGGTGGCGGCTACGGCGAAGAGGGCGAGGCTGCACCGCGCGACGTGAAGTTTGAAGTGACGGAGAAGGGCTTGGACTTCCTCGGCTACAAGACTTTGCGAAACCTGCTCGGCAGCGTCGGCAAAAGCTCTGTCGGGCGTCACGACACGGCGCATCTGGCGACCGGCGTCGAGGCAGCGCAGGCCAGCAAGCCTTACGAGTTCGGCGACACTATCAACCTCGACGTGAACGCGACGCTGCTCTCGGCCATCAAGCGCGAGGGCTTGAGCGTGCCGCTCGCGCTCGACTACGGCGACCTCTACGTGCATCAGTGCGACTATCAATCATCTTGCGCGACGGTCGTCATGCTCGACTGTTCGCACTCGATGATTCTCTACGGCGAAGACCGCTTCACTCCGGCCAAGAAGGTCGCGCTCGCGCTCGCGCACCTGATTCGCACGCAGTATCCGGGCGACTCTCTGAAGGTCGTGCTCTTTCACGACGACGCCGAAGAGTTGCCGCTGGCGCGTCTGGCCTCGACACAGGTCGGCCCTTATCACACGAACACGGCCGAGGGTTTGAAACTGGCGCGGCGTCTGCTGCAAGCGCAGCGCAAAGAGATGAAGCAGATTGTCATGGTCACGGACGGCAAGCCGACGGCCTGCTTTGTCGAAGGCGGTGCGCCGTCGTCGAAGGCCGCGCGCAGGCTCTACAAAAATTCGATGGGGCTTGACCCCGTCGTGATGGATTCGACTTTTCGTGAGGTGCAAGCCTGTCGCAAGGCGGGCATCATGATTAATACCTTCATGCTGGCGTCGGACTATCATCTCGTCGAGTTCGTCAAGCAGATGACGCAGATGACGAGCGGCAAGGCTTACTTTGCCACGCCCGGCAACCTCACGCAGTTCGTCCTGATAGACTTTCTCAAGCGCAAAAAGAGCCGCGTCCGCTAGTCCTTCAGGGGCAGGCGATGGGCGTGAGCAAGAGCGCGCCCGCGTTGTCTATCGAGAGCAGACGGCAGGTCGCCCCGTCCGGCGAACGCAGCACGACGCCCTGTCCCGGCGCACTGACGTACACGTTTCCACCCTCAACCTGTAGCTTCTGCTTCGGCGCAGGCGTGCCGATGCCGACGCTCGCGCCGCTGTGTCCCAACACGACCGAGTTGCTCTGCGCGACCTGCGCGCCCGCGCCGAGCGCGGTCGCGTTGTTGATGCCTGCGACGCCGTCGGCTCCCGTGCCGACGAAGGTGTTGTTGTTTTCGACGGTGTTGGAAGTGCCCGTGTTGAGGCCGAGAAAGATGTTGTTGCTGCCGGACGTGTTGTGGCGTGCGACGAAGCTGCCGATGAAGATGTTGCCCGTGCCGGACGTGTTGGCAAAGCCTGCGAAGTTTCCGAAGAAGGAGTTGTGACCGCCCGTCAGATTGAACGAGCCGGAGTTCGTGCCGAAGAAGGAATTGGAGCTACCGGCCGTGTTCAATTCGCCGGAGGCGCGTCCGAAAAACGAGTTGTCACCGCCGGTCGTGTTGGCGTCTCCGGCGGAAGTGCCGAAGAAAGAGTTCTGGCTGCCGGTCGTGTTGGCGTCTCCGGCGCGCGCGCCGACGAAGGTGTTGTTTACGCCGATGGTGTTCGAGCGACCGGCAGACGTGCCGAAGAAGGCGTTCTGAGAACCGCTCGTGTTCGACATCCCGGCGAACGTTCCGAAGAAGGCATTGTTGTTGCCGCCCGAAATGTTCCGACCGGCGTTCATGCCGAAGAAAGCGTTGTTAAATTCCGTCGTCAGTGAGAGTCCGGCGTTCACGCCGACTAACGTGTTCTGCGTACCCGCGACGCTGAGGATGCGCTTGCCGGCGATGTTGTACTGCGTGCCAGCGTTGACCACATCTGCCGAGAACGCGCCGCTGAAAGTGCCGTTGATAGTTCCGGCGACGGTCAGACTGCCCGGAATCTGCACGCTGGCCGAAGCAGCGCCGAGGACGACCGTGTTGCTCTGTGTGACGGTTGCGCCTGCGCCGATGGCCGTCGCGTTGATGATGCCGGGCGCGCCGTTGGCGCCTGCGCCGACGAAGGTGTTGAGATTCTCCGTCGTGTTCGATTGTCCGCTGAACGCGCCGAGAAAGACGTTGTTGTCGCCGGTCGTGTTGTTGCGTCCGGCCTGAACGCCGACGAAGACGTTGTTGTCGCCTTCAGTGTTGGACTGCCCGGCGCTGCTTCCGTAGGAAGCGTTGAGGCTGCCGGTCGTGTTGTTGAGGCCGGAGCCTGCGCCCGTGAAGACGTTGCCGGAGCCGGTTGTGTTCGAGCGCCCGGCGTTGGAGCCGTAGAAGGAGTTGCTGATGCCGGTCGTGTTGTCCTGTCCGGCGCTCCTGCCGAAGAAAGAGTTGTTGCTGCCGGTGGTGATGAAGAGCCCTGCGCCCATGCCGAAGATAGAGTTGTTGCTGCCCGTCGTGTTGCGAAAGCCCGCGTTGACTCCGTAGAAAGAGTTGAAGGAGCCTTCGGTGTTCTGTTGACCCGCGCCCGCGCCGACGAACGTGTTGAGATTGCCGCTCGTGTTGCCGAAACCGGAGAGGCGTCCGACGAAGGTGTTCGTCGCGCCCGTCGTGTTAGAGAAGCCGGACTGCACACCGACGAAGGTGTTGTTCGAGCCGTTCGTGGCAAGCACGCGCTGGCCTCCGATGTTGTATTGCGTCGTCGTGTTGATATGGCCGGTCGATGAGATGGCGGCTCCCGCGCCGTTGTTGACGACCGAGAGGGTAAAGACCGGGTCGGCGCTCGTCAGTGTAAGCGGGGCGGCGACGTTGGCGACCGTCGCCGTGTCGGCGTGTGCGGCGTGGGTCGCTTCGGCGACCGCGCCGGTAATCTTACTGCCTGAGAGCGACGTGAGCCACGCGGGGTCTGAGTAAGCGCCTGTGGTAACGACGCCGTCTGTGGCCGCGTCGGCGATGGCGGCCGAGTCTGCGCGGTCGGCCGTCGCAGCATGATTGAGAGTGATTTCGAGTCGTGCTTCGTGGCTCGTGGCGAGATTCTCTTTGCTGTCGAGGAGGAGGTCTGCGCCGCCGGGCGCGGCGACGACGGCGATGCCTTCGTTCGGCAGCACGCCGTCGAGCCAATCCTTGACCAACTGCGTGAGGTCGATTGTCAACCACGTCCCGGCCTGTGCGGCGACGACCGGGAGCGTCGCATCCGCTGCGCCGAGCGAAGGCGCGGAGGCGTCCCTGATTGCGCCTTCAGTCCACGCGCTCGTCACGCGATGGACGCTGACCGTTCCCGGCGCGTTGACGCCTGCGACGAAGAGCTTGAGCGTTGCTTTGCCGATGCGCGTGCCTGTCGTGCCTGCGGGCAGACTCGGCGTCAGTTTGAATTTGAAGAAGCCGCTCGGTCGCGCCAGCGATTCGGACGGACTCGTCGAAGCCGAAATTTTTGGTCGCTTTGGGAGCGGATGTGTGCGCGTCGTCTGTGAGCGCGGCTTGCTGAGCGTCGGCCTCGCGCGCGTGCAGGCAGATGAAGACGAGCGAGAACGTCAACAGGATTAGTCTTCGAGTCGGGACTGCGGTGAGACGGAGACCTGCGGCAGAGGCTCGTGTGTCGGTAGGGGAAAGCATCGCTGAAAACTCCTCTGAGGTTGGAGACGCCGCGAATCCGTGTGTAGACCGGCGCGTGATGGAAGAGTAGCTGAGGTAGAGGCGGCGAGGGTGCGTAGACTCTAAGAGTCAGCCTGAGAACGGTCGAGCAGAGCGGGAATGATGCGCCGTTCTGGATGGGCTGTCAAACCAAATTTTCTCGCGGTTGCGGCTTGCAAGCGACGAAGAGAATTAATGTCGTGACGAAGGACTAAGTCCTCCGTCACGACAGGTCATCACGTCAGGCTCGCGTCCGTTGGCAGAGCGTCGGAGCGAGAGGTGCGTGCGGGCGCTTCAAGCGCCGCGTGTGCGACGCCTCGGCTTGCGTTTCGCTTTCGTCGGCGTGGCCTTGCGGACAGTCGTCGGTTGGATGGTCGTCGGTTGGACGATTGCTGCTCCGGCGCCGTTGTCGAGTTCCTTGATGGTCGGGTTGGGCGAGGCAATCTGTTGCGTCTGCATGCCGGAGAGATTGTTGGACGCGGACGCAGGCGGTTTGTCGTTCTTCTCGTTCTTGTCGTTCTTGTTGTTGTTGCCGCCTCCGGGTGGCGGGGTGTTGGCGTCTATCGGTTCGGTTTCGCCGTTGGCCTGAAGCCACGCGTTCCAGCCGCCGAGGAGGGCGCGCAGGCGTTGCGTGTAACCTTTGCCGGCGAGTATCTGCGCCGCACGGGCGCTCGTGTGTTCGCTCGGTCAAGCACAGTAGGTGACAATCTCGCGTTCGCCGCGCGCGGGCAACTCCTTGAGACGTGATTCGAGTTGGTCAAGCGGGATGTGGCGCGCGCCCTTAATCTTGGTTTCGCCGCTACTGCGCACGTCGAGGATGAAGACCGAGCCGCGCGCCATGAGGGTCTTCAATTCGTCAACCGTGATGCGTTCGACTTCCTGCGCGTGTGCCATCTGGACGCAGACGAGCGACGCGCAGATGAGCGTGAGCGCGCCGAAGATGCGTGCGAGTAAAATTCCGCGTTTCATAAAATTTATCTCCTTCCAAGAGTTCGTCAGGAGGGGGAAACTTCGGGAGACGAGCCGGGAGACTGACCGTGTAAACAGTATGCTACGCCGTCAGGAGCACGGCTTTCAAGTGCGTTCAAGCATCCGACGGCGTGAGCGCGGCGCGCGCGGCGAGTGCGATGCGCGCGGCCTCTTGTGAAGTTGCGGCGAGCGCCGTCAGATGTCCCATCTTGCGCCCCTTGCGCGCCTCAGTCTTGCCGTAGAGATGCAGCTTGACTTCGGGAAAGCGGAGCGCGGCTTGCCAGTCTGGCTCGCGCCCTTCGCACCAGAGTTCGCCGAGGAGATTGGTCATCGCGGCCGGTCGCAGGAGTTCGGTCGAGCCGAGCGGCAGGCCGCAGACGGCGCGTAGCTGTTGCTCGAACTGGCTCGTCACGCAGGCGTCGAAGCTGAAGTGGCCGGAGTTGTGCGGGCGCGGCGCGAGTTCGTTGATGAGAAGGCGGCCATCGCGCGTCAGGAAGAACTCGACGCACATGACGCCGACGACTTCGAGCGCGTCGAGTACGCTACGGGTGACGCGGACGGCCTCGCGCGCCAGCGCGTCGGAGACGTTCGGCGCGGGCGCGATGGAAAGGTCGAGGATGTGGCGCGCGTGCGAGTTTTCGACGACGCCGTAGTGCCGGAAGTCTCCCGTCGCCGTGCGCGCGGCGACGACCGAGACTTCGCGCTCGAAGTCGATGAAGGCTTCGAGCACCGCCTCCTGTCCGTGCAGGGCTGCAAAGGCAGCGTCGGCCTCTGCGGGCGAGAGGAGCTTCGTCTGCCCTTTGCCGTCGTAGCCGAAGCCTGCGGTCTTGAGCACGGCGGGACAGCCAATCTCGGCGAGCGCGGCGCGCAGGTCTGCGAGCGCGGCGACGTGGCGGAAGGGCGCGATGGGGAAGCCCTGACGGCTGAGGAAGGTCTTCTCGCGCAGGCGATGCTGCGTCGTGTGCAGCACCGCGCCGGACGGGCGGACGGGCGCGTAGCGCGACGCGGCTTCGACCGTCGTGGCCGGAACGTTCTCAAATTCAAAAGTGACGACGCGGACGCCGCGCGCAAAGCGAGAGACTTCGTCGAGGTTCGTGTAGTCGGCTTTGACTTCGTAGTCGGAGACCTGTCCGGCGGGCGTGTCCGAGTCGGGCGAGAAGGTGTGGACGCGGTAGCCCATGCGGCGCGCGGCGATGGCGAACATGCGGCCGAGTTGGCCGCCGCCGAGCACGCCAATCGTCGCACCGGGGAGGATAGGCTCTGCGGTCTTCAAGGGAGCGTGGCCTCGCGTACTTTCTCCGTCTGTTCGCGGCGGAACCGGCGCAGGCGTTCGCGCAATTCCGGGCGCGTCGTCGAGAGGACGGCAACGGCGAGGAGCGCCGCGTTGGTCGCCCCTGCCTGACCGATGGCGAGCGTGCCGACGGGGATGCCTGCGGGCATCTGCACGATGGACAGCAGCGAGTCCATTCCATGCAGCGCGCGGCTTTCGACCGGCACACCGAAGACGGGCAGGAGCGTCTGCGCGGCAATCATGCCGGGCAGGTGTGCTGCGCCGCCCGCGCCCGCGATGATGACTTCGAGGCCGCGTCCTTCGGCCTCGCGCGCAAACTGGCTCATCCATTCCGGCGTCCGATGTGCGGAGACGACGAGACTCTCGTGCGGCACGTCGAAACGGCGAAGCACGTCCGAGGCGTGGCGCATCGTCTCCCAGTCGGACGTGCTGCCCATGCAGACGGCGACGAGCGGCGCGCCCGATGTGCTGCCGCCGTCGCCGCCGGTCGCTTCCTTTGCGTTGGCCGACGCTTCGCTCACAGGTATCGCTCGCGCAGGATACGGACGTGGTGCGCTTCGTGTCCGGCGATGATGAAGGCCAGCGCGCGGACGCTCGCCTCGCTGTCGTTGGCCGTGCCGCGCCGCGTCCACGCTTGAGGGTCGAGGTGACGGAAGAGCGAGATGGTCGAGGCGCGAACTTGCTCGAACTCTTCGAGGAGGTCTCGGAGCGTGCGCGCGTTGAAGTTGCCGTTGCGCACGTAGTCGTCCTGCTCGAAGCCGGGGAGGTTCGTCGCATCGCCGCGCGCGAAGCGCAGGGCGCGGTAGGCGAAGACGCGTTCGCCGTCGATGAGATGGCCGACGAGTTCCTTGATGCTCCACTTGCCGGGTTCGTAGCCGCGTCCGGCCTCTTCTTCGGAGACGCCTGCGAGCAGTTGGCGCGTCTCTTTAATCTGCCGGGAGAGTGTTTCGAGCACGTCAGCATCGGCGACGGACGAGACGTATCTTTCGTAGTAGGGCGCGTACTCGGTCGCTTCGGGTCGCGCGTGTGCGGTGGCTGACATCAATGCTCCTTTCTGTCGTCCGTGTACGGGGACGCGTAGCGGATGGGGGTGCTACTCCTGCGCGTGTGAGTAGCCGGGCTTGCCGTCGAAGTCGCAGAGGTTCTCGGTCTTGATGAAGTCGAGTTTGGCCTGCGCGAAGCGCGAGAGCAAGGCGGCAATCTGCGCGTGCGAGACGGCGGCAGAGCCTTCGCCCGCGTCGGAGACGAAGCGGCAGCGCCAGTGGTCTGAGCAGAAAGTTTCGGAATGGCCGCCCGGCCAGACCTTGACGCCGCGATTGCTGATTGACGAGAGACGCAATCCGTCGCCGCCGAGTTGCGAGACCGTCTGGCCGAGGTCATCGGCCGAGCCTGCGTTCCACTCAAGATAAACGTCAACGCCGACCGTCTCCTTGTTTGAAGCGACCGCTTCGCGCGCCATCCGCGTCGAGAAGGCGGCGTCCGTGTCGCCCGCGCGGTAGGTGACGGCCTTGAGCGTTTCGGGCTTCTGCCCCAGACGTTTGACGACAGCCTCGGCAAACTCGCGCGTGCCGACCTTCTCGCGGCTCACGCCTTCCTTGTAGATATCGTAGGTGTGGATGCCGTCCTCCATCGTCCGCAGCCACGCGTTATGCGCGCGTTCGGCAACGTCCGTTTGGCCGATGTGGACGAGCATCATGACGGCTCCGAGAAAGAGTCCCGAAGGGTTCGCCAGATTCTGACCGGCGCGGCGCGGCGCGCTGCCGTGAATGGCCTCGAACATGGCGATATGTTCGCCGATGTTGGCCGAACCGGCGAGGCCGACCGAACCGGCAATCTGCGCGGCCACGTCCGAGAGCACGTCGCCGTAGAGGTTCGGCAGCACAACCACGTCGAAGGCTTCGGGCGTGTCGGCCAGTTTGGCCGAGCCGATATCGACAATCCAGTGCTCGTTCTCGATGTCGGTGTAATCGGCGGCCACTTCGTCGAAGATTTTATGGAAGAGGCCGTCCGTAATCTTCATGATGTTGTCTTTGGTGAAGCACGTCACCTTCCGGCGGTTGTTGCGGCGCGCGTACTCGAAGGCGTAGCGCACAATCTTCTCCGTGCCGGGGCGCGAGATGAGTTTCAGGCACTGCGTCACTTGCCCTGTCTGCCGGTACTCGATGCCGCCGTAGACATCCTCCTCGTTCTCGCGGACGATGACGACATCCATCACCGGATGTTTCGTCTCGACGAACGGATGATAGGAGACGCAGGGGCGGACGTTGGCATAGAGGCCGAAGGTCTTGCGGACGGTGACGTTCAGGCTCTTGTAGCCTCCGCCCTGCGGGGTGGTGATGGGAGCTTTGAGAAAGACTTTCGTGCGACGCAGAGAGTCGAACGCGCCGGGTTCGATACCGGCCGGATTGCCTGCCAGATAAACTCGCTCGCCGATTTCGATAGTGTCGATTTCCAGTTGCGCTCCGGCCGCTTCGAGGATGTGCAGCGTCGCGGCCATAATCTCCGGCCCAATGCCGTCGCCGTGTGCGACCGTGATGGGAGTCTTTGTAGCCATAAGGACAGACGTGCCTTTCGGATGTTGAAGATAAGATTTTGCCTCAGAGTGTGGAGGAGATATAGCACTGCCGCCGGAGAATGACAATTCACGGAACGCAGCGCACGCCGCCTGCTCTCCGCGCCGACCTGTTGAGGAAGCCGTGCGGGTGTGGTAGCCTCTGTCCCTCCCTGATTCGACACAGTGCCTTTGCAACACGAGCGCGTCGGTCGCTGACCGGCTCTCTCGACGCCTGCGAAAGCATTCACGGGTTATTTACGACACCAGCTAGGAGATTACCGCATGCGCCTCGTCTTCAACACTCGGCTCCTTCTCTTCGCCGCGCTCCTCGTCGTGCTCGGCGGCTCTGCGACCGGCGTCCGGGCACAGGCCGTCGGCCCCGGCGAAGTGCTCATCAACGAATTTCGTCTCGCCGGGCCGGGCGGCTTCGCCGACGAGTACATAGAGTTCTATTGCAACCGCGACACGGCCTGCGATGTCAGCGGCTACAACATCATCGCCTTCGACCCCAGTTTCGGCGACTTCGCCGTCAGCTTCCCGGCGGGCACCGTCATCCCCGCGCGCGGCTACCTGCTCGTCGGCGACGATGCCGGTTACACCCTCACTTCCTACGCGGCGCTCGACCTCGTGGCGAGCTTCGGCGGTGAGGCAGACTTCTTCGTCGACAATGAAGGCTTGCAGCTACGCAACGCCGACCAGACCGTCGTTATCGACTCCGTCGGCTTCATCGGCGGCGGCGGGACGGTGCAGTACATCGAAGGCACGGGCTTGCAACGCGCGACGGCCGAGCGACCCGCAGACCAGTACGCTTATACGCGCAAACTCGTCAACGGCGGCGGAGGTCGCCCGCAGGACTCGAACAACAACGCCAACGACTTCGTGCTCGTCTCCGTCACGGGCGCGGCGCATCCGGGCATCACCGCGCCGCCCGTGCTCGGCGCGCCCGGCCCGCAGAACACTATCGCGCCGATTGAACGCAACGCCCAGACGGACGCTTTCCTCGTCGAGCCTGCGGCTCCGGCCAGCGCCTCGCCCAATCAGGTGCGCGTCGGCAGCGGCAACTCCGGCACGCTCTCGCTGCGTCGCACCTTCACGAACAACACGGGCGAGGACATCACCTTCCTTATCTTCCGCGTCATCGAAATCACGACGCTCAACAGCCCCGGTTATTCGCCCGGCGGCACGCAGGCAGACCTTCGGCTCATCACTTCGAGCGACGCTGAAACCTTCGTCAACAGTCAGGGACGGACGGTGACGATTCGCGGGACGGTGTTGGAGTTCGACGACGGCGTCAACCAACCGCACCAGCCCAACGGCGGCGGCCTCAATTCGAGCGTCTCCGTGCCGGTCTCCGTCCCGGCCGGTGAGTCTGTCGATGTGCAGTTCTTGCTGAACGTGGTACAGGCGGGCAGATTCCGCTTCTTCGTCAACGTCGAGGCGGTGACCGGCGCGATTGTCGAGCAAGGAGGCACGGACAGACCGACGCGCAGCAGCCTGCCTGCGACCACACCGCGCAGCCTCTCGAAAACGCGCGTGCCTTTCATCCCCGCCAACCTTCGCACGCTGCCAAAGGTTGTCGCTCCGACGCGGACTTCGAGCAGAACGTTGAATCAACGCTGAAGGCCGATTCCCGGTTGGACAGGAAACGGCGCAGGGCGCGCGACTTCTCAAGGGTCGCG
>DASZCR010000349.1:0-2428 GCA_035942915.1 Pyrinomonadaceae bacterium | reverse complement strand
GCGCGAATCTGAAACGTCGAGTCGCCGATTTTGATTTCGTCGCCCGTGCGCAAGGAGAGACGTTCGAGCAGCAACGGAGCGACTATCGCGCCGTTGCCTTCGAGCAACGCATGATTGAAAGGACGGTCGCCTTCGAGTCTGAACTCGCCGTAGAACGGAAACGGCGGCTCGACGCCTTTTAATTCGACCATCAACGCGCCCTCGTGCTCGGCGAGGACGGGACGCGCCATCGTGCTCGCCTCGACCGTCTCCGTGCGCGCCTCGACGAGCGGCGCACGCGCGACGCGCTCTATCGCCGCCAGAGCTTCAGCCGAGAACGGCCGCGTCGATTCGGCCTGCACGTCGGCCGTCAGCAGTTGCCGCGCCTCGCCCGCCACCGCGCGGTTGACGCTCTGAATGACAGACCGCAACGCGACGATAGCGCCCACGCCGACGCCGATGCAGACGAAGAAGAACAGCAGTCGCTTCCACGACGAGCGAATCTCTCGCCGCGCCATGTTGAAGATGAAGCTCAAGACAGCGTCGCCTCCATCATCCCCGGTTCGACCCGCTCGCGCGCCGTGTCGTCAACGACGCGGCCGTCGCGCAGAGAGATGCGCCGGTCGGCGCGCCCCGCAAGGTCGTGGTCGTGCGTGACGAGAACGAGCGTCGCGCCGCGCCGCCGGTTCATTTCGAGCATCAAATCGAAGACGTGTCGGCCGTTGCGCGTGTCGAGGTTTCCTGTCGGCTCGTCGGCTAAGAGTATCGAAGGGTCGTTTGAGAAGGCGCGCGCGACGGCCACGCGCTGCTGTTCGCCGCCGGAGAGTTGCGAAGGATAATGATGAGCGCGCGCCATCAGGTCAACGTCTTCGAGCAGACGGCGCGCACGCTCCTGCGCGTCGCGCGCGCCCGCAATTTCCAGCGGCACGAGGATATTCTCGAAGGCCGTGAGCGACGGGATGAGATGGAACGACTGGAAGACGAAGCCGATTTTGCGCCCGCGCAGGGCGGCCAGTTCGTCCTCGCTCATGCGCGTTACCTCCTCGCCGTCGATGCGTA
This sequence comes from Pyrinomonadaceae bacterium, assembly GCA_035942915.1. Lineage (GTDB taxonomy): Bacteria > Acidobacteriota > Blastocatellia > Pyrinomonadales > Pyrinomonadaceae > DASZCR01. The sequence continues at coordinate 1,390 of DASZCR010000349.1, read as the reverse complement.
TCTGGCCGGAGGTCGGCGCGTCGAGTCCTGCGACGAGGCCGAGCAATGTGGACTTGCCGCTGCCGGAAGGGCCGACGACGGCGACGAACTGCCCATCGGGAATGGTCAGGTCAAGTTCCTGAAGGATGGTGAGTGCCTCGCCGCCGGAGGGCACTGTTTTTGAAACCTTGTATAATTCAATCATGAAAAGATTTTTGCTGTTCTTCCTGCTCGTCGGCTCCTGTCTCGGCGCGCTCGCCTGCGGTGGCAGTCGCAGTGACGCGCAACGTAAAGGCTCATCCAACTCTGGCGCGAACGGGTCGGCTGCGTCCGCTTCATCATCACCCGCGCCTGTCGCTTCCCCTCGTCAAAATCTACCCAAAATTGTGGCGTTCGGCGATAGCCTGACGGCCGGTTACGGCCTTGCGCCCGCGCAGAGCTACCCTTCGCTCTTGCAACAGAAGTTAGATGCGGACGGGTTTCAATACGAAGTGGTCAACGCGGGAGTTTCAGGCGACACTTCGGCGGGCGGCCTGCGCCGCATTGATTGGTCGCTCGAAGGCGACGTGCGTATCTTGATTCTCGAACTCGGCGCGAACGATTTTCTGCGCTTCCAGCCCGTCGCCAATACGCGCAAGAATCTTTCGGCCATCATCGAACGCTGTCAGGAGCGCAACGTCCGCGTGCTGCTGGCAGGGATGCTCACGCCGACCAACGCGGGCGACGAATACCAGCGTCAGGTGGCCGAGCTCTTCCCCGCGCTCGCCGAAGAGTACGACGTGCCGCTGATTCCCTTCTTCCTCGAAGACGTGGCCGGGATTGACAATCTCAACCTCCAAGACCGCACACACCCGAACGCCGAAGGCACGAAGATTGTCGCCGACACCGTCTATCGTTATCTCAAGCCGATGCTTGAAGAAGACAGCAAGGAACGGTGATGGGTGATGGGCGATAGGTGATAGGTGATGGGTGATAGGTGATAGGAAGAGCGTGATGGGTGATAAGTGAGGCGGGACGTTATGGTTATCGGGGGCGGGGCGGCGGGTCTGTTCTGTGCATTTCAGGCGGGGCGGCGCGGGCGCTCTGTCCTCGTCCTTGAGCACGTCGAGCGGGTCGGCAAGAAGATTGCCATCTCCGGCGGCGGGCGTTGCAACTTCACGAACACGAACACGACGGCGGCCAACTTCATCTCGGCCAATCCGCACTTCGCCAAGTCTGCGCTAGCGCGTTACACACCGCAAGACTTCATCGCGCTTGTCGAGCGCCATCGCATACGCTATCACGAGAAGAAGCTCGGCCAACTCTTCTGCGACGAAAGCTCGCGCCAGATTATCGACATGCTGACGGATGAGTGCGCGGCGGCGGACGTGGAAGTGCGCGTCAACTGTCGCGTCGCGTCCGTCAACAGACG
>DASZCR010000348.1:0-3075 GCA_035942915.1 Pyrinomonadaceae bacterium | reverse complement strand
CCTTCAACGTCTCGTCTTCAGTCCACTCGCTGGCAGATGAGATGGCGCGCCCACGCAAATCCAGACGCACGTCCACCGTCTCTTCGCGCTTGACGTGTGCAAGTCCCTGCTGCGGTTTGTAGACGCCGCGATTGTTGATGAGTGTGACGAGCCAGCCGCGAGCGGTGCGGTTGACAAGGTGTTGCACGTCGCCTGTGACCGCAACCGGCGTGGCGTCTGCGAAGAGATGCGTGAGCAGGTGCGCGGCCGCAGGCGTCAGGCGTTCGTCGAGGCCGAGCAGGTCTGGGATGGCGCAGAAGACGACGCGCCCCTCTCCGACGCGATTGACCGTCACGAGCGGCTCGCCCGCAGCCGTGCGGATGACGACCTCCGCGCCGCGCGGTTCGATGCGTGCGAAGCGGAAGGTCTGTCCGGCGAGGTCTGTCGCCGACTCGCCGGGCAGCAGACAGCGCGCCTCGTCGGCCTCCGATGTCGAGCCTTGCAGACGCACGCCGAGCAGTTCCTCCGTCAAGCCTCTGGCCTGCGCCGCATTGACGAGCACCGTCCCGCCCTTGCGCGCGTAGTCGCGCAGGCGCTCGCTCCATGCAGGCGTCCACTCGACGCGTCCGCCGACGACAATCGTGCGATAAGCGTCGATGGCCTCGCGGCGCGCATCGGTGGCGACGAGCACGTCGAAGATGTCTCCGAAGAGACCGTTGACGAAGGCCTGACGGTCGGCCGTCGCAGGCTCGCCTTCAGTGACGAGCGCGGGATGATAAGCCGCGCCGAGCAGTTCGCGCAGCGCGCGGTCGGCGCGCGTGACGGGCGCGACGCCGAACGGCAATTGCGGATAGTCTGTCATATCCCAACCGTGCGCAGGGTCGAGCAGGAAGGCGACGGGCGTGTAGGGCGTGCCGCGTTCGGGGTGGCGTTCGGCGAAGCGCATGAACTCTTCCGTGATGCGGCCGAGCGGGTTCAACTGAAAGGGATGTTCGCCGGGGCCGGGCTTGAAGAATTGGTCTGCGCCCTGTTCGAGATAGATGCCCGACGCCCCGGCCATGTAGTAGAGATAATAGCTTTTGCGATACCAGGAGAGCGACGGCCCCATCGACGGGCCATAGCGCGAATGATGAAAGAAGTTCGGCCCGGCGAAGTTCTGCTGGTGCGTGAAGGTGGTGGCCGTGTCGCCGAAGTTGGGCGCGTGATAGTAGAGGAACGCGCCGCCGAACTGCCGCGCCGCGCCGCGCAGAAAGGCGATGCGCAAAGCCCAGTTCGGCTGCACGGCCGCAGTCTCAAGCGCGAGCAGGCGCGACCCCCAGTTGGCGAGCGCGTGTGCGTAGGCCGTGCTCGAAGTCGCCTGCGCGGAGATGAGTTTGTCCCACATCGCATCGACGGGGGTGCGGAAGATGCCGCTCCACTTCTGTCGCAGCGCCGTGTCGTAGCCGACGCGGTAGGCTTCCAGCATCTCGCGGCGCGGCGCATCGGGCGACAGTTTCAGAGTCTTGGCGACCTCGCCGTAGACGTGGCCGATGCTCTCGCCCGAAATCCACCCGATGAACTGCTCGCGCAACTCGCCGCTCAGAAGCTTCCACGCGGCTTGTCCGGCGGCCTCGTCCATCGTCGCCCAACCGTAGTTGATGAGGATGGCAAAGGGCGTGCGCGTCTCGCGCAGGTAACGCAGGAAGGGGCTGCCCTCTTTGAGATGCTTCGGCAGGTCGTTGATGTAGATGACCGGGACGACGAGTTTTGAAGAGAACAGCGGCACGTCGCGCGCACCCTTGTATTTGGCGATGAAGTCGTCAACCAGTTCGGTGTGGAAGGGATAGAGCGGGCGCGCCGCCTCCGGCGTCTTATCGTATAACTCCCAGAACTTTTCGGAGATGTTCCATGGCATCTGGAAGTCGCGCCCCGTGACCAGAGGGCGACGCCAGAGCGCGGGCACGTCTGTGGCTGCGACGTGCGCGGGCGTGAATGGGAGAGGCGCGAGCGGCGTCCGCTTTGCGCCCCACTCGGCGAGCGTGCGCGCAGCGGCGAAGGGTGGCTTCTCTCGTCCCGACGGCACGTAAGAGAGGTCGTTCGTGATGAGCAAGCAATCGACGTGACGACGCGCTTCCGCGGCGCGCTCAACGTCGAGAGAGATGCGCGCCGCGCCCTTCCTGAGAGCGAACGCGGGCGAGGCATCCCATGTAAAAGCCCAACCCCAGTACATGCTGACTTCATCGTGCGGGTCAACGCGGTCGCGTGCGCCGAACTCGTGCCGGAAGAGCTCCCGCCCACCGACGAGGAGGCGCGCCGCGAAGTTCTCGGCGCGACGCGGGCGGTCTGCGTAGCGCACCCAGATTTTGTACTGTCCGTCGCGCGGTATCTCTACGTCCTCGAAGAGGGAGGCGCGCGTCTCGTCTGCGCTGGCCGCCGCAGAGTTCCACTCGCTCTCGCCGCCCTGCGACCATTCGGCCGACACGCCCGGCCCGTTGATGCCCCAACCCGGCACTTCCTTTGCAGATTTGTCGAGCCACGCCGGATTCAGACGCGGTTCGTTGCGCTCGTCGCGCGCAAGTCCCTGCATGTTCTCCGCCTCGTACCAGAGATACTCGAAACGCGCGGGCGACGCTGCCGAAGTGTTCGTCGTCGTAGTTGCGGCGGGCGGCGCAGTTTGGGCGCGAACGAGCAGGAGCGCGTGAGACAGAAGGAGGAGGACGGCGAGCGTCTGCGAAGCGATTTTTGTGCGGCGTGTCGGCATAGAGATGCAAGAATGCGGAGGCGAGAAGAGCGCTGTAATGCTTTCCTCTCGCCTCCGCAAAGTTTTTTCCGTCTGACTGATTAACCGAGCGAATCCAGACACTCTGCGAGTGTGCGCTGGCGGCAGGTGTACATCGGCGTGTCGCGCAACGTAAAACTGCTGGCGCGTGTCTCGCGCAACTCCTGCACGAGGTCGAGGAAGTCTTGCGGATAGTCTGTCTCGAAGGCGACGACAAACTCCTGGTCGTCGAGGCCGAACGAATAGGTCGTGTGCAGTTTGACCGAGCGATACTTCGAGCCGACGCGGATATGCACGTCCATCATCTCCTGTCGCTCTTCGACCGGCAGCATGTACCA
>DASZCR010000347.1:0-3482 GCA_035942915.1 Pyrinomonadaceae bacterium | reverse complement strand
GATAGAGCGCATCGCGCGCCCGCCGCTCGTCGAGGCGCAGACGGAGACGGTCGAGGCGAGCACGATGGCGCGCCCCCTTCTGTCTGAGAACGAGGGCGCGTTGATGGTCGAACTGAAGGGCGTCGAACCGCCGTTCCCCTTCTACGGCGAGTTCAAACTCGAAGGCGAACGTCAATTCGATCACGCGCTGCTCGAAGGCAACGGGGCGATAGTCGCGCCGTTGCTGCTCGAACGATTGAGCCTGCGCGAGGGCGACGAAATCAAAATCGGCAACTCGACGTTTCAGATTCGCGCCGTGTTGGCCAGAGAGCCGGGCGTGGGCGGCGGCTTCCGTCTGGGGCCGCGCGTCTACGTCAGCCGTCAAAGTTTGGAGGAGGCGGGACTGACCGGCTTCGGCAGCCGCGCGCGCCGACGCATCCTGTTTAAGACGCGCGAGGGCGGGACGGAGGAGTTGGTCGCCGGTTTACGCGACGCGCTCAGAAACAATCTGGTCACGGTGCGTTCTTACAGAGAGTCGCAGGAGAACCTGACGGAGCAGTACACGCGCGCCGAGAACTATCTGGCATTGACGGGGCTGGTCGTCCTCGTGCTCGGCGGCATCGGCGTATCGAGCGTGACGCGCGTCTTCATCGAGCAGAAGAAAAAGACGATTGCCGTGCTCAAGTGCGTCGGCGGAACCGGGCGCAAGATAACGGGCGCGTATCTGGCGCAAGTTCTGACGCTCGGCGTGGCCGGAAGCCTGCTCGGCGTCGGGTTGGCGAAAGCGGCGCTGATGTTCGTCGAGTACAAGTTCGCTGCCTCTCTGCCGCCGCAGATGACTTACGCGCTGCGTCCGGGCGCGGTCGTGCAGGGCTTCGCGGCGGGCTTGCTCGTCTCGCTCCTCTTCTCTGCGCTGCCTCTGCTGCGCATCCGGCGCATCCGGCCGAACATGCTTTTGCGCGAGTCTGCGGGCGACTTCAGACAAGGACGCATCGACGCGTTGCGTTGGGCGGTCGGCCTTCTGGTGCTCTGCGGACTCATCGGCGTCGCCTCATGGCAGGCAGGCTCGCTCAGAGTCGGCGCGGTTTTCCTCGCCGGTCTGGGCGTGACGGCCGGGCTGCTCTACCTCGCGGCGTGGCTCTTGATTCTGCTCGTCCGGCGCGCACGCCGCATCGGCACGTTCGCCATCAGGCAGTCGATTAACAGTCTCTATCGGCCGGGCAATCAGACGCGCGTGATTGTGATGGCCGTCGGCCTCGGCGCGTTCCTCGTGATGGCGATTCAGTCCTTGCAGACGAACCTGCTGCGCGAGTTCGACCTGACGCGTCGCGGCAACCTGCCGAACATGTTTCTGATAGACGTGCAGAAAGACCAGACGGAGGGCATCACGCGCATCGTCGAAGAAGCGACGGGCGCGCGGCCTGAGTTGATACCGACGGTGCGCGCGCGCATCTATGCCATCAACGACCGCGAGATAAACCTCGAAGACCCGGAGATGCGCAAGGAGCGCGGCCTGCTGGGGCGCGAGTACACAGTCACCTATCGCCCCGTGTTGGAGGAGAACGAGACGCTCGTCGCCGGGACATTCTGGGACGCCGCGCCGTCGCCCGAACCGGAAGTGTCCATCGAGGAAGGGATGCGCGGCGTCGTCGGCCTCGACGTGGGCAGCAGCATCACTTTCGACATTCAGGGACGAAAGATACGAGCGCGCGTCTCGAACATCCGGCGCGTTGACTGGCGCAATTCGCGCACGGGCTTCCTCGTCCTCTTCCGACCGGGCACGCTCGAAGCCGCGCCGCAGACTTTCGTCGGCGCGATTAACGGCCCGACGACCGAGCCGCAACGCTCGCGCTTCCAGCGCACCCTGCTCGACGCCTACCCGAACGTCTCAGTCGTCGATGTGGCCGACATCGTGAGGAGCATTAATCTCATCCTCTCGAACATCACGCTGGCCGTCTCCTTCATCGGCGGCTTCGTCTTCTTCAGCGGCGCGCTCATCCTCGTCGGCTCGATAGCGATGACGAAATTCCAACGGGTCTATGAGGCCGCCGTCTTAAAGACGCTCGGCGCAAAGCGGCGCACGCTCGTCCTGATACTGCTGGCCGAATACGGTCTGCTCGGCCTCGTCGCCGGTCTCGTCGGCTCCGCCGCTTCGGTCGCGCTCTCCTACGCCGTCGCGCGCTACGTGTTCGACATCGCCTACAGCTTTACGCCCTGGGTCAACATCTTCGGGATAATCGCCACCCTCTTGCTTGTGACACTCGTCGGCGCGCTCTCAAGCTTCGACGTGCTGACGCGCAAGCCGCTCTCGATTCTCCGCGCGCAGTAATTGTCGTCGCCTTCCTCTTCGCGGCCGTCAAAGGCGCGGCCTTGAATTGTTGGCCGTCGGGCTGGATGTCCGGCTCGACGTAGTGCGCGCGCGCCTGCGGAGACATCAATCGCTCGCGCGTGTAAAACTTCAACGGCAGATTCTTGTCGCCGAGCGCCGCGAGCATCTCGTTGACGAGTGAGGCCATCCCGCGTTCGTGCCTGTCGGCGCGCGCGTAGAAGGCGCGGACGGCGCGCAGCCAGAAGAGCGTGATGGTTTCGTGGTAGCCGCTCGTCGGCGTCTCGGCGATGCCGTGCGAGGCGTTGTAGAACTTGATGCGCGCGCGCATCAACTGAACGGCTGCCTTCCATTCGTAGCGGCGCACGTACCAGAGCGCGACGACGAGGTGCGCCGCATGCGTCCAACTCTGACGCGGCAGCGCACCCGTCTCGAAATCTCGCACGAGCGCCTCGACTCCGGCGTCCGTAGCGAGGACGGACGCCGTCTCACCCGGCGCAATGTTCATAGTCGCACTCCTTTCTTCTATGTCTGGCCGCTCTAGCTCCGACGCGACGACAAGTCATTAACGGGAAACATCGTGAAAGGATGTAGTTCCCCTTGCATTCGTCGCGCGCGAAACACGCGGAAGGGTTGGTGATTCTGAAAGCGGCGACGAGAATTTGACGAAACCTGACGCGCTCTACCCTTGAGCTACGCCCTACGCAAAAGCGCGGACGGCGGGACTCGAACCCGCAACCTCGCGGTTATCAGCCGATGTAGTTCCGTCCGCATTCGCCGCTTCCGAATCGGCAAAGATTGATTCATCGCTTCACCGGCTCATTGCCCCATCGAATCAATGAATCAATGAGCCGGTGAATCGATTGCTATAGCTCGACCTGCTCGATGAGGCCGACCCAGTGGTTGGCGTTGAGGCGACCGGCGGCGAACTCTGCGACCACGTCAAAGACGCGGTCGGAGAAGCCGCCGACGTTGAGCACGTCTTCGCGCTCCTGCGCCTGCACGGTCTGGTTCGGCTGCACGTCGATGCAGACGAGGCGTGCGCGCGGGTTCTTCCTCAGGACAGAGGCCGCAAACAGCGCCGCCACGTCCACCACGCGCACGACCGAAGACGCGCCCTTGCGATAGCCCGTCACGGGCGACAGCATCGAGCCTGACACGTCCACGCAGACGTAGA
>DASZCR010000346.1:0-39207 GCA_035942915.1 Pyrinomonadaceae bacterium | reverse complement strand
GCCGCGTCTCCGTCACGGATACGGGCGCGCTCATGCTCGCGCCGCGCTTCACGCAGTTATTCGACACCGAACAGGCTTACATCTGGTCAACGGCCGTCGATGCCTCCGGCACGGTCTATCTCGGCACGGGGCACGACGGGCGCATCTTCCGCGTCGGCGCGGACGGGCGCGGCGCGCTGTTCTATGACGCGGCCGAACTCGACGTGACGGCGCTCGTCGTCGGCCGTGACGGCGCGCTCTACGCGGGCACGTCGCCGGATGGCAAGGTCTACAGAGTCGGCGCGGACGGGCGCGCGGAGGTCTACTTCGACCCGCCCGACAAGTACATCTGGGCGCTCGCCGTTCTCTCCGATGGTGCGCTCGCCGTCGGGACGGGCGACACGGGCAGGCTCTACCGCGTGCGCAGCGGTGGGACGGCGGCCAACTCGGCGCTCCTCGTCGATGTCAACGAGACGCACGTCATCTCGCTGGCCGTTGACCGTCAGGGCAACCTGATTGCGGGCACAGACCCCGGCGGCCTCGTCCTGCGCGTCTCGCCCGAAGGCAAGGCGTTTGCCCTCTTCGATTCCCCTCTGCGCGAGATTCACTCTCTGGCGACGGCGGCCGACGGTTCCATCTACGCGCTCGCCCTGAGCGACGCGGCAACGGGGCCGCGCACGTCGGGCGGCGGGCAGCCCGCCACGCAAACCTCGACGAGCGTTCAGGGCGGAGGCTCGGTCTCGGTCACCATCACCTCGTCCGACGTGGAAGGCGGGCAGCCGCAGCAGGCGGCCTTTGCCGCGCAGCCGCAGCAGCCCGTGCGTAGCCGCAACGATTTACAGTCGGCGCGCAGCGCAGTCTTCCGCATCCTCGCAGACGGCGGGACGGATGTGCTGTGGAGTTCGAGCACGGTGACGGCCTTTGCCGTCGCGCCCGCGCCGCAGGGCGGCAGCGTCCTCGTCGGCACGAGCGACAAGGGACGCATCTATTCCGTCACCGACGACGGGCGCGACACGCTGCTCGTGCAGTCGAGCGAAGACCAGATTTCGGCCTTTGCCGTGCGCGGCCAAGAGGTCTATGCCGCGTCGAGTAATCAGGGGAAACTCTTTCGCTTCGGCACTGAACCCATCGGCGAAGGCACATACGAGTCGGCCGTGCGCGACACGCGTCTGGTGGCAGGCTGGGGGCGCATCTGGTGGCGCGGGCGCGGGCAGGTCGAACTGCAAACGCGGACGGGTAACACCGAGCGGCCGGACATGACGTGGAGCGAGTGGAGCGCACCTTACCGCGACCCTGCGGGCGCAGCCGTCGCCAGCCCGCGCGCACGCTTCATCCAGTGGCGGGCGGTGCTGCGCGCGTCTGCGAACGGCGCGGCCAGCGAGGCGCGCGTCGAGGACGTGAGTCTCGCCTATCTGCCGCGCAACGTCGCGCCGGAGATTCTCTCGATTCAGACCTTGCCGGTCGGTATCGCGCTGCTGCCGGGCATCCAGATTCCGGTCGACCCGAACATCGAAGCCGCCGGCCTCGACCCGGCGCTCGTCGGCGCGGCCGTTCAGGTGCCGCCGCGTCGCACCTTCCAGCGCGGGGCGGTCTCCTTCCAGTGGCAGGCCGAAGACCGCAACGGCGACCAACTCGAATACGACGTTTATTATCGCGCCATCAACGAATCGGGCTTCCATCTCCTGAAGGAGAACCTGCGCGATAACTTCTACGCCGTTGACGGCGCAGCCCTCGGCGACGGCCGCTACGTCTTCAAAGTCGTCGCTTCGGATGCGCCCGATAACGCCGTCGGGCAGGCGCTCACGGGCGAGCGCACGAGCGAGCCGGTCGATATCGATAACACCTCGCCGCAGGTGCGCGCGGCGGGCGAAGCGCAGGTCGGGGCGGATGGGCGCGTGCGCGTCCGCTTCATCGTCGAAGACAGCGCGAGCGGGATGGTCAGACGTGCGGACGTGAGTGTGGACGGTTCGGCGTGGCGCGCCGTCTTTCCCGAAGACGGCATCGCCGACAGCCAGCGCGAAACCTACGCGCTCGAACTGCCCGTGACGGGCGCGGGCGAACACACGATTTCCCTGCGCGCGTTCGACGCCAGTGGCAACGTAAGCAGCACGAGAATCGTCGTAAGACGTTGAAAATGTGTGAATTGGCGGCGCGCACCGGCATCCTGCACGGTATCGTGCGAAAGTTGCCGAAAGCGTGTGCGCGCCCGTCACCGAGACCTGTTGAAAGGCCGTAAACGCGCCTTCCGATGGTCGTCGCCGTTGTGGCATCCTCCTTGCAACTCAGGTGGGGCGAGACTCGACGCGCGTCTCTCCTCTCCCTCCCATGCGCGGACAGCAAACGAACATGAGGAGACAGGATAAAGAGGTTATGAAAGACTTAAAGCGCACACTGGCGACGTTCCTGATGCTGTGCCTGTTCGCGGGCACGACGTTGGCGTTCGGCGACCAGAGGAAAGACAACCCGCCGCCGCCGAAGAAGGACGACAAGGTCGTCGTTCAGCCGGAGAAGAAAGACCCTCCACGCGACAACAGCGGCAACAAAGGGGGAAACGAAGGCCGGAAGGGGAAGCCGTAGGCGGTCTCGGTGAGGCCGCACGCTCGTGGCGCGAGCCGTCGCAAGCCGTGTCGGCCGCACGAAACCGGCCACGCGTCTCAGTCCCCTACAGACGCGGCAGGAGCCGAAATTTTAAGAGACCGCAGACGCGCCGCTCAAGACTTCAGTAAAGCGCGTCTCGCGGTCTTTAACCGTTTCAGGGGGGAATCGAAAAGTGATGCTCAGAACAACGCGGAGGAAGATTTCAGTTTGGGCGCTGGCCGCGCTCGTCTTGTGCGGCGCACTACTCGCGCAGGGAGACTTGACGGCCGCGCACGCGCAGAGGCGCGGAGGACGCGGCGGCTTCGGCGGCAGCTATGGCGGCGGAGGCGGCGCTAACGCCCAACTGCTCGCGCAGGCCGAACGCATTACGGGCGACCGTTTCGGCATCGAGACTTCGACGCCGCGCGGCGTGCGCGTCTACGCCGTGACGCGTCCGCGCCCGCAACTGTTGCGAGCCATCGACGACGGTCTCGGCGAACTGTTCGCCGTCGCGCGTCGGCGCGGTTATCGCGCGCGTTTGAACTATGCCGACTACACGGTCTTCATCGCGCGTCCAGACCGGATGCGTGACAGTTCCGGCGCTTACTCGCCCGACATCGCCGTCGGCGCGGCGCAGTACGCCGGGAGCGTCTACGACCAGGGCGGCTACGTCTATGCCGCAGGGATGGTGCTCGGCTTCCAGTCGACCTCCTTTATCATCGCCGACCACGACCGTGAGTTTACGCGCGTCGCTAACGTCGCGCGCTACGAGGGCGAGCATCTCGTCCTCTATCACAACGACCCGTCGCTCTATCAGAGGACGCTCGACCACAGTCGCGGCGGCAGCCACCCCATTCTTCAATAACTCAGGGTCTCATATTGTCGGGGCAAAAAATTGTCGGGGCAGAGGATGCGTCCTCTGCCCCGATAGTCGTCTCTGCGTCGTCCGTTTTACTTGATGGTGTTTGCCGTGATGACGATGACAAGCCCTTTGTCCTGCATGCTGGTGGTGCCGACGACGACCTTCTCGCCCTCGCGCACGGAGACGGGCGTCTTAAAGCCGATGTTCTCGTACTGAAGGTTGCCGCTGGTGGCGGCGAGCGGGATGCGCATGTTGAAGGCGAATCCGGCGACCTCTATCTTCGCGGGGCCTGAGGACGAAGGCTCGACCGAAGTCATCGCGAGGTTATATTCGTAGAAGATGGGATTGCTGCTCGCCGCCATGTCAGGCGACAGGCGAAGCTCGGAGACGCCCTTGTTCGAGATGGTGCCGGGGCCGACCTGACCGCGCAGCACGTCGGAGGTCATCAGGCTGTAGTTCTTGTAGCTGAGCGTCGTCTGAAGCTGCTTAATCACGTCGTTCAACTCGGCCGGGAGAGGCTTCGACGAGGTCGCGTTGGCCGAGGCGATGAGGACGTGGATGTGGAACTCGATGCCCTGTTGGGCCGGCTCGCGGCGGTCGAGTCGCTGGATGGCCTCTTCGATGGACGCGAGGTTTTCGGGGAAGTCGCGGACGGTGATGGTTCGCAACTCGGTGCTCCACGTCCACTCGCTCTCGCGGCTGCCGAGCGGCCTAAGCGCGCGCACGAGAGCTTCGGGTTGCCGGTGCTTCAACTCGAAGACGCGGCTGCGCGTCCCGGTGTTCTGAGCGGCGGTCGCCGCGACGACCGGGCCGACAGTGCGCGTGTCGTTCTGCTGCGCGCGGGCGGTCTGGGCTTGCGCGCGGACGCTCGCCCCGGCGGCCGACATGAAGAACGCGAGTGTGAGTGCGAGTGCGGTTCTTATCCTCATAGAAAACATAATCTCTCCTATCAACGTTTGGTCTCTCTCTGAATGGCGGGCGTGTCATCCGCGCGGGGCGACAGCCAGATGATGCGGACGTTCGGGTCAGCCGTCTGTAACTCAATCCTCGTCAGCTTGCGCTCAGCGATTTCCGTAAGCGGCGCAGCTTGATTGACGGCGACCGTTTCAAGTTGCGTCGGCTGACCCGTCTGGTTCGAGGCAGAAGATTCGACCGTCGGCGCAGACGCGTGCGCCATGCTCTGCGCGTGCTGAGATGCGACGTGGCGCGTGCGACTCGATGCGCGCTCTATCGCGCCGAGACTCCGGCGTCGCGGCTCGTCGTGCTGTGCGACGACGGGCGCATCCTCAACCTGTTCGTGTTGCCGGACGACCGGCGCGGGAGCGTTGTTCGTCTTCTCCGGCGGCGCTTCGTCTGCGTGTGTATTTGTCTGCCGTGCCGTCTCGCGTGCGGTTTGCGGCGTCGGCGCCACGCGTCTGTAGAGTTGGAAGGCGACGAGCGCGCAGGCGACGAGCAGGGCGAGCGAGGCGGCGACGGCCAGCGTGCGCGGCGCGAACAGTTGACGGAAAGCGGCGAACGGCGCAGGACGCGTCTGCTCCGCTTCAATCTCGCGCATGACGTTGCGCCTGACGCTCGCATAGAAATTCTCGTCGAAGACGGGCGGCGCATGCAGCGCGAGCAGACGGCCGCTGGCCTCGAACTCTTCGGCCTTGAGACGGCACGCGGCGCAGTCGGCCAGATGCGCGGCGACTTCTGACGCCTCGCGCGCCTTCGCCATGTCGTCTCCTATGTAGAGCGGCAGGAGCTTTTCAACCTGTGTGCATCGCATGACTTCTATCCTCTGACTCGAAAACCCTCATCCCGAAAGATTGACGCTCTTTCGCAGGCCATCAGTGCGGCGGAGGGTCGCGGCGCAGCAGCCGTTCACAGTAGAGCTTGAGCTTAGCGCGCCCGGTCGAGACTTGCGAGCGGACGGTGGCGGGGCGCGTCTTCATCACGCGCGCGACCTCTTCTGTGGACAGACCTTCGAGGTCGCGCAGGACGACGGCCGTCCGTTCCTTCTCCGGCAGCGTGGCGAGCGCACGCCCGACGATGGCGCGTCTCTGCGCCAGCAGCGCCGCCTGTTCCGTGTCGTCTTCCGCCGCCAGCGTGTCGAGCACGGCGCCTGCGCGCTCGTCCTCGAAGGAGTCGATGCGGTTCGACGCGCCCCGCCCGGCGCGCAGCATGTCGCGGCAGACGTTGACCGTGACGCGGTACAGCCATCCTTGAAAATCCTGCTCGGCGCGATAGCTGTGAAGGTACTTGTAGGCGCGCAGGTAGGTCTCCTGCGTCGCGTCGCGCGCGTCCTCGCGGTTGCCGAGCAGACGCCATGCCGTTGCCGCGACGCCGTGCTGCGTGCGCGTCATCAACTGCTCGAAGGCCGCCGTCTCGCCCGCGCGCGCACGCTCGGCAAGCGACGAGAGCGGGCTTGAAGCGTCTGCCTCCGCCGCCGCTGCGCTCGCATGCGCCGTCGGAATCTCGTCCGTCATGTAAGCGATTCCCGCGACCTCATAACTCATCTTTGAGTCCTCTCAAGCCCGACGAATATTACTACCGCGCGCCCGCGCAAAACGTTGAGAAAAATTTTCGACCCCCTCTCTCCATTCCCGCACGGCGCACGCCGCTTACACGCCCGCCGCGCTGCCACGTTTAAAAAAAGTGTTTGACTCTGCCGCGCGCTAACGACTACAAGTGACCTCACGGCCGGAGACCAATGCCACGAACGACTCTCGACTTCGACTTCACACATGCGACGTATCGACTTGAAAAAGGCACAGGGCGCACGCGCCTCGACGATTCGCGATATCAATCGGCAAATCGTTCTCAACTACGTGCGCGACCGCGAGCCTATCTCGCGCGCAGAGATTGCCCGCGAGGCCGCGCTGCAACGCTCGACCGTCTCGACTATCGTCGAGGAGTTGAAGGCCGAAGGGCTTATCGAGGAGATTGGCGCGGGCAAATCGACGGGAGGGCGGCGGCCGACGTTGCTGCGTCTGCACGCGGCGGGGGCTATCGCCATCGGCGTCGATATCGCGCCCCGCCGCACGACGGTTGCCACGAGCGACCTCGCCGGTCGCGTCCTCGAACGAGAGGAGTTTGCCAATGCCTCGCGTCCTGACGAGATGTCTGCGCAGATAGTCTCGGCCGTCTCTCGACTGGCGGCGGGCGACGACGGCGAGCGCATTGCGGGCGTCGGCGTGAGCCTCCCCGGCTTGGTTGACCCGGACACGGGGCGCGCCGTCTACATCCCTTACTTCAAGTGGCGCGACTGGCCGATAGCGGAGGAGATTGAGGCCGCCACCGGCATCAAGACCATCGTCGATAACGACGCCAACGCGGCCGCGCTCGCAGAGCTTTGGTTCGGCCGTCCCGAAGTCAGCGACGCGCGCGACTTCATCATGATTTTAGTCGCCGAAGGCATCGGGACGGGAATAGTTTTCGACGGGCAGATTTACCGGGGCGAGCGCGGCGCGGCCGGAGAGTTCGGCCACATGATTGTCGGGCAGCAAGCGCCGATTGCGTGCTCGTGCGGCAATCATGATTGCTGGGAAGCTTTCTCCTCAGAGCGCGCGGCGCTGGCGCGTTACGCGCGCGCGACGGGCGCATCTGCCGACGGCCGCGTGACCTTCGACGAGTTGGTCGAACTGGCGCGCGGCGGCGAGCAGGCGGCGATAGACGCGCTCTCTGAGACGGCGCACTATCTCGGCATCGGCATCTCGAACATGATTGTCGGTCTCAGCCCGGAGACAGTCGTCGTCGGCGGCAAGATTGCGCGCGTCTGGCCTCTGGTCGGCCCCGCGCTCGGCGAAACGATTCAACGCAGCATCCGGCGCGGCCTGCCTTCGGCGCGCATCGTCGCCTCGACGCTCGGCGACCAGCCGACGCTGATGGGCGCACTCAGCCTCGTCCTCTCACGCAAGTTCGCCCTCGTCGATTCTTAACAGCAGCCAACGTCATTATCGGCTCAGCGGCGAGTCCTGCGGCCGTTGCGGGTCGTGTGGCGCGCGGCGTCTCTGCCACAGGTCGCGCGCCGTCGCGCCCATCCAGTAGAGCGTCGTGGCGACGGCGACGAAGAGGAAATGATGGATGATGAGGACGTAGCGGTATTCCGTGTGCAGCGCCGATTGGACGCAGAAGAAGTAGGCGGGCACGACGAGCAGGACGGCGAGCGTCTGCCAGCGTCGTGCGCGCACGAGCAACGCAAGGCCGACGAGCGCCAGCGGCAGCATGACGGCTGTGACGAAGAGCTTCTGCACGTTGCGCGCGAGCGCGCGTAGCGGGCGCGTCCACGTGTAAGAGGCTGCGCCGAGTCGGTGCAGGTTGAGCGTGCCGACGCGGATGAAGGGGGCGACCGGCGTCGCCGTGTTTGAGAAGAGAAGACGCACGGGTTCTCGGCGGCGGCTGACGAAGGGGAGCACGAGTGTTTGAAGGGGCTGCTCCTCAGCCGTCCGCGCCTCGGTCGTGTCGATGATGGTCGCGGCGTGCAGAGCCTTCGTCTCGACGCCGACGATGGAGATTGTCATGCGCCCGCGCGTAATCTGTACGGGCAAGACGACGGCGTAGTCCGTCGCTTCTTCGACCGGAAAGGCGGGTGAGGCGAACTGCGCGCCGTACTTCGAGTCGTCACCTGTGAGTTCTAACACACGTCCGTCGGGCGCAAGCGATGCTTGAGCGCGTGCCGACTCGATTGAGCCTTCCTGTCGTATCCGCGCCGCGTCTGATGTCCAGACCGGAGGCGTCGTCTCAACCGCTTCGAGCGAATGTGCGACGGGCGGGTCTGCCGCGACGAGGCGCGCGCGTTCGAGTCGGAGCATCCCCGCCGCGCGACGCATCATCACGCCCGCGAACCAGAAGGGATGCGCGCGAATGACTGCGAAGCCGCGACGCAGACGCATCCGTTCGCGCTCGATGCCCTCCGCGCCGAAGAGCCCGCCCGCCCAGTCGGGACGGCCGTATTGGGCGGCCTCCTGTCGCATAATCCCCATATCAGTTGAGGGAATCCCGAAGCGTCCCTCCGGGTCGTAATCTGCGATGCCTTCGAGAAGCGTCTGCCCCGCGCCGAGCGAGAGCGGGATAAAGCGGCCGAAGACGAGCGCGTTGCGAATCGTCAGCGGTGCGATGACGCAGAGCGCGCCGCAGATGAGCGCCGACGCATAACGCACGCGTCGGCCGCTCTCGAAGAGCACACAGACGAGCGCGGCGAGAAACGGTGCGAGCAGCATCGCGTTGGCTCTCAACCAGCACGAGACGCCGACGAGCGCGCCCGCCGCCAACAAAGCCAGCAGGCGCGGCTGCCGTCGAGCACGCACGACCACGTAGACGGCGAGCAGGAGCGGCGCGACGGCCAGCGTGTCCGGCAGCACGACGATGGAGTTCCATGTGTACTGCGGCGCGAAGGCGACGAGCAGACCGGCGAGCAAGGCCGCAATGCGCGGCAGCAGTTCGGCGGCGAGCAGCAGAACGAGGCAGGCGCAGAGCGCATCGACGATTATCTGCAAGAACTGCGCGGCTGTGTCCGTCTCGCCGAAGAGTTTGAAGAGGACGGCCAGCACGATTGAATAGCCGGGCGGGTGTCCGAGCGTGTTGTAATCGGCGAGCAGCGAAGTGGAACTGAAGAAGGACGCCGCGCCGCCGTCGGCCAACAGACGCGCGACGTGCTTGTAGTCTTTCGTCACCTCCGACTGGACGCGCGCCGCTTCGAGTCGCCCGTCGTGCCACGCCAGCAGGCGCACGCCGAAGGCCAGCAGGAAGACCAACGCGCAGAGGACGACGACGCGGCGCGGCGCCGACGCGCCCGCGCTCAACAAAGACGCCAGCTTGTCGTCCTTTGAAAACATGCGTGCTGTCTTTGCGAGGCGCACAGTGGAAAAGGGTTTTATGGCTTCGCGCCTTTGCCTTCCGTCAGCGTGACGTTGCGGTCAACGCCCGCGACCTCGAAGGTCTCGACCGTGCCTGAAGGCCAGCGGACTTCGAGCCGGTCAACTTTCGTCGCCGCGCCGAGTCCGAAGAAGACGGCCGGGTCGTTCTGCGAGGCATAGCCGCCGCCGCTCAACGCATCGGCGCGCTGGCGCACCTTACCCGTCGTCAGATAGACACGCGCGCCCGTTCCATCGCGCGGGCTTTTGCGCGCCGGGTCGCCCACGAGCCGCACTCTCAGCCAGTGGTTTTTCGTCTCGTAGACGTTGCGCAGCAGTGTGGGCGCGGAGTCGATGTTGTTGAGCACGGCGTCGAGACGCCCGTCGCCGTCGAGGTCGCCGATGGCGAGGCCGCGCGCAGGCAGCGCGAGGGCGAGACCCGTACCCGGCGCGGCGGCGACGCGCTCGAAGCGTCCCGCGCCGCCGTTGCGAAACAGGAGCGGCTGCTGCGCGTAGGACGTGCCCCACTGCTGCTCATCGACAATCGGATAGACGTGGCCGTTGGCGACGAAGACATCCTTCCACCCGTCGTTGTCGTAGTCTATGAAACTCGTGCCCCAACCGAGGAACGGAATCGTCGGCTCGCCGTGTCCGGCCTGAAAGGTGAGGTCTGTGAAGTTGCCTTCGCCGTCGTTGTGATAGAGCGTGTTCGAGTCGTCCGAGAAGTTTGTGACGTAGAAATCGACGCGCCCGTCGTTGTCGTAATCGCCGACGCCGAGTCCCATGCCCGCCTGCTCGCGCCCGTTCTCGTTTAAGGCGACGCCCGCCGGATAGCCCATCTCGTCAAACGTGCCGTCGCCCTTGTTGATGTAGAGTTGGTTCGGCGTCGAGTCGTTGATGACGATGAGGTCGAGCAGTTCGTCGTCGTTGGCATCGACCCACGTCGAGGAGAAGCCGTAATAACGCTGCTCGTCGGCGACGCCGGTCTTGGCGCTCACGTCTTCAAACGTGCCGTCCGGTTTTTGACGATAGAGCGTGTCGGTGTCGCCGCGCAGGCCGCGCGGGCCGCACATCACGTTGACGCCGCGAAAGAGGCAGAAGTTCTGCGCCGCGCCCGGCTTGTTGGCGTCCGAAGGGTTGGGCGGCAGCTTGTTCAAATCGAAATCGACGTAGCCGGGAACGAAGAGGTCGAGGCGGCCGTCCCTGTCGTAGTCGCCGAAGCTGGCGCCCGTTGACCAGCCGCGTCGCGCCACGCCGACGCGCTCGGCCACGTCCGTGAATGTGCCGTTGCCGTTGTTGCGATAGAGGCGAGACGTGCCGTAGTTGCCGACGTAGATATCAGAGAAGCCGTCGTTGTCGTAGTCGGCGACGGCCACGCCCATGCCCCAACGCTCGTTGGCGACCCCTGCGCGCTCGGTCACGTCCTCAAATTTCCAGTTGCCGAGATTGCGATAGAGCGCCGCGCGAGGAGCTTTCTCTTTGCCCTGCAAGGCGGCGAAGGTCGAGCCGTTGAGCAGGTAGATGTCGGGCAGCCCATCGTTGTCGTAATCGAAGATGGCGACGCCGCCGGAGACGGTTTCGAGGATGTAGTCTTTCCTGAGAGTGCCTGAGCGATGCTTCCAAGAGGCGAGCGCCGTGCGCGCCGTCACGTCCTCGAAGACGCGCGGCGCTTTCGGGTCGGTCGTGCCGACGGTGCGGCGCGTCGCAGACGTGAAAGCCTTGCCGGTCGAGACGCCGCCCATGCCCTGCGGCGGAGGCGTCGGTTGCGGCTGCTGCTGCGCGCGCGCGCAGACGAGGCAGATGAGAACGGCGGCTGAGACTGTTAACAGACGACGCGGGACGATTCCAACAATCATACTCATACATCTTCTAAGAGAGCAGGGAAGGGTTTTCAATCTCCGAGTTATTTCTCGACTATCGTGTGATACTTGTCGAGCACTAAATCGGCGAGGGTCTGCGTGCGACCGTCAGGCCAGCGCACGACGAGCGAGCGCACACTGGACGCCGCGCCGAGTCCGATTCTCAGGCGCGGGTCGTTCGACGACAGATAACTGCCGGAGGTTGTCACTTCGTAGACCTGACGCGCGCCCGCAGAGTCCGTGACGGTGACGCGCGCGCCGAGAGCCTGACGGTTGCTGCGCGTGCCGACAAGACGGAGGCCGAGCCAGCGTTGGCGCGTGCCGTTGTTGCGCAGCAGGAGCGGCGCGCCGTCCGTCTGTGCGACGACGGCGTCCGTGTCGCCGTCGTTGTCGATGTCGCCGAAGGCCGCGCCGCGCGCGGCGACGGGGGCGTTGAAGGCATCGCCCGCCGTCGCCGAGACGTTCACAAAACCCTTCGCCGTGTTGCGCATCAGCAGCGGCGTCTGCTTGTACTTGAGATAGCTCGTCGTGCGCTCGATGGTATCGAGGACGTGGCTCTGCGCGACGAAGAGGTCTTTCCAGCCGTCGTTGTCGAAGTCGGCGAAGCGCGTCCCCCAGCCGGAGTAGAGCAGCGTAATCTGGCCGACGCCGGTCGTGCCGGTCGTGTAGGTAAAAGTCAGGTCGCCGTTGTTGCGAAAGAGCGGATAGGTCTCATTCGAGAGCGCGGTGATGAAGATGTCTGTCTGCCCGTCGTTGTCGTAGTCGGCCGCATCGATACCCATCCCGGCAAACGTCTTGCCGTTCTCGTCGTAGCCTGCGCCCGCCATCATCGCCACGTCCTCGAAAGTGCCGTCGCCGAAGTTGCGATAGAGTTGCTGGCGCACGCTGTCGTTGGCGACGAAGACATCTATGAAGCCGTCGGCGTCGAAGTCCGAGAAGGCGACGCCAAGCCCTTTTCCGTTCGCATCGACGATGCCGGCCTTCGCGCTCACGTCCTCGAAGGTGCCGTCCGGCCTCTGGCGCAGGAGGACGTTCGCAGCGCCCTTGAAGGTGTCGGGGTGGCAGTAGGCGCGTGCGCGCGGGTCGCCGCAGACGACCGCGCCGCGCTCGAAGTCCCAAGCCATGTAACGGGCGACGAAGAGGTCTAGACGACCGTCGCGGTCGTAGTCGAACCAACCGGCGCTCGTCGGCCAACCGTCGACGAAAGTGTTCGTCCTCTTTGTCACGTCTTCAAAGGTGCCGTCGCCGCGATTGCGGTAGAGAGTTGCGCCGCCGTAAGCCGTGACGTAGAGGTCTGCGAAGCCGTCGTTGTCATAGTCGGCTGAGGCCGCGCCCATCGAGTAGCCCGCACCCTGCACTCCGGCGCGTTCGGTCACGTCCTCGAAGGTGCCGTCCGGCTTCTGACGGTAGAGCCGATTCCAGTAGCGCGCGTCGCGCTTGTCGGGCTGCACACCCTTCGGCATCGGGTCTGCGAGGTGCGCGCCGTTGGTGAAGTAGATGTCGAGCCGTTCGTCGCGGTCGTAGTCGAGAAGCGCGACGCCGCCGCCCATCGTCTCCGGCAGATACTTCTGCGAAGTCGGAGAGGCGGCGTGTCGGAAATTGAGACCGGCGCGGGCGGCGATGTCTGTGAAGGTGACGGGCGAGGGCGCTTGCGGGGCGGGCGGCGGAGGTTTGCGCGCCGGGTCTCCCGTCTCGTAAGAGCGTCCTGTGCGCGCGGGCGTCGGCTGCGGTTGCTGGCGAAAGGCCGCGACGTGCGCGGGCGCAAACGCTGCGATGAGCGCGACGAGAAGCGCGAAGGTGCGCGCAAACTTCCGCGCCTGGCTTTGTATTCTCTTCATGTGACGGTTATTATTTCAGGAGAGCTTCGTCGAGTGACCAAGCGCGTCGCCCAAGAGCCACGCCGACCGTCTATCGAGATTTAGTTTCCCATAGTACAGTTTAACGGGTACTTCCAGCAAATGACCTTTTCCGGTTTTTCCCTGCCTCGTGTACGCACGACGCTCGCCCTGTCGCTGCTCTCGCTGCTGCTGACAAACTGGCTCGCACCGCCCGTCTCGGCGCAGACCGCGCCGGTTGACCGCGCGCGCCTCGAAGTGGTCGAAGAGCTGTCCGAATCGCTCGCCAACGACCTGCTCGAACTCTCCGTTGCCACGCGCGACCGCGACCTACAGAAGACGGCGCGCTTCTTCCCCTCGAAACTGATGGCGACGCCTTTCCCGACGCGTCCCGCGCCCTTCAAGACGCTCGTCAAGTGGGTCGGCACGCGCGCGTGGGAGGTCGAGCCGCAGATGGTCAAAGCGGGAGGCTCGCAACGAGCCGCCATCTCGTCAAACGCCGACCCGAAGGCCCTGCGCGCCATCAGCAGCACGGAGTTCTTGCGCGGCTGGACGACCTTTCTCGAACACTTCTCAGAGGTCGAGGACGCGCGTTTCAAAGTTAAGGAGTCGAGTTTCGACGAGAGTGCGCGCGCAGTCATGGGCGCGAAAGTGCCGACGGCCGCGACGGGCGCGAAGGGGCGCGCACGCATCGCCTTCTACGTCATCGGCCGCGACGCGGAGGGGCGGCGCGAATGGGCGCGCGGCACGGCCAACGTTGAGGTGCGCGCAGATGCGAAGGGGCGCTGGCAGTTTGAGACGTTCTCGCTCCTCAGTCTCGATTCGATGGTCGCCGCCACAGACCTCTTCTCCGAAGTGGCCGTGCCCGCAGGCATCGGCGCGTCGCTTCCGACCTTCGGCACGCAGGGCAACACGGACTTCGCATGGCACGGCGCGGCCGCCGCAGACTTCGACCGCGACGGCTTCGTAGACCTCTTCGTCACCGCACCTGACCGCAACCACCTCTACCTCAACGACCGTCAGGGGCGGTTCCGCGACGCAGCCGACGAGACGGGCGTGCGCCTGACGGAGACGGCGGGTGTCGCTCCGCTCGTCCTCGACTACGATAACGACGGCGACGCGGACGTGTTCGTCTCGTCGGTCGGGAGACAGATGTTGCTGGAAAACAGGCTCGTCCCCGACGGCAAACTCGCCTTCCGCGACGTGTCGCTCGAAGCGGGCGTGTCGGTCTCGGCCATCGGCTTCTCGGCCGTCGCCGGAGACGTTAATGCCGACGGCTTCCTCGACATCTACGTCACTTCCTATAACCGCTACGGGCAGGTCACGCCCGACTCGTGGTTTCGCGCCACCAACGGCACGCCCAATCTGCTGTTCATCAATCAGAAGAATGGAACGTTCAAAGAGGAGGCGGCGCGGTGGGGCGTCGATGACCGACGATGGAGCTACGCGGCCGAGTTCGCGGACGTGAACGGCGACGGGCGCGTTGACCTCTACGTCGCCAACGACTTCGGCGAGAAGGCGCTCTACATCAATCGCGGCGAACGCTTCGTTGATGAGGCGGCAGAGCGCGGCGTCCTCGACCCCGGCAACGGCATGGGCGTCTCCTTCGGCGATTACAACAACGACGGACGCCTCGACCTTCATGCGTCGAACATGTCTTCGACGGCGGGCAACCGCATCCTCGCGCGTCTGTTTCCGAACCAGAGCGCGAAAGAGAACGTGCTCAAAAAGCTGGCGGCCGGGAACAATCTTTTCGAGAATCTCGGCGACGGCAAGTTTCGTGACGTGACGGCGGAAGTCGGCGGCTTCTCCGGCGGTTGGGCGTGGGGCGGCGGCTTCATCGACTTCGATAACGACGGTTGGGAGGACATCTACACGCCGAACGGGTTTATCTCCGGCAAGTCGATGAAGGACACTTGAAGCCACTTCTGGCGTCAGGTCGTGACGCAATCCGATGACGGTAAAGCGGAGAAGGGCGCGCTGCGCGCAGACCAGAATCAGTTGATGTTCGGCGAGGGCTTCTCTTTCAGCGGCTATGAACGCGACCCGCTCTATCTGAACACGGGCGCGAAGAAGTTCATCGATATCTCCGGCGTCTCCGGCATCGACTCCATCACGGACGGCCGCGCAGGCGTCTTCGCGGATTTCGATAACGACGGCGACACCGATGTCTTTATGACCGTCATTCAGGGACAGTCGCATCATCTGTTCCGCAACAACGTCGGGCAGGACGCCAACACGCTGCGCGTCGCCTTAGAAGGCACGGGCGCGGGCGGGCGCGATGCCTACGGCGCGGTCGTGCGCGTCAAGACTTCGCAAGGGACGCTCACCAAAATCAAGAGCGGCGGCTCAGGCTTCATCTCGCAACACGACCCGCGCCTGCTGTTCGGACTCGGCAAGGATACAAGCGCCGCGTGGGTCGAGGTGACGTGGCCTTCCGGCAAGGTCGAGCGGTTCGACGCAGACGCTCAGGCAGGCTCTTTCCTCCTGCTGCGCGAAGGCGCGGGACGCGCGCAGACGTTGGCTCTCAACCGCACGCGTCTGCCCGACCCGCTGACGAGCGAAGAGATGTTTGCGCGCGGTCTCAGGATTGCCGTCGGGCAGCCTGCGCCCGAACTCTCGCTCAGGACGCTCGCGGGCGCGCAGGTGCGTCTGGCATCTCTGCTCAAACCGGGTCGCCGCCTGCTCGTCAACGTCTGGGCGACGTGGTGCGCGCCCTGCCGTCACGAGATGCCGGAACTCGAACGCCTGCGCGCGCCCTTAGCCGCGCGCGGCATCGACCTCGTCGGCCTCAACGTCGATTCCGAGCCGGATGCGGACGTGCGCGGTTTTCTCAGAGAGAATCCGGTCAAGTATCCCGTCTTCCTCGGCGCTCTACCGGCCATCGAATCGCTCTATGCGACGGACGAGTTGTCCGTGCCGATGTCGTTCGTCGTGGACGACGCAGGCGTAGTGCGACAGATTATCCCCGGCTGGTCTGGGAAGACGCAGCGCGTCTTCAAAGCGATGGCGGCGGCGGAAGCGGGCGGCGAGACGAGAAGCGTCGAAGCGACGAAAGGGCAGAGCGAAAGGCGTTGAATGAAGTGTGAAACTTTGAAGGAGGAAACGGCATGAGTCTCGACAAAGGGCGCAAGGCGATTTTCTCTCTGGGCATCCTGTGCGTAGTCCTCTGCGCTGTCTCTGCGGCGCAGGCGCAGGAGAGTCCCGTGATTCTCTCCGGCGCGGAACTGACGCGCATCGTTCCGCCCGGCTTCTACTTCGAGGGGCAGAGCGCGCCGACGCAGATGCGCAACTCGGCCGCCGCGCGTCTCGCGCCGAAACGCCACGTCATTGCAGGCATGGTTGATACCACCGGCTACTCTTCGGACGTGCGCGCCAAGTACGAAGGATTCTTCATCACCGATTCGGCCGTCCAAATCGGCGAAGGCGTGCTCGCCGCCGGAGCTTACGGCTTCGGCTTTACGCAGGATGGACAGTTCAACCTCTTCGACGTGGGCGGCCAAGCAGTGATGTCCGTGCGGACGACGCCCGACCCCGGCCTTGCGCGTCCGCGCCCGCTGATGATGTCGGTTGACAAAGACGGCCTGCGCCTCTACAGCGGACGCAACTACGTCCGCATCACCGCACGCCCGAAAGAAATTCAACTCTAAAAGCTCCGGCCGGGAAATAGACGAGAACAGCAGAGAGACGGGCGGGATAAGGATTGAGCATCCTGATATCCCGCCCGTCTCTACTTCGTTCAGGTGCGAAACTCTCAGGGGAGAGCCTCGAAGTTGACGAGGAAGCGGAAGCGGCCGGGCTGGACGACGCCGAGCCAGAACTGGACGCTGATGCTCTGGCCGGGCTGAAGCGGCGCGGCCAGATTGATAGTGTCGCCGGAGACGGACGGCGCACCGAAAGCCGCTGTGTCGTCGCCTTCTGTGGCGGGCGCGCTCGTCGTCACGAAGTCGGCCGCGAGTGAAGCGTTCAAGCCGCCGCGCTCGACGCCCCGCGCAGGGTCTTCGAGTCGGAGGCCGCGCACGAGCACCGTCTCGCCGCTCGTCATGTTGATGTTCTCATCCGGCGAAGTGATGGCGCGGAGGTCTGCCTGCGCGCCGCCGAGCGAGTAGCCGGGGCTGTTCAAGGTCGTGATGTCGGTGATACGGAAACGCAGGCGCGTGATGGGAGAGCCGGTCGCGTTCGTGTAGGTGCGGCGAATCATGAGCCGACCGTTGTTGAAGGTCGCAGGCGTGCTCGGATTCGTCAGCGTGTCGGTGTAGACGCTCGTGTCGCGGCTGCGGTTCGGCGCGCAGGTGGAACACTGCGCCGGGTCGAGTTGTGCGATGATTAATGCGCCGTTGCGTTCGACGGGACTGGCGAGGTTCTCAGGGCCGGGTGCGCCGAGACGCGCCTGCACGCCGCCGAGCGCGCCGCCCGTCGTCGAGATGAGAATAAAGTCGGCGGCGTTGTTGCTCGTATCCTGCGGTCGTCCGTTGACGAAGGCGCGAATCCAACTGTGCTCGGCCGTGCTCGGCCCCGTCTGCGGCAGCGGTGCGCCCTCTCCGAAGCTGAACTGCACGCCGGAGTTCTGCGGCACGTCGCTGAAGGTCACGGAATCGACGCGGTTGGCCTGACTGAGAGAACTGCTGAAGAGGCCGACGGCAGCGTTCTCGACGTTGGCGCAAGTCCCCAGAGTGACGTTCGGCGAAGCGTAGCTGCCGAGTGAATAAGAGCCGGTCGTCACGAGGAGGTGGCCGCGCGGCTGGATAGTGCCGGCGCTGTTGAGCGGCCCGCCGATGGCGCTTGAGCCGTTGGGGTTGCCGAAGAAGACACCGTAGCCGAGAACGCTCAGAGTGGCGTCGGTGTTGTTGTAGAGTTCGACGAACTTGTCGCACGTCCCGGCCGGGCCGCCCATGCGAAACTCGCTGATGATGACCTGTCCGGCAGCGGCGGGCTGGACGTTGGTGACGCGCCCGGCGAGGGCGCGGCTCTGCCCCGGCGAGAGATTGAGGTCGTCAACGCGGAGGAAGATTTGACCTGAGCCGCAGGTGGTCGCGGGGTCGCCTTCACAGTTGGGGTCGTTGTAGCTGAGTGCGACGGGCGCGTTGTCGAAGTTGATTACGACGCTTCCCGTGCCCGTGCTGGTGATAGTGCCTGACACCACCCCCGACAGCACGACAGGATGGCCGCTGCCGATGCCTTCGGGTGACGTGAATCGGACGAGCAGCTTGAACGAGTGTGTGCCGTAGCTGGCAGGCTGCGCGTTGAGTTGGAAGGAGCCGAGGTTGTTGTTGTTGTGCGTCGCCGGTGCGGTCGCGGCGGAGGTGAGCAGCAGGCCGCCGTTCGAGGTCGTGCCGCCGAAGGCGGAGTTGAAGTAGGTGAGGCCTATCAACTGTGCGGCCTGCGGCGCGCCGTTATCGGCCGGCGTGATGCAGTCGAAGCAGCCGTTGGTATAGCCTTGAATGAAGAGCTCGGCGGCGCGTGTCGATTGCTGGCCGACGAGGAGGAGGAAAAACAGGACGAGAACTTGCGAGGCAAGTGAGCGCATGCAGACAATACTCCTTTGAGTGTAGTTTCCGATGAGAGGAGGAACGTCCGAGACGTCCGCCTTGATTTAAGCTTCAGTTTGAAAGGGGAGCGCTGTGGGCGAGTCGGGGGCGAAGCGTCGAGGGCAAGCCTTCCGGTAACAGACCGCGAATCGGCGCACAAGTCGGTCAGCAGAGATACTACCAATACACCGTCCGCGTCAAGTTTCGCGCCGACACGAAACAAACAGCGCCTCTCGCGTGAAGTTAAAAAAAGCTTCACGCGAGAGGCGCTGTTTCGCCGTCGCGGCGCGGAGGTCGAGGTTAACGCGTGCCCTGTCGGCTCCCGGCGGCAGCGGCCGGGTCGGCCTCCGGCGCTGTCATCCAGAAGTCGCGCGGATAGATGCGGAACAGACGCGCGTCCGCTCCCTCGACCGTCTTCAGGTAGCCTTCGTAAGCATTGAACTGCTTCTCCGGCCCGATGACGAAATAGACGCCGCCCGTCACGTCGCGCATCCGTCCCTCGTAACCGGGCAGCACGCGCGCGTAGACTTTGCCCATGCGGTTGTAAAGCTCGTCCGAGAGATTCGGCATCGAGCGCAGGGAGAGAATCGCGCGGCGGAAGTTGCGCACCATGTCGGGCGTCTGACCGTCGGCCAAGTCGGCCGCCATCGCCTCGCCGCGCACCTCGTAAGGCGACGCCGAACGAAACTCCGTGAACGCCTGCGCGATGGCATACTCGACGAGTCCGGCATCGCGCGGAGCTTTCTTCAACTCGTCGATGACGAAGCGCAAGGTCTGCGGCAATTCAGGCGTGCGCTCGGCGTAGTAGTTCTGCCGACCCGTCGTTGGCGAGCCGCCGAGACCGTTGCTGTAGGCGAGTCCCGCGCCCCACGTCTTCATGAAGATGCCATGAGCGCCCCCGCCCGCGTAGAGCTTCGAGGCGATGAATTGCAGGAGCGACTCGCGGTCTGTATCCGCGTAAGTCGGCCCCGGCGCGGAGTTGAGAAAGACGCCGCCCTGCGTGTTCGGGTTGACGAGGCCGACGAAGACGGGCGACGCCGCATCCGGCGTGCGCGGACGCATCCGCGTCTTGACGAGCGGGCGTTCGGAGTAGGCGACCGTCCTGTGCGGCGCTTTGGCGAGGGTTGCCAGCAGACCGTTGATTTCCGGTTCGAGCGCCTTCTGCGTCCCTGCCGAGCCGATGACGAACATCCGCGCGCCGCCCGTCTTCAGAAGACTCTGACGCAGCGCGTTCAAGTCGGCGATGACGGTTTCGGGCGCCACCAGCAGGTCGCGTCGCATCTGCGCCGAGAGATAAGCCCAATCCTGCGCGAGCGTCTCGTCAGGGATGTCTGCGAGCGACTGTTCGAGGTCTTTGGCCGCTTCGATGGCGAGAGGCTTTGCGCCCGCCGGGAGCGCGGCGAAAGCTTCGGCGTAAGGCGCAAGGCTCGCAGGAACTTTGCCGACCATCTCCTTGTTGCCCTGCATCGCGCCGAGCAACACCTTGAGGTCTGCGCGCGTGCGACCGCCTCCGGCCGCCTCGCCGAGCCGCGCGAGGAAGCCTTCGATGGCGGTGCGCGTCGGAGCGTCGCCAGCGTCCTTCAAGAGCCAGCGCAGGCGATGAAGGTTATGCACCTGCGTCAGGAAGGAACTCGTCGTGAGCAGCAGCGGGTTGTCTTGTCGGCGATAGGCGTTGGCCGGATTGTTGACCCACGCCTCCTCTGCGCCCTGCATCACGCCGCGCGTTCCGCTCAGAGATTGGTCAACGGCGTCGCGCATGCGCGGCAGGTTCTCGACGCGCCAGTTCGGACTCGTCAAAACGAGCCGCATCCATTCGACGGCGCGACGCGCCTCGTTCGCATCGTTGCCCGCGCCGCGCACGACCAACTCGACGCGGTTCGTGCGGAAGTTGGTGCTGTAGAAGACGCTCAGTTGGAGAATCTCTTTGCGGAGCGCCTCACTCATCTCCTCGAAGGTGAGCGCGCGGCCATCGCGGATGACGCCCGTGCTACGCAGCAGCAGCGGCAGCGCCGAGAGATAAAAGAGCTTGTCTTCGGCGACGCCGTCGAGTCGGAGCGCCAGTCCTGTCGTCGCGCTCGTCATGTTCTCGAAGGTCGAGGCCACCATTGGCACGTCGTTCGAGAGCTTTGTCACTTTGTAGTCAAGCTGGTCGTCGAGCGTGAGAGGCGGAGATTCGACGAAGCGCGGCGGCGCAACCTGTTTGGCGATGCGGTCGAGTTCCTCGGTCGTCTTGTCATAGTCGGCCTTGTAACGGCGGATGGCCTCCTGTTCGTCCGTCACGTTATAGACCGTCTTCAGACGCGCGACCTCGGCGGCCGCACGCGCCTGACGTTCCTGCTCCTCCTGACGAATCAGCGCCGGGTTGGGACGCGCCGCGCCGACGAAAGGAGCCGTCTCCGCCAGTTTCCACTTGGCGATGTAGTCGCGCCAGAAGTTCTGATTGCCTGCCAGCAGTTTCTCGACGGCGTCGAGTTCCGGCTTCATCGTCACGGACTTGCGGAAGTCCTTCGCCATTTCCAGACGCTTGAGCTGGTCCATCCAGCCGGAGCCAGTGTTGCGGAAGCCGAAGCCCGGCGGCGAGTTGACGAACTTCGACAACTCGCGGCGCGCTTGAATGACGCGGCTGGCGATGCGCGCATTGAACTCGGCCAACTCCGGCGAACCGT
Organism: Pyrinomonadaceae bacterium; assembly: GCA_035942915.1. Classification (GTDB taxonomy): domain Bacteria; phylum Acidobacteriota; class Blastocatellia; order Pyrinomonadales; family Pyrinomonadaceae; genus DASZCR01. Next base: position 18,067 of record DASZCR010000346.1, on the reverse strand, counting down.
CCTTGAACGAGGCGATGCGCGCAATCTCTTCCTGAATCTTGCCGCGCATGGCCGAGAGTTGCGCTTCGTTCATGTGCGCGGGCGAAACGTCTACGAGGCCGATGTAGAAAGGGTTGCCGGGATAGTCGAACATGCCTGAGAAGACGCCCTTCGCGCCCGTCTCCATCTCGCGCGTCTTGGTATCGACGAACTTCTTGTAGAGATTGGTCGTCGCATCGCTGGCGATGTTGTCGAGAAAGAGTTCGAGCAGGGTTATCTCGCGCAGGTCGAGGCGGAGCGTCGGCGGCCATGCGAAGAGGACGAGACCGGGTTGCTGTTCGTTCTTGTGCGGGTAATCGACAATCTGAATCTGTCCGGCCGGAGCGGACTTCGGCGCGGGCAGGTCGGCTTCGGACTTGAACTTGAACTCCTTGCGCCCGCCGTCCGGTTCGAGACGGACGAGCATCGCATCCATCCGCGCCAGCACGTCGCCGACGGCCATCTCCTTCGGCAGCGATGCGATGAGTCCCATGTTGCCGAGGTGATAGTTCTCGCGGTGGAACTTGCGGATGTGCTCAGGTCGCATCTCGCGGATGGCCGAGGGCAGGCCGCCCGCGTTGAACTGAAGGGGATGACCCGCACCGTAGAGGCTCGTGCCGATGGCGCGGAACAGGCGCGAGTTCGGCCTGTCCATCGAACTGACCATCTCGTTATAGACCGAACCCTTCTCTTCTAAGCCGAGCGACTTGTCGGCAGGGTTTTCGGTGACGCCGAAGTTGCGTACCTCGCGTCGAATCTCTTCCTCCGTGTAGTCGGGATGAAGCAGCGCGTCTACCTGACTCTCAAGGAGTTTGTAGAAGACTTCCGGCCCGGCGGCGGTGTGAAAGTGATAAGAGGTTCGCAGTTGTTGTGTGAAGGCGTTTGAACCGGCGAGCGACATGTCTTCGAGACTGGCGACGGCGCGCCCCTTGTTGCCCTTGCCGAGCAGCAGGTGTTCCTGCGTGTGCGGCTCGCCCATGTCGGAGGTCGGGAACGAGTTGACCCACAGATAGCCCTGCGGCACGGATTGAATCTGCAAGAGGTCGAGCGTAAAGCCCGTGCGCTCGTGAACGAAGCGCGCACCGAGCGGGCGGTCGGCGTCGTTCAGGTAGACGGCCTCGACGCGGAAACCGCCGACGGACTTGCCCGCCGCCAGCGAATCGAGCGAGACGGGCGACGCCCCGCCGTCGGCCGCTCTGTTCGCCTGCGCCTGCGCCTGCGGCAACCCCGTCGCGAACACGGAGAGACAGAGTAGTAATAACGCGTAAGAAGAGGGACGCTTCGATTTCATCTTTGACTCCTCGAAAAGGGAAGAGATGGGTTTCGGACAGACTGACCGTAACACTCTTTTTCTCACAAAACTTGCCCGTGTGGAAGTGCTCACGGAGGGTTTACGAAACAATGTAATTTGACGATTTCTTCGACTCGCGTGCTCTGCCCTCGACGCCATCACGGTCTGAGATTTTTTAAGCAGCAGTTGCAGGCCGAGCGCGCGGAGGCGCCGAGCGGGAATGTGCTGTGCCGATGTGTTATATTGCGCGCACGGCTGAAATTCCTTTTCGCTCAGAGCAGTATTTGCAGTATTTATGGAGCACATACGTTATTCGGTCGCCGCCTGTCAGACCGACATGCCAAACCCGGTCGAGCGGCGCGAGATGCGTCGCAACACCGAGCGCATGCTGGCGATGATAGATGCGGCCGTCGGCGGAGCCGCGCCCTTCCTGCCCGTCCGCCTCGTCGTCTTTCCTGAGTTCGCGCACGCCGCGCCCGTCTTCGCCACCGTCAAAGAGCTTTTGCGCAAACTGGCCGTGCCCATCCCGAACGAGCATACGGAATTGCTCACAGCTAAAGCGCGCGAGCACAAACTCTACATCCAGACGGGAACCATGCTTGAGACGGACGCACGCTGGCCCGGCGTTGTCTTCAACACCACCTGTCTCGTCGGCCCCGAAGGCATTCTTTATAAATACCGCAAGGTCAACACGTGGATTCCTTACGAAGTCCACAGCAGCCCGCACGACCTCGAAGGCTACGACGAGCCGCTCTTTCCCGTCGCCGACACCCCGCTCGGACGCATCGGCTGCGCCGTCTGCTACGACTGGCTCTTCCCGGAAGCCATCCGTCAACTCGCCGCCAACGGCGCGGAAGTCCTCGTGCGCGTCTCTGCCTACATGGACCCTTGGGGCGCGACTGCGCCGATGGATTGGTGGACAATCGTCAACCGTTGTCGGGCGCTGGAAAACATGGCCTACGTCGTCGCCGCCAATCAGGGCGCGAGCCTCAAACATTACCCGCCTTACTCTTGGCCGGGCGGCAGTCAGGTGGTCGATTTCGACGGTCGTCTGCTGGCCGAAGCGAGTCCGGGGCCGGGCGAGAGAATCGTCGTCGCGCCCATCGACATCTCCGCGCTCAGACATGAACGCGCCGTGCGGCGCGGCCATCACATGCTCGCGCATCTGCGCACGGAAGCCTACCCGGTCTACACCTCGCACATCTATCCGCCGCGCGCGGCAGAGGCCGGCGACGCAAGAAGAGAACCGCTCTCCTACGAGCGCAACAATCTGCTCATCGACGAGGCTAAAAAGCGTTTCGACCCGGAGCCGTAAGCGGCGCGCCACGCATCATTCCGACGCGCCCGCCGCGTCTAAAAATTTGATTGACAGCCCACTCAATCTGTATTAAAAAGATACTTCGTTCGGATGGGCAACAAACTCTGAAATCCCATTCCCTCGAAGTCTTAAGCATTACCAATCAAAATCTGTCGTTTTGTCGCTTTCCGCCCGGCGTGCTTGTCGTCTTGTGCAGTCCCCGCTGGCAAGTCTCGATATCAGCAAAGCGGAGGCGAATCTGCCAACCGTCCGACCCTGGAAATGCTCTACATGAGGCTCAACGCCATGATGACACATAGGAGAACTACCGGCCGCTTGATGCGGCTCGCCGCGCTGTTTATCGCCTGCGCGGCACTGAGCGCGGCTGCCTTCGCGCAAAGCAACAAAGGCGCGATTGTCGGCACGATTAAAGACCCGAACGGCGCGGTCGTCAGCGGTGCGCGCATCACCGTCACGAACGTCGCAACCGGCGAGACCAAAGAGGTCATGACCGACGACGAGGGCACGTACACGGCGGCGGCGCTCGACCCCGGTCGTTATCGCGTGACGGTGGACGCGACCGGCTTTCAGTCGGCGGTCGTCGAAGAGGTGGTGGTTGAGACGAACGCTCGTCAGCCGGTCGATGTGACGCTCGGCGCGGGCGGCGTCAGCGGCGGCACGGTGACGGTCACGGCCGAAGCCCCGCTCGTCGAGAGTGAGACGAGCGTGCGCGGCGACGTGATTACCGGCCGACAGGTCGTTGACCTCCCCATCCCGCAGCGCAACTTCACGCTGCTGGCCGGTCTCTCTCCCGGCGTGACGCGTCCCGTGGCGGGCGTCGTCGGCGGCGGCGGACAGTTCACCGGAGCCGACCAGCCGACCGGCGCTTCGACCGAATCGACGCGCTTCCGCGAATCGGGCGGCTCGGTCATCTCGGCCAACGGCGCGCGCGTGACGAACAACAACTTCACGCTCGACGGCGTTGACAACAACGAGTCGCAGTTCGGGCAGATTGGTATCTTTCCAAGCCCGGACGCCATCGCCGAGTTCAAGGTCGAAACCAGCGTTCCGTCGGCCGAGTCCGGCCGCGCGGGCGGGGCGATTATCTCGACCACCTTTAAGTCCGGCACGAACGAAATTCACGGCACGCTCTTCGAGTTCTATCAGGGACGCTTCGGCAGCGCACGTCCGACCAACAACACGAACCCGCCCAACTACGTGACGCACAACTTCGGCGGCACTATCGGCGGCCCCATCTTCCTGCCGCGCCCCGGTGAAGGCGGCCCGATGTTCTACGACGGACGCAACCGCAGCTTCTTCTTCTTCAGCTACAACGGACAGCGCAACGGCACGCCTGCTTTCGGCGGCGGCGAGTTCCCGTTCGTTACTGTGCCGACGGCGCGGATGCGCAACGGCGACTTCTCCGAGTTGCTCGAACCGGGCACGCTCGTCACCTACCAGACGCCCGCAGGGCCGCGCCTGCTGCCGCGCGGCACTATCTTCGACGCGGCCGGTAATCCGTTCCCCGGCAACGTCATCCCGCAGGCGCTCCTCAACCCCGTCGCGCAGGCTTACCTGAACGCTTATCCTTTGCCGACCGAATCGGGGCTGACGAACAACTTCCGCCGTAACCGCGCCGAGCGCAGCAACGTCAACGGTTGGGACGTGAAGATTGACCACACGGGCGGCGTCTTCGGCGCGACGACGGCCTTCTTCGGCCGTTACAGCCAGCAGAAGAACCGCCGTCTGCGCGACAACAACTTCCCGCTCGGCTCTTCGCCCAACGGCAACGACCTGGCCTCCGGCTTCGGCGCGGGCGACGAGTTCGGCGACTCGCGTCAGGTCGCACTCGGCGCGACGACCTCCTTTACGCCCAGCGTCATCAACGACGCGCGCGCCGGTTACACGCGCGTCAACATCGGCATCTTCAACCCCGGCGTCGGCGGCGCGCTCGGCTTCAGCGCGACCAACGCCGCAGACCTCGGCACGCAGCAGACCAACACCTGCGGCGTCGTCTGCTCCGGCACAGTCCTGCTCGGCATCACGGGCACCGGCCCGAACCTCGCCGACACGGAGTTTGTCGGCGACGGCGGTCCCTTCTTCTTCACGTCGAACAACTTCTACTTCGGCGACACGTTGACGGTCGTGCGCGGCAACCAGACCTTGAAGTTCGGCGGCGACCTGCGCGTTCGTCAGAACGTCAACCTCGACGCCGGACGCAGCGGTAGCTCGAAAGGCAACATCGTCTATACGACCGGCGCGAATGTGAGGCTGGCTAATGGCAACGTCGAGAACCTCAATCGCAATGGCTTCTTCAGCGGACGCCTCGACGTGCTCGGCGGCGTCGTCGGCCCGCAGGACGCGGGCGCGGGTCTCGCCAACTTCCTGCTCGGTTATTCGCCGACCGAAGTCAGTCGCGGCATCCCGGCTGGTATCCCGTTCCTTTCGTCGAAGGAAATTTCCTTCTTCGTGCAGGACGATTGGAAGGTCAATCCGAATCTGACCTTGAATCTCGGCCTGCGTTACGATGTCTTCACGCCGCAGACCGAACGCTTCGACCGTCAGGCCAACTTCAATCCGGCGACCGGCCAACTCGTCCGCACGACCGAAGGCTCGCAGTTTGGACGCGGCGGCGCGGAGACCGACAAGAACAACTTCGGCCCGCGCATCGGCTTCGCCTACAGCGGCTTCCGCGAAGACAAGAAACTCGTCCTGCGCGGCGGCTACGGCCTGCTCTACGCGACAGACGTGAGCGGACAGCAGCCCTTGAGCGCCAACTTCATCGCGGGCGGACGCTACGACCGTCTCGTGCTCGCCCCCGGCGTCAACATCCAGACCGGCGCGCCCTTCCCCAGCACCGCCGAGCCGACGGGAGCGACCTTCTCACCTTCGGCCGGGGCGACCGTCTTCTTCAACGACCCGAACGCGCGGACGGAGATGTTCCATCAGTTCAACCTGACGGGACAGTATGAGTTCGCGCCGAACTGGCTGGCCGAAATCGGCTACGTCGGCTCGCGCGGGCGCAACCTGCTGGTCGTGCGTAATCTCGGACAGGGAACTAACGGTGCGCGCGTCATCGCGGGCATCGACCAAGTTGTCTTCACCGAAAACGTCGGCTCGTCGTGGTACGACTCGATGCAGACGAAGTTGGAGAAACGCTTCTCGAACGGTCTCTCGATTCTGTCGAGCTACACTTGGGCGCACGCCATCGATAACACGCCGGGCGGCTTCTGCATCCCCGGCCCGGACGTTTCCGGCTGCGGCCCGTCGAACCCCGTCCTCGGTCTCGACATCGACAAAGGCAACTCAGACCTCGACGTGCGCCACCGCTTCACCTTCGCCAACGTCTTAGACCTGCCCTTCGGACGCAGCCGACGTTTCGGCAGCGATATGCCTTTGGGGCTTGACTACATCGTCGGCGGCTGGCAACTCAACAACGTGATTACGATTCAGAGCGGCCCGGTCTTCAGCGTCTTCGCCAACGGCGCACGCGCTGACCTCGTCGGCGACCCGTTCGCCAATCTCGCCAACGGACGCCAACTCAACCGCGCCGCTTTCCGCGCCGCGACGACGCCCATCTTCGCCTCGTCTCCGACGGGGCCGAGGTTCGGCAATCTCGGCCGCAACGTCTTCCGGGGCGAGCGGCAGGAGTTCTGGGATGCGTCGCTCTTTAAGAACATCCCGATGCGCTGGATTAGCGAGGACTTCGCCGCACAAATCCGCATTCAGGCTTACAACGTCCTGAACCATATCAACCATTACCGGCCGATTAACAACCTGAACGACGTTGACCGCTTCGGCCTCGACGTCTTCAACCAGCGCGCGCGTCAACTTGAGTTTTCACTCAAGCTGCTCTTCTAACGCGCGGCGGCGGCCAATCGAGCGCGGTCGGCACTTCACTGGAATCGAGTGGCGAGCAAAGGCTTTAGACCGTTGCCCGCCACTCGATTGCTCGTTTAGCGCCTCTCTTTCGCGCGAGACGTGCGCGCTTGAGATTTAGGAAAGAGTCGGGCTAAGCTCGCGTGCAGTCGAACAATTCTCCCGCTTCCCCGACTCGAAGAGTGCGCGACGCGTCCGGCCGGACTCGGCCGCGTCCGCTGTCGAAGAGCAGTTTTCGCCGAACGCCGTCGCCAACAGGCGCGCACGCTATGAACAGCCGTCATCCCGATGACTTCAGAGGACGGGCGCTGTCAGCACTCGCCGCCGGAGCACTCGCGCTCTGCGTCGCGCTCTGCTCTGCGACCGAGACGCGCGCGCAGTCTCCGCCCTCTGCCGCCGCCGACGTGTCCGCGCGTCTCGCCTCTCTAATCGAGCGCGTGCGCGCGCGCCCCGGCGACGCTGCTGCTCTCACGGAAGCGCGCACGGCCGGATTTGAACTGCTGCGCGCGGGACTTTTCCGCGAAGCTTCCGAGCTCTTCGACGCCGTCAGAGAGGCCGCGCCGAACGATGCAGACGCGCTCTACGGCGGCGCGCTCGCTTACTTCAACCTGCGTCGTTTGACCGAAGCCGAGATGCTCGCACGCGCAGCCGTCAGGAGTCTTCCGGCAACCGCTTCGGGCGTGGCGACAAAGAGCGCAGCGGGTCTGGCGCGCGCCGATGCGCTCGTCCTGCTCGGCGTCGTCCTCGCCGTGCGCGGCGACAACACGGGCGCTCTGGCAGCCGTCACAGAGGCCGCGCAACTCGCCCCGTCGAACTTCGACGCGCAGTTGGCATTGGGGCGCGCACGCTTCGGCGCGGGCGACCCTGTCGGAGCGGCGAAGGCGTTTCGCGCGGCCGTCGCCTTGCGCCCGTCGGACACGCGCGCACACTTCTTTCTCGCGACAGCTTTCGAGAAGGCGGGCGACGACGCGGAGGCGCTGAAGGCTTACCGCGCGCTCGTCGCGCTCGACCCGAACGTGGCCGAGGGACATCTGGGGATGGGCGTGCTGCTCGTTAAACTCGGCGGCGAGCGCATGGAAGAGGGCATCGCGGCGCTCGTGCGCGCCGTCGCGCTCAACGGCGAGCTTTATGAGGCGCGCGTCAATCTCGGTCGTGCGCTCGTGCGCGCGGGTCGCCCGGCCGAATCAATCGAACACCTGCGACGCGCCGCCGAACTCGCGCCGCACAACCCTGAGCCGCACTATCAACTCGCCATCGCTTATCGTCGCCTCGGCAGACGCGCGGAGGCAGAGGCCGAGAGCGCGCTCGTCAAACAACTGCACGAGGCGCATCGCGGCCGCACCGACGCCCCGCCGCCCGACAACAACTGAGAAGGAATTCGACGCATGCCGACAGTCACACTTCGTCTTACACTTCGTCTGACATTGCTCTTCATCTGCGGCGCGCTCGCCGCGTCTGTCGGCGCCGAGGGCGCGGCGCAGTCGCCGCCCGTCGGCGTCGGAGACGCGCACGCCTCCGCAGTCTTCGGCGTCGAGATTGGGATGGACGTGCCGACGGCGTTGCAGACCGTCTTCGTCAACGCGCAGCGCAAGCCCGGACAGGAGCGACCCGACGCGAAGAAGAATGAGGGCAAAGATAACAAGGACGTGCGCGTGCTCTACAAACTGAGCGAGGGCAATCTGCAAATCGTCTTTGCCGAAGGCAAGTGGGTCAAAGAGATTTTCTTCGAGTACGCCAAACCGCTCGCCACAGACGACCTCAAACTGCTCGACTCGACCGCCACCTTCGCCAACACGGGCGGAGAGACGCGGCGCGACGACCGCTACGCCGTCGGCTTCACCAGCGACGACAAGAAAGAGAAGTTCTGGTGGCGCGACGAGCGCACGCCCGCAGGCTATCGCGTCCGCGTCGGCTTCGTCTCCGGCAAGCTGACGAAGGGCGGGCTGGCGAGCAAAGAGGTCGTCCGCAAAATCGTCGCCGTGATGCCCGAAGACGCAGACAAGTTCGCGCAGGCGATGAACGCGAAAGCGGCCGGATAAGAAACAGGCGGACGGAATTTTCGATGAGCCTTCGTCTCATACACCCGTTGCGTGTGCGCGCCTGCTGCGCGTGCGTCTGCGCGTTGTTCTTCGTCGTCTGCGTCGGCTCGGCGCACGCACAGCGCCAGCGTCGAAACGCCCCGCCGCGTCAGAATCAGAATCGGAATCAGACGAACCCGAAGAACGACGCGCAGGGCGGCAACGCCGCGCTCGCAACCGCCGCAGAGCATTTCGCGGCCGGACGACTCGCAGAGGCGGAGGCGCTGGCGCGACAAGTCGTCGCAGAGTCGCCGCGCGACGCCTCCGCGCGCAACCTGCTCGGCGCGATACTCGACCAGCGCGGTCGTCCAGCAGAAGCAGAGAGCGAGTATCGCGAGGCGCTCAGGCTCGAACCGCGCAACGTCTCGGCGCTCGCCAATCTCGGCGTCCTGCTCGCGCGCACGAACCGGCTCGAACAGGCTCTGGAAAACTTCGAGCGCGTGCTGCGCCTTGCGCCCGAACACGCGCAGAGTGTCTATAACCTCGGCGCGATTTACGTCGCGCGCGGCGAGTTCAAGCGCGCCATCCCTCTGCTCGAACGCCTCGCGGGCGTCCGCGCCGGTCGTCCCGCCGAACCGCTCACGGGCAGGCGCGAACTGCCCGTGCTGCTGATGCTCGTGACGGCTTACCTGCGCGACGGTCGCACGTCCGAAGCCGCGCCCGTCATCTCGATGATTGAAGCGGAAGGCGCACAGGACGCGCGCACGCTCTTCTCGCTCGGCCTCGCACTGGCCGAAGCGCACGACTACGCCGGAGCCGTGCGCCTCTTCGAGCGCACGAACGCGCTTCGCCCCGAAACCTTCGAGGTGCTCTACAATCTCGGCGTCGCGCTCTACAACCTCGACCGGCTCGACGAGGCGACGCGCGCGCTCGAAGCAGCTTCGGCGCTGGCTCCGACGAACCCTGAGCCGTTCTACCGTCTCGGCCTCGTCGCCTCCGCGCGCAAGCAGAGCGAGTTGGCGCTCGGCCTCTGGCAGAAGGCGCTCGAACTGCGACCCGACTTCCCGGAAGCCAACTTCCTCATCGCCGAAGAGCTCTTCAAGCACGAGCGTTTCGAGACGGCCGCGCCCTTCTATCGCAAAGCCATCGAACAAGACCCTGCGAAGCTCGTCTACTACATCCGGCTCGGCGCGTCGCTCATGCGTCGCAGGCGCTACGAGCAGGCGCGCGAAGTCTACGAGCAGGCCGCGCGCCGCTTCCCCGATGTCTCGCAGGTGCATTACCTCGTCGGCTACGCCGCGCGCGGTCAGGGACTCTACGAAGACGCGCACAAGGCGTTCACACGCGCGCTCGCGCTTCAGCCCGACAACGTTGACGCCGTCGCCAATCTCGGTTATCTCGCGACGGCGAGCGGACAGAACGAAGAGGCCGAACGCCTCCTGCGGCGCGCCATCGCGCTCGAAGCCAGACACTATCCGGCGCATTACGACCTCGGCCGCCTGCTCGTCCGTCTCGGCCGCTACGCGGAGGCCGTGCCGCTTCTGAAGCGCGCCGTCGCGCTCAACGAATCAGACCCCGGCGTCCATTACCAATTGTTCCTCGCCTACTCGCGCCTGCGTCAGAAGACGGAGGCCGAACGCGAACTGGCGCTCTTCAAGAAGCTCGAAGAACAGAGACAGAACGGCACGCCGCCCCCGCCGTCCGCCGACGCCAACAGCAACGCTGACCTGCCGCCCCCGAACGAACTTCCACCGCCGCCCGAATCGGTCGTGACGCCCACGACCGGCACGGACACAACTCGCCAGCAGCAACAGCAACAACAACAACAACAGCAACCGCCACCGCCACGCACCCCCACGACATGAAGCTTCGAGCGTTACAACTTGCGCGTGAACTGTTCGCGGCCTGCTGCGCCGCGCTCGTCCTCTGCGCGACACAGGCCGTCGCGCAGAACTCTCCGCCGCCCGTCAACCACACAGCATCGCCTGAAGTCTTGAAAGTCGAACCGCCTTCGTGGTGGGCGCAACATTCTATCAACCCCGTGCGCCTGCTCGTGCGCGGGCGCGCTCTTCACGGCGCGCGCGTCTCGGCCACACGCCCGGAGACGGAAGTCTTCGGCACCCTCGTCAATCCCGCAGGCACGTATCTCTTTGTCAGCGTCCGCATCGCGCCGACGGCGCGCCCCGGCGACTATCCTCTGACCGTCGAGACCTCTACGGGTCGCGCCAGCGTCCCCTTCCGGCTCAACGCCCCGCTCGACGCCGCCAAGAACTTTCAGGGCATCACGACCGACGATGTTATCTATCTCATCATGCCCGACCGCTTCAGCGACGGCGACCCCTCGAATAACGCGCCCCACGGTTCGCCGCCCGCCGCCAACGACCGACGCAACGCACGCGCCTATCATGGTGGCGACTTTCGCGGCCTCATCAATCGTCTGCCTTATCTCAGAGACCTCGGTGTCACGGCCATCTGGCTGACGCCCTGGTACGACAACTGGAACGGCGTCCATACCTGCGACAAGCCCTGGTGTCCGAACACCTCCTATCACGGCTACGGCGCGATTGATTACTACGCCGTCGAAGACCACTTCGGCGACATGGCGACGCTGCGCGAACTGGTCGAACGCGCGCACGCACACGGCATCAAGGTGATTCAAGACCAGGTCGCCAATCACGTCGGCCTCCGTCACTTCTGGGTGACAGACCCGCCGCTCGACAACTGGTTTCACGGCACGCCCGCGCGCCACACACAGAACCCCTTCCGCGCAGACCACCTGCTCTCGCCGCACACGCCGCCGACCGTCCGCGCCGCCACGCTCGACGGGTGGTTTTCCGACGACCTGCCCGACATGAATCAGGACGAGCCTGAAGTGGCGCGCTACGAGATACAGAACTCGCTCTGGTGGGTGGGCATGACCGGCATCGACGGCATCCGTCAGGACACGATTCAGTACATGCCGCGTTCGTTCATACGCGAGTTGAGCACGGCGCTCAGGCGACAGCACCCGCAACTCTGGATGGTCGGCGAAGTCTTCGACCGCGACCCCGTCCACACGAGTTTCTTCTTGGGCGGGCGTCGCGGTTGGGACGGCATCGATACCGAACTCGATTCGGTCTTCGACTTCCCCTCGTGGCAGATTTCGCTCGATGTCTTCACGGGCAAGATTCCGACGGTGGCTCTGCGCTACATTCTGCGTTCCGACGCGCTCTACACAGACGCCGCGCGCCTGACGACGATGGCGAACAACCACGACACCAAACGCTTTATGTCTCTGCCCGGCGCGACGCACGAGGGCGCGATGCTGCATCTCGCCTACATCCTCACCATTCGCGGCACGCCCCAACTCTACTACGGCGAAGAGATTGCGATGGAAGGCGGCGACGACCCAGACAACCGTCGAGACTTTCCCGGCGGCTTTCCCGGCGACCCGCGCAACGCCTTCGAGCAGCGTGGACGCACGCCCGCCGAGCGACGCATGCACGATTGGACGCGCGACCTCCTGCGCCTGCGCCGCGAGCACACGGCGCTCCGGCGCGGGGCTTTGCTTGACCTCGCCTTCGACGACGACGCCTACGTCTACGCGCGACGCGACCGGCACGAAACCATCGTCATCGCCCTCAACCGCGCCGCCGCCGCGAAGAGTCTAACTTTCCCCGCCTCTGCGCTCGACGCCGGACAGAACGCGACGCTCACGCCGCTCGTCGGCGCTCCGGCGAAGAACGCGCAGGCGGCCGGCGCATCGTTCACGCTCGACGTGCCGGGGAGGTCGGCTGTCATCTACAAACTGTCGTCGCCATAAAACGCGCGACGGCTTTGCCCAAAGGCTGAAGAGGTCAACGTGAGCTTTCCGAGAACCAGCGGCATCCTTCTGCATCCCACTTCTTTGCCGGGACGCTTCGGCGTCGGCGACCTCGGCGACGCCGCCTACTCCTTCATCGACTTTCTCGCCGCAAGCGGCCAGAGCCTCTGGCAGGTCTTACCGCTCGGCCCCACAGGCTACGGCGATTCGCCCTATCAGTGCTTCTCCGCCTTCGCCGGAAACCACCTGCTCGTCAGCCCCGAAAGGCTCGTCGCCGAAGGCTTGCTCACGGCCGAAGACCTCGCCACCGTTCCGCAGTTCTCGGATGAACGCGTCGAGTTCGGCCGCGTCATTGAGTACAAAGGCGAACTGCTGCGCCGCGCCTTCGAGAACTTCCGGCACACGACGCGAACGGGCTTGCGCGGCGAGTTTGAGACTTTCAAGCAGCACGCCTCCGCGTGGCTCGACGATTACGCTCTCTACCGCGCGCTCAAGAGCGAGCGCGGCGAAGTGGCGTGGCACGAGTGGGAAGCGCCGCTTGTCAGGCGCGAGCCTGCGGCGCTCGACTCTGCGCGCGAACGCCTCCGCGAAGCCATCGAAGCGCAGAAGTTCTATCAGTATCTCTTCTTCAAACAGTGGTCGCAGCTACGCGCCTACTGCCGCGAGCGGCGCGTCCGAATCGTCGGCGACATACCCATCTTCGTAGCGCACGACTCGGCCGACGTGTGGACGCAACCTGAGCAGTTCAAACTCGACGAGGCGGGCAAGCCGACGGTGGTCGCAGGCGTCCCGCCCGACTACTTCAGCGCGACGGGGCAACTCTGGGGCAACCCGATTTACGACTGGGAGCGGCAACGACGCGAAGGCTTTCGCTGGTGGATTGAGCGCGTGCGCGGCACGCTTCAGACCGTTGACATCCTGCGTATCGACCACTTTCGCGGGTTCGCCGCCTGTTGGGAGATTCCTGCTGGCGACACGACGGCCGAACGCGGGCGTTGGGTGACCGCGCCGGGTCATGAGTTGTTCACAGCCATCCGCGAGGCGCTCGGCGAACTGCCGATTATCGCCGAAGACCTCGGCGTGATAACGCCGGACGTGGAAGCCCTGCGCGACCACTTCGGCTTTCCCGGCATGCGCATCCTGCAATTCGCCTTCGGCGGCGACACGCGCAACATCGACCTCCCGCACAACTACCATCGCAACGTCGTCGTCTACACCGGCACGCACGACAACGACACGGCGGTCGGCTGGTTCAACTCCGAGCCGGGCGAGGGTTCGACGCGCACGGCCGCGCAAATCGAGCGCGAACGCGCCTTCGCCACCTCTTATCTGAACACCGACGGCCGCGAGATTCACTGGGACTTCGTGCGAGCCGTTCTCGCATCGGTCGCCAACACGGCCATCATTCCGATGCAAGACCTTCTCGGCCTCGGCACGGAAGCGCGCATGAACCTGCCCGCGAGCACCGAAGGGAACTGGCAGTGGCGCTTTCGCTCTGACGCCGTGACGACGCGCCTCGCCGAACGCCTGCGCGCTTTGACCGAACTCTACGGCCGCAACCTGCAACTCGAACACACAGACCGGAAGTCCGAGAGCGCCGTGCTCTCAGGATGAACAGTCCCCGAACGGATATCTCAACTTCAGGAAGAACATGCCACACGTCAAATCGCTTACGCGTCTCGTCATGCTCGTGACATTGCTGCTCTCGGCGGCCGCTGTCTGCGCCGCGCAGGGCACGCCCGAAGTGTCGAAGGTCGAGCCGCCGAATTGGTGGGCGAACCATTCCATCAACCCCGTCCGCGTCATGCTGCGCGGACGCAACTTCACGGGCGCGCGCGTCGAGGCCGTCGGCGCAGGCATCAGAACCGGCCTCGTGCGCGTCAACGACGCAGGCACATATCTCTTCGTTGACCTCCACATCGACCGCACGGCTGCGCCCGGCGCGCGACGCCTGAGGGTGACGACCGCGACCGGCACGACCGAAGCGCCCTTCGAGATTTCCGCGCCGCTCCCGCGTGCCGGGCGCTTTCAGGGCTTCACCACCGACGACGTTATCTACCTCATCATGACCGACCGCTTCATGGACGGCGACGCGTCGAACAACGACCCGGCCATCTCGCGCGGCATGTACGACCGCACGAAGCCGCGCTACTATCACGGCGGCGATTTCGACGGCATCATCAAACGGCTTCCGTATCTCAAAGACCTCGGTATCACAGCCATCTGGCTGACGCCCTGGTACGACAACACGAACCGGCTCAACGAGCGCGAGACCTACCCGGAAGTCGAGGGCGGGCCGAAGCGTCCCATCGCCGACTATCACGGCTACGGGGCGATTGACTTCTACGGCGTCGAAGAGCACTTCGGGACGATGAGCGACCTGCGCCGCCTCATCGACGAGGCGCACCGCATGGGCATCAAGGTGATTCAAGACCAGGTTGCCAATCACAGCGGCCCTTATCACCCATGGGCGAAAGACCAGCCGACGCCCACTTGGTTCAACGGGACGGAAGCTAACCACCTCGCCAACACTTGGCAGACGTGGACGCTGCACGACCCGCACCCGCCCGCACGGCTCAAACGCGAGGCGCTCGAAGGCTGGTTCATTGACATCCTGCCCGACCTCAATCAGTCGGACGAGGAGGCCGCGCGCTACATCATCCAGAACACGCTCTGGTGGATTGGCATGACCGGCATCGACGCCATCCGTCAGGATACGTGGCAGTACGTCCCGAACCACTTCTGGCGCGACTGGACGGCGGCTATCAAGCGCGAGTATCCGACCGTCAACGTCGTCGGCGAAGTGTTGGACGGCGATGCGGCGCACGTCGCTTTCTTTCAGGGCGGGCGCGTGCGCTTCGACGGCTTCGATTCCGGCCTCGACACGCTCTTCGACTTCCCGTTTCTCTATCCCGTGCGCCGCGCCTTCGCCGAGGGCAAGCCGGTCAAAGAGGTGGCGCGCGTGCTCGGTTATGATTATCTCTATGAGAGGCCGGAGGTGCTCGTCCCGCTCATCGGCAATCACGACATGTTGCGCTTCATGAGCGAGCCGGGGGCAAATCCTGTGGGTCTCAGACTCGCTTTCACGATGCTGATGACCATGCGCGGCACTCCGCAGATTTTCTATGGCGACGAGATTGCGTTGCCCGGCATGGGCGACCCTGACAACCGTCGAGACTTTCCCGGCGGCTTTCCCGGCGACCGTCGCAACGCCTTCGAGCAACGCGGGCGCACGGCAGACGAGCAGGCAGTCTTCGAGCACCTCAGAAGGCTCGCACGCCTGCGCGCGGAACTCGAACCTCTCAGGCGCGGCCGTTTCGTCAATCTACACGTTGACGAACAGCAGTACGCCTACGCGCGTCGCGGCGAGCGCGCGTCGGTCGTCGTCCTCTTCAACAACGACACGCGCCCCGCCACCTTCGAGTTCGACGTGTCGGAGGCAGGGTTCGAGGACGGCGCGCGCCTCGACGACCGGCTCGACGTGATACCGGGCGAACTACGCATCGAACGCGGGCGCTTGAGAGTGAGCATGCCGCCGCGCTCGTCGAGCGTGCTGGCCGCTGCGCGTTAGCGACGGAGAGAGAGAAGACTTCTGACTGTTTTCCGAGAGGAGCAGGTGAGATTCGATGAATGAGAAACCGCGTCTGAGTTTCTGGCAAATCTGGAACATGAGCTTCGGGTTCCTCGGCATCCAGTTCGGGTGGGGATTGCAACTCGCCAACATGAGCGGCATCTACACCTACCTCGAAGCCAAGCCGGAGGAGATTCCGATTCTGTGGCTGGCCGGGCCTGTGACGGGGTTGCTCGTCCAGCCCGTCATCGGCTCGATGAGCGACCGCACGTGGAATCGTCTCGGACGGCGTCGCCCATACTTCCTCGTCGGCGCGATACTTTCGAGCATCGCCCTCTTCTTCATGCCCGATTCGCCCGTCCTCTGGGTCGCCGCCGGTCTGCTCTGGATTCTCGACGCCAGCATCAACGTCTCGATGGAGCCGTTTCGCGCCTTCGTCGCCGACAAACTGAACACAGACCAGCGCACGGCAGGCTTCGTCATGCAGTCGTTCTTCATCGGCGTCGGCGCTTCGCTCGCTAACGCCTTGCCCTACATCTTCCGCAGCTATGGCGTCGATGACGATTACCAGCGCCGTGTCGCCGCCGCGACGGCCATCGGCGAACGCCTGCGCGACATCCCTCCGAGCGTCAGCTATTCCTTCAAAATCGGCGCGGGCGTCTTCCTCCTCGCCGTCCTCTGGACGGTCTTCACGACGAAGGAGTATCCGCCCGACGACATGGAGGAGTTCGAGCGCAAGCGGCGCGAGCACAAGGGCATCGGCGCGGGACTGGCGGAAATCTTCTCGGCGATTCGCGAGATGCCGCCGACGATGAAGCAACTGGCCGTCGTGCAGTTCTTCACGTGGCTCGGTCTGTTCTGTATGTGGATGTTCTTCGGGCTGATGACCTCCTACCACGTCTTCCGCGCGCCCAACGACGAGCACGCGCTCTTCAAGGACGGGCAGGCGTGGGGCGGCATCGCCTTTATGGTCTACTCGCTGGTCTGCTTCGCCGTCGCCTTCGCGCTGCCGAAGTTGGCCGCCGCGACGAGTCGCAAGACCGTCCATGCCATCTCGCTTATCTGCGGCGGCATCGGGTTGCTGTCGGTCTACTTCATCGACGATAAGAACGCTCTGCTCTGGACGATGGTCGGCGTCGGCATCGCGTGGGCTTCGATTCTGGCGATGCCCTATGCGATTCTGGCCGGGTCGCTCCCGGCGGCGCGCGTCGGCGTCTACATGGGCGTCTTCAATTTCTTCATCGTCATCCCCGAAATCATCGCCTCGTTCAGCTTCGGCCCCGTCATCCGCGCCGTCTTCGGCGAGAACAACGCTTCCGCGCCGCTCTACGTCGTGATGGCCGGGGGCGTCTTCCTGTTGCTGGCCGCCGCCTGCGTCACGTTCGTCAGGGACGAGGCGGAGAGCGTGCCGGTCGGGCGCGTGCTGCGCGGCGACGAGCACGAGCCTCTGTTGAGTCAACAGTCTGTGCAGCCCGTACCGAGCACGGGGCTGATTGACAGGGAGCGTTGAGGGCGCGTCGGGAAGCGTCGGCGGGGAGTGTGGAAGATGCGCGTGAGGCTAGTGCGTGTGGTGTGGATGATGACGGTCTGCGTCCTGCTGTGTCAGGCGCTTCCGGTGTCGCGTGTGGCGGCGCAGCAGCGCGCGCCGCGCGAGGTCGCGGCGCAGACGGCGCGCGAGAGCCGCGCGTGGGTGCGCGACGCCGTCGTCTATGAAATCTTCCCGCGCGCCTTCTCGCCCGAAGGCACGTTCAACGGCATCACCGCGCAACTCGACCGCCTCAAAGAACTCGGTGTGACGATTCTCTGGCTGATGCCGATTCACCCTTCGGGACAGTTGAAGAAGAAGGGAAGCATCGGCAGCCCCTACGCCGTGCGCGACTACTACGCCGTCAACCCTGACTACGGGACGAAGGAAGACTTTCGCCGCCTCGTCTCGGAAGCGCACCGGCGCGGCCTCAAGGTCATCATCGACATCGTCGCCAACCACACGGCATGGGACAGCGTGATGATGCGTACGCCGGAGTTCTACACGCGCGACGCGGCGGGGCAGGTGCTTCCGCCCGACCCCGGTTGGGCGGACGTGGCCGACCTCAACTACGACAATCCGGCGCTGCGCCGTTACATGACGGAGATGATGAAATACTGGCTGCGCGAGTTCGACCTCGACGGCTTCCGCTGCGACGTATCATGG
>DASZCR010000345.1:0-30184 GCA_035942915.1 Pyrinomonadaceae bacterium | reverse complement strand
GCTCGAACGCGCGGCGCGCGCAGGCCAGAGCGCGGCGCGTGCGGCGCGGCGCGAGGTCGACTTCGAGACTGTGGGCGGCGAAGTTCGTCTCGACAAGTCGCTGGCTGATGCCGTTGCAGACCCGCTCCTGCATCTGCTGCGTAACGCTGTCGACCACGGCGTCGAACCGCCCGCCGAGCGCGTACGCGTGGGTAAGCCGGAGCGCGGCCTCGTCCGTCTCGAAGCAGTGGCCGAGGGCAGCCGCGTCCTGCTGCGCGTCTCAGACGACGGGCGCGGCATCGACCCCGAACGCGTTGCGCGCGCGGCCATCGAGCGCGGCCTCGTCTCAGCGGACGAACGCCTCACCGAGCAGCAAGCCTTACGGCTCATCTTTCGTCCGGGCTTCTCGACGGCGCGCGAGGTCTCTGCCGTCTCTGGGCGCGGCGTCGGCCTCGACGTGGTCGAGCGCGCGGTCGAACAGGCGGGCGGCGAGTTGCGCGTGTGGAGTCGGCCGGGCGCGGGCACAACGTTCGAGATGCGCCTGCCGACGACGCTCGCGCTCGTTTCCTCGCTCGTCGTGCGCTCGGCCGAGAACCGTTACTGCGTGGACGCAAGCCACGTCGAAGAGGCCGGATACGTCTCGCGCGCGGAGACGGAGCGCGTCGGCAACGCGACGCTCGTGCGCTGGCGCGGCGAGTTGCTCCCGCTCGTCACTCTGCGCGCGTTGCTGGCGCAGCCGGCGCGCGAGCCGGTCGATGGCGAACGCGTGCCGGTCATCATCTCGCACGTTGCGGGGCGCGAGGGCGTCGTCGATGAGAAGGCGTCTGCGGGCGGAGAAGGGCGCGGCGAGCGCGCGGCTGTCGTCGTCGATGGATGGGACGGGCATAGCGAGGTGCTCGTGCGCGGACTCGGCCGACACGCGACGCGCTGGCGCGGCATCAGCGGAGCGACCGAACTGCGCGACGGTACGGTGGCGCTCGTCTTAGACCTGCCGCGTCTGCTCGAAATGCGCCTCTGAGACGAGAGCGGCACAGGTGCAAAAAAAGAGACCGCTTGCGCCTCCTGAAGAGGCGCAAGCGGTTTCGTGTGTCAGTTCCGTCGTCGGTCGTGCGGGTCTTATTTGAAGACGACGCCGATGCCGATGCGGAAGTTGTGCAACGTCTCAGCCTGCTGATTGGTCAGGCCGCTCGGAGGGCTGAAGCGATTCGGGTTGTAGTCGAACTGGATGGCGCGGATGTCGATGCGGTCGTTGACGCGAACGTCGAGGCCGCCGCCGATGCCGAACGCCAGACCCGTGTCGTTGAAGTCCTCAAGCGTGTTGTCGAACTCGGTGAGGTCGACCGAAGCGCGGGCAGCGCCGACGAGGAAGTGCGCGAAGGGCTTGACCGTCTTCGTCTCGTCCTTCGTGTTGTCTTTAATCTGCACGCCGCCAAGGAAATTCTGCAGACGGAAGCTCGTGTTGTCAGGCCCGAACTCGATGTTGCGAGTGTGGAACGAGTAATCGAACTTCAGTCCGACGTAGCGGCTGACGTTGCCCGTCACCGAAGCGTTGATGCCGTTGAAGCCTTCGCGCTCTTCGATGATGTCGCCGACATCGGGGTCGTTATCTTCAACGCCCGTGTCAACGCGGTTGTGAGAGTAGCCGACGAAAACGTTCACCTTGTCGTAGTCGGTCGTCTGCGCGAACGCAGACGGCGCAGAGCAGGCGACGAGAATCGCCAGAAGCATGAGTTTCTTCATGTGGGTGTTTCCTCTTCCTTCCGTAGAAAAATTCAAATGTGATGTCAGGACATCACAAGATGACTAAAGACCCGTCTTGGGTTGCCAGTTAAGTTGGCATTAATGACCGAAATTCAAGTCATCTTCGGTACGCTCGCGAACAATGCGACGACCGCAGGCCGCCGCGCCGAAGTCAACCGAAGCGTTGATGAACGCGCGCGCGGTCAGATTTGTTCAAAGAAATTCTCGCACGTCTCAAACATACGTTTGGAGCGCGCCAGACAGATTGCAAGAGGAATGCCGCAAAACCGATGCGTGCAAAAATCTGTGAATGGAAGGTTTTAGTGAGGAGTTCGACGAACGAGCGCGCAGTAAGAATCCGACAGGAGAAATAAAGTCAGCAGTCTCTTACAGCAGCGTGAAAGTTGTGAAGACTTCGCCAAGAGTTTGACTCAGGAATTCAAGACTTCTAAAGAGCCACAGTTTCAGACTTCAGAACCTTCCGACTGCCGACTGCAAAGTGCCGACTTGCTCACTGCATCGGCGGCGTGCGCCTGTGCCAATCGGTCGCCTGCTGGTAGCGGTCGGCGAGGTCGAGGAGCATCCGGTCAGACCATGCGGGGCCGACGAACTGGACGCCGGTCGGGAGGTTGTTCTGGCCGAAGCCGTTGGGGATGGAGATGGCCGGGACGCCGACGAGATTGCTTGCGCCGATGGGCGAAGAGGCGGCCAGCCCCGGATAGGCGTCCTCGAAATTTTTGTCCACCGGATAGGCGACGCTCGAACGCGAGGGCGCGACGAGCACCGTGTACTTCTTGAACATCTCGCTCCACGCGCGTCGCATCGGAGCGCGCAGACGCATCGCCTGTAGATAATCGACGGCCGTGACGAGCGAGGCCGTGTAGCCGCCCGTGCGTCCGACGGGCGAGGCCAGTTCTTTGAGTCGTCCGGCTTCGATGAGGTCGCGGAAGGCGCTCGCGCCCTCTGCGCTGACAATCGTTCCGACGGCCGGGCCGTAGGGAAAGTCCGGCAGCGCCACGTCCATCTCGACCGTCGCAAACTTCCGCAACACGTCGAGCGTGCGCAGGAAGTTGTCGCGCACTTCGGGCTGCGCCTTCTCGTAAGAGTCTTTCATGACGGCGAGCCTGAGCGGCGTGGGCAGAGGCCGCGCACGGCGAGACTTGAAGCCGAAATCGAAATCGCGCGAAGAGGCGTCGCGCGGGTCGCGCCCGGCGATGGCGGCGAAGACCAACTCACAGTCTTTCGCCGAACGGCACATGGGGCCGAGTTTGTCGAGCGTCCAACTCAAGGCCATCGCGCCGTGACGCGAGACGGCTCCGTAGGTCGGGCGCAAACCGGAGACGCCGCAGAAGGAGGCGGGCGTGATAATCGAGCCGGAAGTCTCCGAGCCGATAGAGAAGGCGACGAGTCCGGCGGCGGTGGCCGCGCCCGGCCCCGAAGACGAGCCGCCGCTCCAGAAGTTCGTGTTCCATGGCGTGCGGCACGCGCCCTGTAGGCTCGCGTCGGCGCGGTTGTAACCCATGCCGCCCGCCAACTCGACCATCGCCAGTTTGGCAACGAGCACCGCGCCCGCCGCGCGCAGGCGTTCGACGATGGTCGCATCGAAATCGAAACGCTGGTCTTTGTAAGGCGCTGCGCCCCACGTCGTATTGGCCTCGCGCGTGGCGACGAGGTCTTTGACGCCGTAAGGGATGCCGTGCAGCGGGCCGCGATAACGACCGGCCTGAATCTCGCGCTCGGCCTCGCGCGCCTCGCGCCGCGCCGTCTCGTGCATGACGGCGGCCACCGCGCCGAGACGCGGGCCGTGTGCTTCGAGCCGTCGCAGGTAGCCTTCGGTCAACTCGACGGGCGAGAGTTTGCGCGCGCGAATCTGCGCGGACAGTTCGGTGACGGGTGCGAAGAAGAGTTCGTCTGCGAGCATGTTTGTGCGCTTCAGGCGGAGAAGACGAAGTCAGGCTCGTCTGAGTTTTGCAGCTTGACGGTACGCAGGCGTTCGGCCGTCCGCACGTTGCCTTCAAGCCCCTGCCGGACGCGTCGCATCTCTTCGTCCGTGAGCAGCTTTCCGAAGCGCGCTTTCGCCACTTCGGCGTATGCTTCGGCAACGGGCGAGGGGCGCGGCGCGGGCGTCGGGGTCGGTTGCGGGTTGGGAGGAGCTTTCGGCTCTGCGGGCGTCGGCGTGGGTTGTTGGGCGTCGCCGCGACGTGCGGCGGCGGCCGCCAGAGGCGCGACGACGAGCGCCGCTGCCGCGCCCTTCGTAAAACGACGACGCGACGCGGAAGCCTCGACGGTCGGTGGCATCTCTTTTTCTTTACTCATCGCGCCGGAAGGATGCCACAAGAGCGGGGCTGCGGCCAAACGCTCCGCGTCGGTCGGACGAAGGCGATGGGTGCAAACGCGCGCAGATGGTGGTAGGCTATTGTCATTACTTTCAGCCGTCACGAAAAGCGTGTGTGAACGGACGCAACGCATGTGAGGAGACGCCTCGCGCGCCGCGCGTCGCGGCTTTTTCGAGTGTGAGGTGATAAGAGCCTTGAGCGAACAGAAGAGCGACTATTCGGAGTTCATCGCCGAGAACTTCGGGGCAAATGCGACCTACGTCGAGGGACTGCTCAACCGCTACCGCAGCGACCCGTCGCTGGTCGATGAGTCGTGGCGCGCGTACTTCGCGGAGATGCTCGGCCAGTCCGGCGCGGCCGCGACGCGCGAGAACGGTTCTCACGCTCAGACGACGAGCGCAACCCGTCCGGTCAGCGAAGGAAACGGCGCATCGTCAACAGCTTCTTCTCCGGCCGCGACTGCGGCGCAGAGCGCGACGAGCGTCGGCGAAACGCAGCCAACGCAGACGAGCGGCGCACAGTCGCCTGCGTCGTCTACGGCCGCTACAGCCGCGCGTCCCGCGACGACTGCCGCACAGCCCGCCGCACAGGCGACGCCTCCGGCCGCCAGCGCCAACGCTGCGCCGATTCGCGGCGGCGCGCTCAAGATTGTCGAGAACATGGAGACGAGCCTGACGGTTCCGACCGCCACGTCGAACCGTCGCGTCCCCGTCAAGGTCTTGGAAGAGAACCGTCTCATCATCAATCAGCACTTGAAGGAGCACGGCGGCGGTAAAGCTTCCTACACGCACCTTATCGCCTATGCCATCCTGCGCGCGCTCGACCGCTTCCCGCAGATGAACGACGGCTTCGCGCTCGTTGACGGCACGACGCCCGCACGCGTGCGCCGACCCGAAGTCAACCTCGGCCTCGCCATCGACCTTGAAAAGAAAGACGGCACGCGCACCTTGCTCGTCCCGAACATCAAGAACGCGGGCGCGCTCTCGTTTGCGAAGTTCCTCGCCGCTTACGACGATGTCATCAAACGCGCGCGCGCAGGCAAACTCGGCATCCCTGACTTTCAGGACACAACCATCTCTCTGACGAATCCCGGCACTATCGGCACCGTCGCCTCGACGCCGCGCCTGATGGCCGGACAATCCGTGATTATCGCCACCGGCGCGATTGAATACCCGGCCGAGTATCACGCGATGGCCGCAGAGGCTTTGTCGCAACTCGGCATCAGCAAGATTTTCACCATCTCTTCGACCTACGACCATCGCATCATACAGGGCGCGGAGTCGGGCGCGTTTCTCGCGCGCGTCCACGAACTACTGCTCGGCGAAGACGGTTTCTACGAACAGATTTTCCGCGACCTCGGCATCCCGCATCAGCCGATGCGCTGGTCTGTCGACCGCAACCCGGCGCTCCTCGGCGGCGACCACACGCGCGACCACATCGCCAAAGAGGCGCGCGTCCTCGAACTCATCAACGCCTACCGCGTGCGCGGCCACCTCATCGCCGACATCGACCCGCTCAACGCGATGCCCGTGCAGTATCACCCCGAACTCGACATCGAGACCTACGGGCTGACCATCTGGGACTTAGACCGCGAGTTCATCACGGGCGGCATCGGCGGCAGAGAGAGCGCGACGCTCAGGGAGATACTCGACATCCTGCGTCGCGCCTACTGCGGCAAGGTCGGCATCGAGTATCGCCACATCCAGAGCAAGGAGCAGAAGCTCTGGATACGCGAGCACGTCCGCGAGGAGTTCGTCAATCCGCAGCCGCTCGCGCCCGAAATCAAACGGCGGCTCTTGCAGAAGCTGATTGACGCCGAACAGTTCGAGCGTTTCCTGCACACGAAGTATCTCGGACAGAAACGCTTCTCGCTCGAAGGCTGCGAAACCATCATCCCGCTCCTAGACCAATTGGTCGAACGCGCGGGCGAGCGCGGCGTCGAGGAGATTACGCTCGGCATGGCGCATCGCGGGCGTCTCAATGTGCTGGCAAACGTCGTCGGCGACCTCGCCGAAAGAATCTTCACGGCCTTCGAGGGGATGGTGCATCCGAACTTCCCGGCCGACGAAGGCGACGTGAAATATCATCAGGGCGCGACCGGCGAACGCACGACCGAATCGGGTCGCCGCGTGCGCGTCACGGTCTCGCCGAATCCGAGCCATCTTGAGTTCGTTGACCCGGTGGTTGAAGGCATGGTGCGTGCGCGTCAGGACTTGCTACAGGCTGAGGGCAGCGCGCGCGAGGAGGTCATCGACCGCACGTTGCCCGTGCTGCTGCACGGCGACGCGGCGTTTGCCGGACAGGGCATCGTGATGGAGACCCTGAACCTCGCAGACCTCAAAGGCTATCGCACGGGCGGGACGATTCACGTCATCGTCAACAACCAGATTGGCTTCACCACCTCGCCCGAACACGGACGCTCGACCATCTACTCGACCGACGTGGCGCGGATGACGCAGCTTCCCATCTTCCACATCAACGGCGACGACCCCGAAGCGGCCTTCCGCGTCCTACGCATCGCGCTCGACTTCCGGCAGGAGTTCAACAAGGACATCGTCCTCGACGTGGTCGGCTTCCGCCGTCTCGGCCACAACGAGGGCGACGAGCCGAGTTACACGCAGCCGCTCATGTACGCGCGCGTCAAGGCGCATCCGGGCGTCCGCGCCGTCTACGCGCAGAGACTCGTGCGCGAAGGCTTGCTCACGGAGGCCGACGTGGAAGAGATGACCCGCGTGACGGTCGCGCGTTTCGAGGAGACGCTGGCGCGCGCCAAGCAGATTGCCGCGCAGCGGAAACCCACCACCGAACCGCCGCCGCACATCGCCGAAGAGGACGGCTCGACGGTCTTTGAAACAGGCGTCAGCGGCGACGTGATACGCGACGTGGCGCATCGCATCGCGGTCGTTCCCGAAGGCTTCAACGTCAACCCGAAGATGGTCAGCCAGCTTGCGCGCCGCGCCAAGATGGGGACGGGCGAAGTGGCGATGGATTGGGCTTTCGCCGAGGCGATGGCCTTCGGCTCGCTCGGTCTCGAAGGCGTCAGGGTGCGTCTGTCGGGACAGGATTCCGGGCGCGGGACTTTCAGCCAGCGTCACGCCATCCTCTACGACACGCAGACGGGCAAAGCTTGGACGCCGCTCTCGGAACTGGCCTCGGACGGCTCAGGCCGGGCGCGCGTCGAGGTCTTCGACAGTTCGCTCTCCGAGCAGGGCGTGATGGGCTTCGAGTATGGCTATTCGGTCGTCGCGCGCGACGCGCTCGTGATGTGGGAAGCGCAGTTCGGCGACTTCGCCAACGGCGCGCAGGTCATCATCGACCAGTTCGTCGCGCCCGGCGTAGACAAATGGCAACAGCCCTCGCGCCTCGTCCTCCTGCTGCCGCACGGCTACGAAGGACAGGGGCCGGAACACTCTTCTGCGCGCCTCGAACGCTACCTGCAACTCTGTGCGGAGAACAACATGCAGGTCTGCTATCCGACGACGCCCGCGCAGTATTTCCACCTGCTGCGCCGACAGGTCAAGCAGGAGACGGCGCGCCCGCTTGTCGTTATGACGCCGAAGAGCCTGCTGCGCCTTCCGGCCGCCACCTCGACGGTCGAGCAGTTGACGAATGGCGGCTTCCTGCCCGTGATAGACGACACGGAGGTGAGCAACCGCGAGGCCGTCAGACGGCTCGTCCTGTGCAGCGGCAAGGTCTTCTACGACCTCGCGGCGGCGCGACGGAAGGCGGGCGACGAGCGCGTGGCTATCATTCGTCTCGAACAGTTCTACCCGTTCCCCGAAGGGCGTCTGCGCGAGATTTTTGCGAGCTATCCGAATGCGGCGCAACTCGTCTGGGCGCAGGAGGAGCCGAAGAACATGGGCGGCTGGACGTTCGTCGAGCCGCGCCTGATGAACATGCTGCCGCGCTGCGAACGTCCTTACTACGCAGGGCGCGCCGCTTCTGCCAGCCCCGCCACAGGCTCCTACGCCGTCCACGAGATGGAGCAACGCCAACTCGTCGACGACGCGCTGACGGAGCACGCGCCCTTCGTCTCCGGCGCGAGCGTCGATGCCAACGCCGGTCAGCCGACTTCGTAAGGCCGCACATTCAATCGCCGAAAAACACGTCAGGGCAGAGGAGACATCCTCTGCCCTGATTGTGTTTTGCAACCCTGCGAACAACGCCACGCTAGGGTTTCTTCTCCGGCTGCTGCTGAGGTTCTTCGTCCTCGATGTCTTCCTCGATGACGCGCACCTCCGAGCCGTACTTCTGATAGTTGCGGAAGCGCACGTCGTTGCGCGTCTGGAACATCTCGCTGCGCTGTCGGCCGGTCATCTCGACGACGGCGCGCACGGGCAGCAGATATTGACGGTCGGCAATCGTCACCCAGTCGTAGTCGATAACGTTGGTCGTCGCCGAGACGGGAAAATCGGCAGGCAGGTCGGTCGAGATGGCTTCGAGGCGCAGGACGCGGAAGGTCTCGCGGTCTATCCAGATGCGCCCGCGCGTGCCGACGATAACGGCCTGTTCGGCCGCACCCGTCCCGTAGGAGACGACCGAGCGGGAGTTCTCCTTCTTGATGGCGTACTCGTAGACGACGGCGCGGCGTCCGCGCAGCGTGTCCGTGTCGAGCGTGCGGAAGTCCGTCCGGCTCTCTTCGCGGAAGAGCCCGACGAGGCGCGAGACGTATTCGCCGGTCGAACTCGCGCCGCTGGAATCGGAATAAGACGCGCCCTCTTTCGCCTCCGCTTCGGGAACGGGAATGCCGTTGACGGCGAGGACGCGGTAGCGTTCGCCGTCACTGGGGCGGAAACTGACGGCGACCGTGAGTCTGTCCTGCACGTTCCAGTTCTTGGTCTCGCCTCTGGCAAGCGAGCGGATTATCTGCTGGCGCACGACGAAGTCCGGCATCTGGTCGGCGGCGGCGAGCGTGGCTTCGCGCGCACGCGCGAGCACCTCGCGGGCTTCCGCTTCTGGCGGGAGCGCGGCGGCCGTCGGGTTCAGGCGGCGGCGCTCGGCCTCTTCGAGCGTGCGGCGGAGGTCTGCATCGTTGCCGCTTTTGGTGGCGATGAGCGAGCGCAGGCCGCTCGTCAGAGGAAAGTTGATGCCGCGTCGCCTGACTTCGTTGACCAGTTCGGCCTTGAGGTCTGGACGCGAAGGAATCTGACGCAGCAGACGCACGAACTCGTCATTCGTCAACGGCGCGTCCGGCGCCTGCGCCGACGCGGACGAGCAGGAGGCGGCGATGACCAACAGCAATGTGTAGAGGAGAAAACGGCGCATGAAATTCATCGAGTTAAAAGCTTACGACGGGCAGGCCCCGAAGACAATCAAGATGCCGCGCGCCACCCTCTAAGATGCCCGCACACGAAAACAAATAAACCCTGCTGCTGTTCCTTGCGCCTTACGCGCAGAAGCGTTCAATCATCTGTCCGAGAATCGCGGCGCAGCGTTCGAGCTCTTCGATGGGGACGTATTCGCCCGTGCGGTGCGCCACGCGGATGTCGCCGGGGCCGAAGACGACCGCCTCGGCTCCGAGAGCGCGCATCTCAGGCGCTTCCGTGCCGAAGGCGACCGCGCCCGCAGGCAGGCCGGAAGCCGCTTCAAGGGCGCGCACGAGCGCGGATTCGGCGGGCGTCTCGACGCTCTCATCGAGGCGCAGCACGTCGAGCGTGCAGGCGAAGTCTGCGTCCTCTGCGCGCAGCAGTTCCATCTCGCGCTCGACCAATTCGACAAAGCGACGCGCGCTCTGACCCGGCACGGGACGCCATTCGAGCGTGAAGCGACACTCGCCCGCGATGATGTTCTTGGCCGTGCCGCCGTTAATCAAGCCGACGTTGACGGTCGTGTAAGGCGGGTCGAACATCCGGTGCTCGTCCGCCTTGAGTTCTTCGGCGACGGCCTCGACGCGCGTCACCAGACGCGCCGCGCGGAGGATGGCCGACGCGCCGAGCGCAGGATAGGCGCTGTGACCCTCGCGGCCTCTGACCGTCACTTCCGCCAGACAGTAGCCCTTGCCCGCGCGCATCGGTTGCAGACGCGTCGGCTCGCCGACGACGGCGTAACGGACGCTGCCGAGAGCCTTCGTCTCAACCAGATGCTTCGCGCCGATGCAGCCCACTTCCTCGTCGGCCGTGAGAATCAGTGCGAGCGGGCGACGCAAGTCCGCGAGAGGCGCGTGTGAGAGCGCCGTCAGCGCGGCCGCGATGAAGCCTTTCGTGTCGCACGCGCCGCGCCCGTAGAGACGTGCGTCGCGCTCTGTGAGTTTGAGAGCGTCCGTCCATGCCGGGTCGAAGGGGACGGTATCAGTGTGGCCGACGAGCGCGAGTTCAATTGCTTCGCCGTTGTCGGTGGCATTCGGAGAGAGAGCAATCAACTGCGTCTTCTCGACGCCGCGCGCGTCTTTGTAAGTGTGCAGGCGCGGGTGCAGCCTGAGTCGTTCGACGAGCGCGGCGGCGTAGTCAATCACCTGCCTGTTCGGCCGCGCTGAGACGGAGTTGATGCCGACAAGGTCGGCGAGGATTTCTTTGGCGTTCATGCGCTGTTTCCGTTAAGACCAAAGCCTGCGTTGGAGCGCGGCGAAGCGTTCGACAATCTCATGCTGCGCCGCGTGGCGTCCGTCTGCGACGATGAAGCGACCGCCGACACACACGTCGCGGACGGCAGTCCGCGTCGCGGAGAAGACGACGACGGCGAGGAGGTCTTCGGCAGACGCTCCGGCGATGGAGGGGTCGTTTAAATCGACGGTGAAAAAGTCGGCCGGACTGCCCGGCGCGAGGAGACCTGAGCCGGGCGCGGCGGTGCTGCGCGTACCGTGCACCGTCGCACACTCGAAGAGCTCTGCGGCCAGCAGCGAGGGGCTTTCGCGTTCTTCGGTCGCGCCGCTTGGGAAGGCGACCAGCACGGAGTCGCGGCGCGGCGACAGCACGGCGCGTTCGAGCTTGCGCAGGCGCAGGTGGTATTCGAGTTCGCGCGCGTCTTCGAGCAGGTCAATCTGCGTCTGACTATCTGTGCCGAGCGAGATGCGGACGCCCTCTCTGAAGAGCAGGTCGGCGGGCACGATGCCGTCGCCGAGGTTGCGTTCGGTCGTCGGGCAAGCGCAGACCACAGCGGCGAACTCGCCGAGTGAGCGCGCCTCTTCGGGCGTGATGTGGACGGCGTGGACGGCCGTGAACTGTGCGCCGACCAAGCCTTCGGCGAAGAGCAGTTCGACGGGTGTGCGGCGGTGTTCGGCGCGGCAGGCTTCTAACTCGGCGGGCTGCTCAGCAAGGTGCATGTGGACGGGCAACGCTTCGGCGTCGGCGTAGGCGATAATCTCGTGCAGGTAGTTGAGAGGGACGGCGCGGATGCTGTGCGGCGCAAGGCCGACCCAAGCGGTGCGGTGCGCGTCCGGCGCGTCGTCGTGCGCGAGTGCGGCGCGCAGGTCTGCGAGGTTGCGGAGATATTCGTCCGGGTCTGTCTCGATGAAGCGCCGCTGTCTCTCGTTGGGTGGGAGGCGAAAGCCTGAGCGCGCGTAGGCGACGCGCAGCAGGGCGATGCGCAAGCCCGTGTCGCGCGCGGCGCGCACGACCTGACGCGCCAGCAGGTTCGGGTCATCGTACGGGTCGCCTGCGGGCGTGCGGTGGAGGTAGTGAAACTCGCCAACCGTCGTGATGCCGCACAGAGCCATCTCGGCGAAGGCCATGCGCGAGGCGTCGTAGAGGTCTTCGGGCGTGAGGCGGGCGGCGGCGGCGTACATCATCTCGCGCCACGTCCAGAAAGAGTCGCTTTTATGACGTGCGCTGCGGTATTCGGTGCGGCCGCGAATGACGCGCTGGAAGGCGTGCGAGTGCGCGTTGACGAGGCCGGGCAGCAGGGCACGCCCTTTGAGACTGACGACGCGGCCGGGATAATTGCTCGCCTTGAGTTCCGCGACCGGGGTGATTGAGAGGATGGCTCCGGCGGCGTCGCAGACGAGCGCCGCATCTTGCAGGAATCGCTCGCCCGTGTAGAGAAGGTCGGGCACGAAGGCCGTCCCCGACCCGTCTCCTGCATCTCGTTCGTTGGTCTCGGCCGCTCGGCTCATCGCCCACTCTTCAAACCGACTCTCCACACAGAGAACTTCAACGACCGACGCGAGGCGCGACGGCCGTGCGTCGCGGCGTCCGCTCGGTCGTGCGCTGGCGTTCGGCGGCCGCGCGTTTCTGCGCCGTAATCCATTGGTTAACGTTGCGTTCGAGCACGTCGAGCGGGACTGCGCCGGAGCCGAGCACGATGTCGTGAAACTCGCGGATGTCGAACGACGCGCCGAGTTCGCTGCTCGCGCGTGCGCGCAACTCTTTGAGCTTGAGTTCGCCGGTCTTGTAGGCGAGCGCCTGTCCCGGCATGGTGATGTAGCGGTCGATTTCGTTGCGCACGTCGAGTTCGGTCTTGGCGGCGTTGTCGAGGAAGTAGTCAATCGCGCGCTGCCTGTCCCACTTGAAGTGGTGCATCCCGGTATCGACGACGAGCCGGACGGCGCGCCACATCTCATAAGTCAGTTGCCCGAACTTCGAGTAGGGGTCGTCGTAGAGGCCCATGTCGTCGCCGAGAGATTCGGCGTAGAGTCCCCATCCTTCGATGAAGGCCGTGTAGCCGCCGTAGCGTCGGAACTTCGGAATCTCGCCGAGTTCCTGCGCGCGCGCAATCTGTAGGTGATGGCCGGGCACGGCCTCGTGCAGCGAGAGCGCCATCATCTCCCACTTCGGGCGCGTCTCCGGCTTGTAGAGATTGACGTAGTAGTAGCCGGGGCGCGAGCCGTCGGGCGCGGGGCTGTTGTAGTAAGCCGTCGTCGTGTCGGGCGCAATCTTGTCGGGGATGGGAATCACACCGTAGGGCGTGCGCGGCAAAGTCTTGAAGACTTTGACCAGATGCGGGTCGATGCGTTTGGAGATGGCGCGATAGGCTTCAAGGAGCTCTTCCGGCTTCTTGTAGTAGAACTCGTCATCCGTCCTGAGCTTCTTGAAGAACTCTTTGTGCGTGCCCCGAAAGCCGACCTGCGTCATGATTTTCTGCATCTCGGCGCGGATGCGTGCGACTTCCGAGAGGCCGCGTTCGTGAATCTGTTCGGGCGTGGCGTCGGTGGTCGTGTAGCGGCGCGCGAGGAAGGCGTAGTAGTCGCCGCCCTGCGGCATCTGCCAGACGCCGACCTGTTCGAAAGAGGCGGGCAGATATTCGCGCTCGAAATAGTCTTTCAGTTGTCTGAAGGCGGGGATAATGTCGGTCGAGATAGCATCGCGCGCTTCCCGCGTGAGGCGCTGGCGTTCGGCCTCCGAGATGGTGTCGGGAAACTGCCGGAAGGGTTTGTAGAAGGGACTCTCTTCGGGCGCGGAGACAATCTGCTTCTCAATCTGCGCGGGCACGCGCTGCTGCGTCACCTTCGGCCACAGAATCCGCGCGCGCACGCCCTCGCGCATGAGCGCCATCGTCTGCTCCATCAGGCGCGGGAAACGGCGCAGGCGCGCAATCCAATCGTTGTAGTCCTGCACGGTCTGGAAGCGCAGCAGTTCGGCCAACTCGTCGGCGGTCTGGATGCCGCCGCGCTGGTTGATGGGGAGCAGGTAGGTGCGAAACTTGTGCTCCTCGATGTCCATCTCAAGGTCTTTGAGGAAGAGGTCGTAGTTGAGTTGGTCGGCCGTCGAGAGAGCTTTGCGGTCGATGGCCTTGAGGCGCGCCAGCGTCTGTAGGCGATGCTGGTGGCGCCGCTCGATAGCCTCGATGCTGGCATCTTCCCAGAGGTCGTTCCAGCGGCGGTCGCCGAGGCTCGACGCCCACGTCGGGAACTGCTCCATCGTCCATTCCCACTCGGATTCAAAGAGCGCGTGCAGCGACTTGGTAGCGCCGCTGGCGCGCGTCGTCGCTCCGGCCGTCGGCTTCGCGGCCGGTTTGCCGGTCGGCCGGTTCTGCGCCAGCAGCGCGTGTGAACAGAGCATGAAGGTCAGGAGTGAGACCGACAGTCTCTTGATAGCGGTTCGCATGTGCTTTTAGACCTCGTTTGGCGGAGTTGGTGAAATTCGAGAGAGAGATATGCTTCGCGCGAAGCATACAACACGACGCCGAGCGTCGCAAAGACGCGAAGGAAACGTGAGACTTTCGACGTATGCACGCGCCGCGCCGAGCGCGCATCTAAACCTTTATCGTGAGCGTTTCCATCAAAGATTTAAAGACTTACACGGGATTTGCCCGCCGCTTCGCCGGTCGCTTTCTGGCCGAGCGCGTCGCCGAGTCGCGCGTCCCCGTCAGTCCTGCGCCGCATCGCCCCGCGCCCGACACGTGGCCGGACGAACGCCTCACGGTCGCATGGCTCGGACACGCGACCGTGCTCGTCAACTTCTACGGGACGTGGCTGTTGACCGACCCGGCGCTGCGGCCGCGCGTCGGACTCCATATGGGGCTTGTCACACTCGGCCCGCGCCGTCTGGTCGCGCCCGCGCTGACGCCGCGCGAGTTGCCCGCGCTCGACGCCGTCCTCGTCTCGCACGCGCACATGGACCATGCGGACAAGGCGACGCTGGCGCGCTTGCCGCGCCGGACGCGCGCCGTCGTGCAACGCGGCAACACAGACCTCGTGCGTCGCTTTGCGCGCGTCGATGAGTTGGAGTGGGGGCAGTCGGTGGAGATTGACGGCGCGCGCATCGAGGCGCTCGAAGTCAATCACTGGGGGGCGCGCACGCTCACCGACCGGCATCGCGGCTACGGTGGCTTCCTCGTCGAAAAGCACGGGCGCAGGCTCGTCTTCGGCGGCGACACGGCCTACACGCGCGCCTTCGGCCGACTGCGCGCGCGTTATCCGCAGATTGACCTCGCTATCCTTCCCATCGGCGCATACGACCCATACGTCTACGCACACGCCAACCCGGAACAGTCTTGGGCGATGGCGCGCGAGATGAACGCGAGCTACATCCTCCCGATGCACCACTCGACCTTTCGTCTGAGCCGCGAGCCGGTCGGCGAACCCGTCGCACGCCTCCTCGCCGCCGCCGGACGCGAACAATGGCGCATCGCCCTCACGGAAGTCGGACAGACATGGACGCTGCCCGAATAGCTTGGCTGAAACGGCTTTTGCTTGTCTCGAACCTCCTTCGACGATTACACTCTGCTTAACTTTCAGGAGGCTCGCGCGGGCAATGATTAGCATCTCAACACTCATTCGTGCGACGTGCGTCGCGCTCCTCGTCTGCTCTCTCACAGGCGTCCGCCTAGAGGCGCGGCAGGCGAAGCAGAAGTTAATCACTCAAGCGCCGGTCGAAGATGAGCGGCAGTCACCGGTCGAGGTTGTCTCCGTCATGGTGAACGGCAAGGCTGTCGAGCCGGGACGCCTGTTCCCGGCGGGCGACGATTGGCTCATCGGTGTGACCTTCAGATTAAAGAACGTCTCGGACAAGCCCATCATGTTCGTCGATATCATGATGGGTTTCCCCAATCCTCCCGGCAGCAAGAATAAGCACACCAAAATCTCAGGGCTCAGGTACGGCTGCTGGCCGGGGTCGCGCTGTTACCCGGACGCCAAAGGCTCGGACAAGCCTATCATGCCCGGTGAGACGCAAGACGTTGAGTTGAGAGAGGACGAGTACAGGCTTTGGATGCGCGGGCTCGCACAGCTAGGCGTCCCGATGCCAATCGAGGCGTTGGAGTACAATGTCGAAACGGTTTTCTTCGACGCGCAGACGATGTGGAGTCGCGGGCTCTTATTCAGGCAAGACCCGCGAGACCCGCACTCTTACCGCGATGGTGTCAGGTACGTTTTGCCTAAGAAGACCGAATAAGTCGAGACTGTTTGGGATTTACAACAAAGCCACTCGTCCGCTTTATTATGAGCATCGCTACCGTCAATCCCGCGACCAATGAGACGTTGCGCGTCTTCGAGCCGTTTGCGGAAGAAGAGATAGAGGAACGCGTCGGCAGCGCGCACGAGACTTTTCGCAGTTACCGTCGCACGACGTTTGCCGAGCGCGCGCGTTTGATGATGCGCGCGGCCGAGATTCTGACGACGGAGAAGGACAGTTTCGCGCGGCTGATGACTTTGGAGATGGGCAAGCCGCTCGCCTCAGCCGTGCAGGAGGTCGAGAAGTGCGCGTGGGTCTGTCGCTTCTATGCAGAGAACGCCGCGCGGTTTCTCGCAGACGAGCAGGTTGAGACGAACGGCGCGCGCAGCTACGTGCGCTACGAGCCGGTCGGCGTCGTCCTCGCCGTGATGCCCTGGAACTTTCCCTTCTGGCAGGTCTTTCGTTTCGCCGCTCCTGCTCTCATGGCGGGGAACACCGCGCTCCTCAAACACGCTTCCAACGTCCCGCAGTGTGCGCTCGCCATCGAGGAGATTTTCCGCCGCGCGGGCTTTCCCGAAGGCGCGTTCGGCACGCTGCTCATCGGCTCAAGCGCCGTCGCCGCACTGCTCGAAGATGCGCGCGTGGCGGCGGCCACTTTGACGGGCAGCGAGGCCGCCGGTCGCAGCGTCGCCGCGCAGGCCGGGGCGCACATCAAGAAGACCGTCCTCGAACTCGGCGGCAGCGACCCCTTCATCGTGATGCCGAGCGCGAATCTGGACGAGGCCGTTGCGACGGCCGTCAAGGCGCGCACGATTAACAACGGACAGTCGTGCATCGCCGCTAAACGCTTCATCGTCGCCGAAGAGGTCTACGACGAGTTTGAGCGCGGCTTCGTCGAACGGATGCGCGCGCTCGTCGTCGGCGACCCGCTCGACACGACGACAGACATCGGGCCGCTCGCCACGCCCGACATTCTCAGAGAGTTGGACGAACAGGTGCGCGTCTCGACAGAGGCGGGCGCGCGCATCCTCGTCGGCGGACGCCCCGTCTCGCGCCCCGGCAACTTCTACGCTCCGACGGTGCTCACCAACATCCCTGCTGACTCGCCCGCTTACCGCGAAGAACTGTTCGGCCCCGTCGCGCTGCTCTTTCGCGCCGCAGACATCGACGATGCCATACGCATCGCCAACGATACCTCGTTCGGTCTCGGCGCGAGCGCGTGGACGCGCGACGAGCGCGAGCAGACGCGCTTCGTCGAGGAGATTGAGGCCGGGCAGGTCTTCATCAACAGCATGGTCGCCTCCGACCCGCGCCTGCCCTTCGGCGGCGTCAAAAACTCCGGCTACGGACGCGAACTGAGCGCGCAGGGCATCCGCGAGTTCGTCAACATCAAGACCATCTGGATTAAAGGCGAAGTGGCGCGCGCAGAAAACGCAGCCACGCAGACGGAGTAAGTCGCCAGCGGTTGCGAATCGCTCTGGACGGGGCGTCTGCGTTTACGTCTCGGCGCTTTCGGCGCAGGGCGCGGCGGCCGATGGCGTGGAAGAGTCGTTGATGATATCGAGCAGCCTGCCGTGAATCTCGGCAATCTTCTCCGGGGCGATTTTGGGTTGCCGGTCGTAGGAGAGGAGACCGTTGGCCTCCTGCTCGATGTCGGTCAACTGCGTGTAGCAGAAACCTGAGATGAACTTGAAGGACGAGAGCGCCTCCATCAACTCGCAGTACTTCTGAAGAAAGTCGTGGGCGGTGGCGCAGTAGCCGTAGTTCTTGTAGAGACGGTCGCGCCTGTGTTCCGGCACGTCCGGCGGGAGCATCAAAAAACCGCCGACTTCGCTGAGCATAATCGGTTGCCCTCGATACTCTGCGCCGCTCAGAAAAAGCGGCTGTCTTCTGTGCCATGCGAACTGAGGCAGCAGGCCGCCACTGAGCGCCTCGCGGTAACGCGCGCGAAAACTCTGCAAGTCGGGCGTGTAATCGTGGATGGTACAGATATCCGTCAGATTGCTGTGCTCCCAGCCGTCGTTATCGACGATGAGACGTGTCGGGTCGAGCGCGCGCGTCAGTGTCACGACGCGCTCTAGAAATGCGCGTTGACCATCGTGGCGGTGTTTGCGGATGCCGCGAAAGCCCATCGTCTCGTTGACCGGAACCCACGTGATAATCGAAGGATGATTGCGGTCGCGGCGGACGGCGCGCTCCCACTCGGCCAGCAGGTTCTCCTCGCCCTCCATCGACCACTTCATCGCGTTCGGCATCTCAGCCCACACCAACACGCCGAGACGGTCGCACCAGTAGAGCCAGCGCGGGTCTTCAATCTTCTGGTGCTTCCTCACGCTGTTGAAACCGAAGCGCCGCACCCACTCGACATCCTCCCTGAGTGCGGCGTCCGAAGGCGCGGCCAGATAACTCTCAGGCCAGTAGCCCTGGTCCATGACCATCGCCAGATAAATCTCGCGGCCGTTCAGGAGTAGGCGTTGACCACGCCGCTCGATGGTGCGTAGCCCCGCGTATGAGTCAACCTCGTCGAGCAGTTTGCCGTCCGCCAACAGACGCAGACGCAGTTTGTAAAGATGGGGCGTCTGCGGAGACCACGCGCGGCTGTCAGGAATTTTAAGCGCGACGCGCGCCTCGTTTGACTGTATCTCCTGCACGGCCTGCGCGACGATTTCTTCGCTGTCCAGATTTTCAAAGACGCTGATTTCCAGACGACGCGCGCCCGGCGCGCCGTGCAGTTGAACGGTCAGGTCTAAGGTGTCGAGCGGCGCGGGCGTCTCGATGTTTAGCTCGCGGATGCGCGCGGCCGACGCAGGCTCAAGCCAGACGGTCTGCCAAATCCCTGTCGTGCAGTAATAGTAGATGCGGACGGGCTTTCCCGAAGGCGATTGCTTGCCGCGAGGCTGGGTGGGCGTCTGCGCGTCGCGCACGCGCACGGTCAGGCGATTCGTGCCCGCTCGCACGTAGGGCGCGATGTTGAAGGAGAACGGCACGTGGCCGCCGCTTGCGTTGCGACCGACCTCTTGGCCGTTAATCCAGACGGTGGTGCTGTAATCGACCGCGCCGAAGTGCAGCAGCAGCTCTTCCTGCGCGTGCCATGCGGAAGGGACTTCAAAGCTGCGCGCGTACCAGACGACTTCATGAATCGCTTTGTCGTTAATGCCTGAGAGCGCGCTCTGGTAAGGGAAGGGAACGAGGATGCGGCGGTCGAGCGTGCGCCCGTCCCACCACTGGCGCGCGCCGCCTTCGTCTGCATCGTCGAAGGCAAACTCCCACCAGCCGTTCAGGTTCAGCCAGTCGGCGCGGCAGAGTTGCGGCCGGGGATATTCGGGACGCGGAATTGTCTGTGGCGAGAGTTCCATACGAGATGTGAGATTGATAAATCGGATGCGCCGGACGTGTCTGAACGGGTCGCCGGTGGTTACGTGCTCTCGGTTGCGGCGTCGCCTTGTGGGGCCGGAGCGTCGGCGGGCGCGTTGCCGGTCGGGTTGTCGGGTGCGGCTTTCGCGCGAATCGCTCCGGCCTGTTTGCGTAACGCTTCGGCCTCCGCTGCTCGTTCGGTCTCTTCGAGCAGCAGAGCGTAGTTGTCGAGAGTCCGTGCGATGCCCGCGTCCTCGTGGCCGAAAACGTTCTTGCGTATCTCAAGGACGCGCAGGTAGAGCGTCTCGGCCTCAGAGAAGTTTCCGCGCTGGTGGTAGTACCAGGCGAAGTCGTTGAGCACGAGTGCGTAGTCAGGATGATTCTCCGGCACGCTCTTCTCTAAAATCTCTTTCGCACGCTTGTAATAGTTCTGCGCCTCTTCGTAGCGTCCCGTCTCGTTGTAGAGACGCGCGAAGCCGTAGAGGGTTTTGGCGATGTGGAGATGGTCTGAGCCGTAGAGGTTCTTTTGGATGTCCATCGCGCGGACGAGAATCTTTTCGGCTTCGGGCGGCTCAATCAATTTACAGTAGGTCGCCAAATCTCTCAGGTAGAGACCGACGAGCGGATGGCGCGAGCCGCCCGTCTTCTCGATGACCTCGATGGCATCCTCAAGCAGCGTCTTGGCCTCGTCGAATCTCCCGACATAACAGTAAAGCTCGCCCAAATCGCCGCGCAGCCACGCGACATGCAGACTGCCTTCGCCGAGGACGCTGACGCGAATCGGAATCGCGCGTTGAAAGAGACGTTCGGCTTTGTCGTAGCGTCCCCAGTCGCGGTAGAGCAAGGCCAGACCGTGCAGGCATCGCGTCAGGTCGAGACGCACGTCGAGGCGTTGGACGCGCTCCCACAGCTTCAACTCACGCAGGTATAAACTTTCCGCTTCGGTAAAACGCCCCTCCTCGCGGTAGAGGTCTGCGAGATGATGCAGGCTGCGCGCGAGGTCTGTGTGCTCCGGCCCCGGTTGCTTCTCGCGTATTTTCTGCGCGAGTTTGAAAAAGTTCTCGGTCTCGCGGTAGGCGGCGCGCTCCCAGAGATAGACGCCCGCGCTGGCTAGCAGGTGTCCGGCTTCGGGAAAGCCGATTCTCCATTCTTCAATCAGACGGGCGCACTCGCGCACATGCGGGATGAGCAGGCGACACGTCTCCCAGCACTCGAAGAAATCGCGTTCGGGGAAAGCCCTGTTGAGCGCGCGGATGGCGCGTTCTATCCAGAGCCGCTGCATCTCGTTGTCCATCTGGCCGCGCAGCACTCTCTGCACAAGGCGGTGGATGGAGAGCACGCGCGGCGGGTCTGGGTCGAAGCCGATGAGGGAGAAGCGTGCGACGGCCGCGATGACGCGCGTGCGCGAGAGGTTGTCGGCCATCGCCGCGCCGAGTTCGTCGCCCAACTCCGGCGCGCCTTTGATGAGGATTTCTTCAGGGATGCTGTC
The DNA here is from genome assembly GCA_035942915.1 of Pyrinomonadaceae bacterium. Taxonomy (GTDB): domain Bacteria; phylum Acidobacteriota; class Blastocatellia; order Pyrinomonadales; family Pyrinomonadaceae; genus DASZCR01. The sequence goes on along the minus strand of DASZCR010000345.1, from coordinate 9,521 downwards.
GGGCGCGAGAAAGGCGCAGAGGCGCAGCAGGTCGGCCGTCGCGCTGTTCTTGGCGACAATCTCTTCAAAGGCCAGCGAGAAGGTGATGGTCACGGAAGTCGGCTCGTCGCTCTCGGATTCGCCGCGCCAGTCGATGAGTTCCATCCCCTTCTCGCGGTAGAGTTCCAGATAGTTGGTCGGCGAGGAGAACATCTCATCGATGAAAGCGCCCGCCTGATAGAGCGCGAGCGGCAGGCCGCCGAGTTCCTCGCTAATCATCCGCGCGGCCTCCCGGTCTTCCGGCGTGGCCGCTTCGAGCGGCTCTTTATCGCCGAGCCGTTGCGCGCGTCTGAGCAGGAGCAGCGCGCCCTCTTCGGCCGACATCTTGTCCATCGGGAGATGCTCGACCTGTAGGCCGCCGGTTTTCGCCAGCCGCGTCGTGAGCAGCACAGCGCCCTGTCCGCACGGCAGGTAGAACTTGCGCGCCGTCTGTAGGCTCTCGACGTTGTCGAGAATCAGAAGCCAACCGGGATGACTTCTAAGCCACGACTGCGCGGCGGCGACGGCGTCCTTCGGGTGTGTGTTGTCTTTGACGAGTTTGAGCAGCTTGGCGATATCGACGAAGCCTGAGATGAGTGTGGATTCGGCGTCCGCGCCCGTCCAGAAGATTCCCGTGTAGTCGGCGCGGTGGCGATTGGCATACTCGATGGCAGTGCGCGTCTTGCCTATCCCGCCCATCCCGCTCAGGACGGCACGCCGGGGCGGCGTCGTCAGTATCTCGTGGAGTTGACGTAAAACATCCTCGCGGCCTGAGAAGAGGGTGTCGGTCTCCGGGACGTTACGCAGCGTCTCCGGCGGCTCGCTGCTGCGTCCGGGCGCGGAGGCCGCATCCTGCTCCGGCCGTATGTTGTCGAGCACGGAGGCAATCTCTCTGGCGATGTCTGCGAGGTGTTCGGCCGCTTCGGCTTCGCTGCCCGCCCAGACCGGCCTGCCGTTCTTCGGCCTGACGTTCATTTCCCGCAACCACTTCACCGTCTGCCACGCGCAATCGGTAGCGATGACCGGGAAAATCTTCAACTCACCCGCACGGTGTCGGCCAATCAGACGCGGAACTTCGACCTCTCTGATGAATCTTGAGTTGAGGAAATTGGCCGTGATGAGCAGGACGGCGACCTTCGCTTCGGCCATCGCCTCCTCTATCTCTCTGTTCCAGTCGCCGCCTGCTTCGATGCGGTCGTCGTTCCACAGGCAGACCTCCGCCGCGTGCTCCAAAACTCTCAGTTGAGTTACTAAAGCTTCCTTCTCATCTTCGTCTTTGTGGCTGTAGCTCAAAAAAATGCTGGGCGACTTCATAACCCGTGACCTCTCGATGCCGAAAAAGATAGCACTCTCCTGCGCCGGGAGGCGACTGTGAGGCCGATTTTGTCTGTGCGGGCGCGAGCCTGTCCCGTCCGCGACAAAATTATTGACATCAGAAAGCGACAGGAATATCTTGGCCGCTCCCACGTTCAGGATTCACTAAGGGAAGCACCTCAAACACCACAATCAGACCTCGAACGCAGTTAACCGCTTGATAAACAGGACGCTCGTCAGAGCGGCAGTCCTCGTCCCGGCGCGACCTCACTTTAAGTGTCTGCATGAGAGCCGGAACAGGCTCGACCGCCGTCGATAAATTCAGGAGAGACCAGATGCGGCCAGTGACGAAATTGCCGGGCAACTCGGTGGCGGTGCAGGCTTACTACACCCCGAAAACCAACTTCCGATTCAATAAGGGCGCGGCCAAGACTTACGTGAAGCAGAAGTTCAAAACGACGAACCCGACGGCCACCCAATGCCTCACCGACCTCCGGCGCATCAACGGCAAGACCATCAACACCAGAACGGCCGGAGAGAAGGCGTTCAAGAAGTCGATGGATAAAAAGATGGGCAAGGAGTACATCAAAGCGGCCGACCCGCTGATGTTCTTTCTCGGCAACTACTGCTCTTACTGCGAGACCACCATCAAGCAGTTGGCCGAGGTCGAGCACGTCAAGCCGAAGTCCACGCTGACAAATTTGGCTCTCGACTGGGACAACTTCCTGCTCTCGTGCGGCCCCTGCAACAACGCCAAGAGCAACAAGCCGTCCCTGACGGACGTTCAGGCGCTCCTCAATAAAGCGCCGACCCTCGCCGAGTATCAAGACGCGCTTGACGACTACTACATCTGGCCTGACAAAGACCTCAAAACTTTCAGGTGGATACAGTACCGGCTGCATAGGGTAACGGGCGCAGGCACGGCCTCGCTGGCGGCTAACCAGCAAACCTCGCTCGGCCACACGAATGCCCTACTCGACCCCGTCGCGCGCACCGTCACGGCCGACATCCTCAACCCGAACAACAACGTCTCGACGAACAGGTCTGTGCGCGTCATCGCCACCGGCACGGGCGGCGCATCGGCCAAACCGGGAAACGCGGCGGCCGCGCAGCGCAGCCTCGACCTGATGCAAATCAACCAACTGCGCGGCGACCGGCACTCCTACGACAGCCGCGTGCTGCGCAAAACCAAGTGCTGGTTCGACGCTCTCAATGCGATTGCCAGAATCGGGCGCATCACGGCCGCCAACAGCACGCAGCAGAATTACACGGACATGTGGGAGCAGGTGATGGACACTATCACCAGCGCGGGCTTCTTCTCGACGTGGCTGACCGTCTTTAAAACTTATCCCAACGCGACGCAGTTCAACGGCGACAACTACGCGACGAAGTTTCTCTCATTCGTCAACAACAACAACTTCAAAAACACCGACAAGACCAAGTTGCCCTAACGCTGGCGGCCGTGTCCGCCGGAGCCGAGCCATGAGACCAGTCAACAAATCGACCCTGCCAAGCCCGTCGAACGGACGCGCGCTGAAAGCCTCTCAACTGGGAGACCTGCTGCTGGCGACCGTCGGCGAGTACTGCTCCTTCTGCGAGCGTGCGCTCGACGACCCCATCATCATTCAGGACAAGCGTTCCGAGCAGTCCGTCTTCAGCCTGAGCGATTGGAACTACCTGCTGCTCTCCTGTCCCGACTGTTACGCGAGCGCCGAGCAGGCCTATCTCGACAAGCAGAACTGGAAGACGCGCAGCCTCTGGCCTGACGCCGACGCCACCTTCACGCTCGACAGCCGCAGCCCTTTTCAGTACATCTTGCAGACCGTCAACGTCGTCTACGTGACGCCTCTCGGAGAGCGCACGACGCTTTCATCCGAGCAGCAGGTGATTGTCAAACCCGGCACGGCTTCCACCTCTAACGCGCAGGCCACCATCGACCTCTTCGCACTCAACTCCATCTATTACGACGCCACATCGAACACGATGAGCATCCCTGTCAACGATTATCAGGTGGTCACCGACCAGCGCGTCAGACAGCGGACGAACGTCTGGCAGTTGGCGCAAAACGCCGTCACGCGCCTGCGCAACAGCCGAGACAACGCGCTCGTCTACAACCTCATGTGCGAACAGATTACGGCGACGGCCATGTATAGCGGCTTCTGGTCAACGTGGATGACCGTCTTTTGGAGCGCCTTTCAAGACGGCGACCTCCTGACGCGTCTCTTCATCGAGACGGCGAAAATGGCCGGCTTCGTCTTCACCGGCTCGAAGAAGAATTTCGTCTCCGGCGGCACGTTCAACTATTTCCCCGGCACGGACAAGAGCAAAATCCTGCAAGGCGCACAGGGCGACCCAAGCGCGGGCGGCTAACGCCTCAGTCGTCGTCCGCCGCGCATCTCCGAAGCGCGCCCTCTCAAGCCGACTCGTCCCTCACCTTATCTCTCGCGCCGGGGAGACGGCGGCGGCCAGCACGCTTCACACACTCACGCACACGCCACATCGTCAAGGAGAAAAATTCGTGGACACCCCGATTCTGCAACTCCTCTCTGAGGACGGGAACGTCGAGGCCAGTTGGACGCCGGTCGAAGGCGCGACCGGATACGATTTTGTGCTGTCGAACGCCGACGGTCTCATCGTCGCGCAACTGAGCGCCGCACAGTCGCCTCTGACGATACCAATCGACGGCACGCAGGTCTTGCCGCACGAGACCTACGCAGGACGCGTGCGCGGGCGCGACGGCGTCTCGACCGGCCGCTTCAGCAATCCCGTCAACGTCACGACCGGCGGCGACAGCGTCCCGCGTGATGCCGTTGCGACGGCATCGGCCACAGCGCAGCCGCTCAATGCTGCGTTGGAGGCCATGCCCGCGCCGGCCGACGAGGTGGATGCGCCCGCAGCAGCAGCAGCGGCCGCCAGCGTCACGCTCGGACGCCCGCTCCTGCAACTCACCTACGAAAGCGGCAGCGTCCAAGTCCTGTGGTCTGCCGTCTCAGGCGCGACATCCTACGAGTTCGAGTTGAGCGATGCGACGGGAACGAGAGTCGCCAGCGTGACGGCGACTCTCTCCGAGATGCCTATCAGCATCGACGCCGCCACGTACCATCTCGCGCAGGGGCAAACCTACACGGGGCGCATCCGTGCGCGCGCAGATAACGCAGTCGGCCTGTGGAGCGTCCCGCAGTCGGTGCAAGTGTTCGACCTCGACGCGCCCGCGCTCTCCGTCACCTACGAGGCCGGGACGCTCTACGGGCGCTGGCCTGATGTCGCGGGCGCACAGGCTTACGACTTCGAGTTGCGCGCGGCCGACAATCAGACCGTCGTCTTGCAGGAGCAGGTTGCGCCCTCGGCTCGCCCCGTCACCGTCACTTCGGGGCTTGAAGCCGGACAGACCTATCACGCCTACGCGCGCGCGTGGGTCGGCAACGTGGTCGGGTCTTTGAGCGCAGACCAGACGGTCACGATTATCAACCTCGACACGCCGACGTGGGCGACGCCCAACTACCTCGACGGCACGATGGAAGTCTTCTGGCAGACGGTCAACGGCGCGACCGGCTACGAGTTCGAGTTGTGGGACACGGCCGCACAGCCCGCGCGCCTCTCGCAGCAGACCATCAGTGCTCCGACGACACAGGCCAACGTCAGCGGACTAACCGACGGGCAGACCTACAAGGCGCGCGTGCGCGCGTCGGTCGGCAACGTCTACAGCGCGTGGGCGGAAGCGACGGTCTTCGCCGACCCGCTGCCCCTCATCCTGCGCCAGTTGCGCGACCGCTTGCGGCAGGCTTACGCCGCCAGCACAGAGCAGCAACTCGTCCTCGACCAGACCAGCATCGGCAGCGAGTACACGAATATCATCCGGCTCTTTACGGAGAACTTCGGCAGCGACCAAGTCGTCATCAAGAACCTCGTCCCGCACAACAACAACGTCGTCTGGCAAACCAATACGAGCGTCAACGTCGTCGGGACAGCGGCCGCTGCCATGCTCGGCGTTGACGGGATGGGACTCGAAGCGACCTTCGAGGCTCCGGCCGACACGCTGCGCCTGACGCTGAAAATCACCCCGCCGACGGGCTGGCATTTCGCGCAGAGCTTCGCACATCTGACCGACACGTTCTTCGACGGGTTGACGCTCGGCACGCCGACCTTCTATCTCTCCTCCGACTCGCACGTCGAACCCGAACACAACATCACTCTCAGCGAGGGTCTCAACTTCTACGCGCAACTGACGCTCTCCGGCTCGATGCTGACTTACGCCACGCAGTTGGTCGCACAGATTCCGCAACCGCTCACCCTCACCGGCCGCGTCTCGCCCCTCCCGCCGCAAGTCGAGATACACCTGCGCGCAGACTTCCCCAATCTCTCTTTGTCGATTAACAACCTGCCCGCCGTCTCGCTCGCCGCTCCGCAACTCTGCCTCGACAGCGTCTACCTGAGCGAGAAGGATTACAGCCTTCAGACGGCCGCCGTCGAAGGCAGCGCCGCGCTCGGCGGCTCGACGGTTCCCCTCGCCGTGCAACTGCCCATCGGGCTGACGAATTGGTACTTGACTCTCCAATCCGGCCAGAGCGCGCCCGTCACGAGCCTCGTCGCTTTCCTCGGCATCGTCACGAGCGAAGACCTCGTCTCGACGCTCCCGCCCGACGTGCGCGTGCTGCCGGGCTTTCAGATTTACGAGTTCGCCGTCGAGTTCACTGCGCCGGGCGGCTGGTTCAGTTATCTGGAACTCGGCATCTCCGCGACGGGCATCGACCCGCAGACGGGTCAGCCGCAGGCTCTCTGGAAAATCATCGAAGGGCTGCTCGAACTGAGCAACCTTAACGTCGAACTGACGGTGAGACACTACGCGGGCACGGACGGGCAGATAGACCCGGCCGAGACCTCTATCGTCGGAGCGATAACGGGAAGCTTCCTCGTCGGCAACAGCCTCGACCTCGTCGGTTCAGTCGTCCTCCCTATCGGCGCGGGCAACTGGACGCTTCAGGCTCTCTCGAACATCAACCTCAACAACCTGACAGACTTCTCGGCGCTGCTCGGCGGCACGCAGTTGAGCACGTTGATGCCGGGCACGCTCGGCAGCCTTCCCGGCTACGCGCTCGGCAGTCTGGCAATTGAATACAACCCTTCGACGCAGACGCTGCAAAGCGTGACCTTCGGTCTCACTTCCGACTCCGACTGGACAATCGTTCCAGAACGTCTGGTCATCAGCGACATGAACATCGAATTTCGCGTTGACCAGCCGTTGAGCAATCGGATTGTCACCGGCGGGGTCAGCGGGACGGTCAACATCGCCAGCGTGAGCGTCTCCGTCAACGTCTCGAAGCCGGAAGCCGACAGCGATTGGACGCTTGAGTTCAGCACCCACCCCGTCGTCCTGCCGAGTCTCGGCGAAATGACCACCTTCCTCGGCGGCGAGCAGTTGGTCAGCTATCTGCCTGAGAGCATCGCCAACGGCCGCTTCGTCCTCAGCTACCTCGACCTTGATGCCAACCTCACAACACCGGCGATTACCTACATCTCGCTCGAACTCGTCAGCCATGACATCTGGTCGCTCATCAGCGAAGAACAACTCTCCGTGAGAGAGATTGTCTTCGACCTCTCGCTCGATTGGACGACGGGCACGCTCGCCACAGAGGTCTACATCGAAGGCGTGCTCACGCTGGCCTCAGTCGGCCTCGCCGTCACCGCCAACAAGTCGGGCGCGACGTGGACGGTTGGGGCCGAATTGGTTGACCCGCTGACAATTGACCTTGTTGCGATGAACGCGCAGCTTGTGCCCTCCGGCGTCTCGCTGCCTTACGACTACGGCTTCCCGCGCGGGATGGCTCTCAACACGGCCGCGCTCGTCGTCGTTCTGCCAGACGAGGATGTGCAACTGAACGCCTCCTCGACCTTTGATTGGCAGTTCTCCTTCGGAGCGCGCACAGACCTCAAAATTCAGGCGCTCGCCGTTGACCTCCACATCCTCAAGCGGCTCGACGACGGCACTCTGCCCTACACCTTCACAGTCGGCGGCCTCTTTCAGTTCGCCAGTATCAACGCCACACTCACCTTCTCGACCGGCAACGCCGCGCAGACCGACACCATCCTCACGGCCACACTCACAGACGCTTCGACCGTCTCGCTCCCGACGGTTGCCGATAACCTCGTCAACCAGACGCCGACCAACCCGACGACGTGGGTCGCTTTGGAGCCGACCATCCCCGCCAGCTTCACGGGATTCGGCACGTCGAGCCTCGCGCTCTTCGTCAACCTCTCGCAGAACACCTTCATCCTCTACGGCACTTCGACCAACTTCGGCTACCTCGCCTTCCTGACGAAAAAGCTCCCCGATGCGACGTGGGGCTACTTCGTCGCCGTCAAGCTGGCCGACAACTTCACCTTCGCCTCCATCGTGCCCGAACTCTCCGTTATCGACGGCATCCTGACGGTGCGCGCCGCCAGCTTCGCCATCTCCTCCTTCGACGCCGATTCCGTGCAGGCTTTGACCGCGCCAATACCGCAGTTTGTGCAGGCGTTGACTCTGGGCAGCGGTTCTGCGCCCGCCTCCGTCGGCGCGGGGCTGAACTTCTACGCGGCGCTCGACTTCACCAGCACGCTCTTTGCCAACATCGTCAAAGTCCTGAAGGACGTTAACAACCGACCCGACCTCGTCGTCTACGCCTACATCGACACGAACGCGACGAACACGGTCTTTCGCGCCACGCTCGGAGACTTCCAAATCGTCGGCTTAGACGTCTTGAGCTTCTCCGGCGTCGCGCTGCAATACCGGCCGAACGCCAACAACGAACTGAAACTCGGCGGCGACATGCGCCTCGCCCTGAGCGGCACGAACTACACCTTTCACGGCGAACTGACCATCACCAACACTAACGGCCACTTCGCTCTCACGGCGCTCGCCGCAGGCGCGACCGATTCGCGCACCGGACAGATACAGAATCCGCTCGGCATGACGGGCATCGTCATCGAAAACCTCAGTCTCATCGTTGACTACACTTTCCCGGCCGACGCCGCCGCGACCCTCACGCTAGAGGTGACGGGGACGGTCTCCTTCAACACCACGCCTCCCTTCGGATTTTCGACGACGCTCTACTTCATCAACGGCACGCCCGTCCTCGTCGATATCCGTCTGACGCAGCCGCTCTCCATCATCAGCTTCTTCGCACAGTGCGTCGGCGCGACGTGGCCTTCCGACTTCTTCGACATCAAACTGCTGACCGGCAGCGTCTACTACTACGACAAGACGGCCGACCCGACCGGCATCTACGACAAAATCACGCTCGCCGACAACACGCAGATAGGCCGCACGCAGGGCTTCAACATCCAGACGACCTTTGAGATTTTCGGCTATCAGGCATCGCTCGCCGTCAACGTGCAGGCGGGCGGCGTCGTCGCCACAGGCAAACTGCTCGAAGCCTTCAATCTCGGATTCGTCAGCTTCAGCGACGGGGATTTCACCGGCAGCCCCTCTGTCGCCCTGCGCGTGCTGACGAACGAACAATCTTTCACCTTCGCCTGCGGCTTCTCGTTCTTCGGCGAGCGTTTCGCGCGCGGCCAACTCGCCGTCGGCAAGTTCGGCGACGGGGCGACGAGCGAGGCCGAACTGCGCGGCACGTTGAGCTACGAAGGCTCTATCCGCGAGTTCGTCGGCAGCAGCATCACCTTCACCTACAGCGAGACGGAAGGCTTCAAGGTCTCGAAGTGGCCGTTCGGCCTCGAACAACTGCTCGACTTCGAGCAATACATGAACGGCTTCCAGAAAGGCGGCTGCGGCGCTCTGGTCGGGATGGTCTTCGACAAGGCCGTCAAGACCAACTTCGCGCTCAACCCTTCGCTCTCGACGACGACCGACGACATCGTTATCACCTTGCGCGGTCGTTATACGGTCACGCTCGTCGGCGCGAGCAGTCCCTTCCTCGAAGTGTCGATGCCGGACTTACGACTCAACATCAGGAAGGGCGACAACCTCACGCTCAGTTCGCTCCCCGGCCGCATCGCGCAATTCCTCGTCGACAACACGGCGAGCCTCGTCGCGCAAATCCTCAACGACCCGGCCAAGTTCTCGCTCTTCATCGCCACCGTTGGCCTCGTCAACGCCGCGCCGTCTCTGACGGCCAATCTTATCTGCAACGGCGGACAGGGCGCGGCCGAGTCGGCGCAGGTGGTCGAGGCGGCCTCGACCGCCGCCGAAG
>DASZCR010000344.1:0-2039 GCA_035942915.1 Pyrinomonadaceae bacterium | reverse complement strand
TCTTCGGTCATCAGGGTGAGATAGGGCGCGACCAACGCCCACTCCTCATCAGTTACATCACTGGGGTAAGCTCTGTCCGGCATGCGCCAGAACTTACCACAGTCAAAAGTTCATAACAGGCTCTAGTCGCGCGTCTGAACTTAACGCCTCTCACCGGCCGCGAGGATGCGCGCGAGCAGCTTTTCGTCGTTCGGCAGGAGACCGACTTTGACGAGCCGCCTCGTCAACTCTCGCCAGTTGGCGTCGCGTGCGAAGACGCGCGCGAAGATGGGCAAAGCCTCGTCCGTGCGGTTCATCCCGACGAGCGCGACGGCGTGCCAGTAGGCCATCTCAATATTGTCGGGCACGAGCCGCTCGGCCGCGCTGTACTCCCTGAGCGCCGCCTCGTTGTCCTTGTGCTCGACGGCGAGGTCGCCCGCGTTCATGTGGTTGTAGGCGCGCTGCAAGGTGAGCAGTCGGCGCAACTCCTTAAGCGGCTCGGCCGCATCATCGACGCGGAGGTCAAAGACCCTGTCAGCCCACGCGCGACCCGTCGGCTTGCCCGTCACGACGATGAGCGCGGCCGATTGCCGGCCGCGTATGTCGCCGCCTGCGGCCTGCGCCGCTTCGAGCGCAGCCATCATCCGCTCGGCCAGGTCGCCGCGCGTCGTCTCGAAGGCTCGCGCCATCTCCGGCCACACGCGTTCGTTGAGCATCATGTTGGCCTGCACGCTGAAATCTTTGCCGACGTGTTGACCGGCCGCCTCGATGCACTTCGCGCCGGTGTGCGCCGAGACGCGCCCCTGTGCATCAATCATCGCCACCTGCCGCACGTCGCGCCCCTCGTCTCCGGCGACGAGCGCGCGCAGAGCGTCCGGCGCGGAACGCCCGGCGCGCATCAGGTCGAGTCCGAGTTTGCCGTAAGCCGGGTCAACGAAAGACTGCGTGGCGACTGCGCCGACGCCCGCCTCCGCCCAGGGCACGAGCGCGCCGACCGAGAACCAGTGCGACTGTACCGCGACGCCCAACTCGCCCGTCGCCGCATCGCGCGCGACAATCGAATAAGTATGCACGGGTCTGAGCGGCAAAACTTTCGACTCCGGCTGACGCTCGCGCTGCGCCTCAACTCTCGACGCCGCCCACGTCGCCAACAGAACCGCCGTCAACATCAACATCGCTATCAGCATTTTTCTCATCTTCCTGCCTTCCGTTCTTCTCCCTCCGCTCTTCCATCCTCATCCCTGCTAGAACGCCCAGTGTCCCTGCGCAAACAGGCTCACGAAGAATGCCAGAGACATCAGCGACCAGAGCGTCAACAGCGCCCGCCAGAAGAAGCGCGCACGCGCCAGACGCGCAAAGAGGATGAAGAGCGGAAACAGTATCAGCGTGTAGCGCGGCACGCTCAGGATAAACGACGTGCTCGTCCACAGCAGACAGTTCAAAGCCATCCAGACGGCATAGGAAGCGCGCAGCCTCAACGCGCACCAGACCGTCGAGACGAAGCCGAGCAGGATGAACACGAGTTCCTGCCACCCGACCATCAGAGCTTCCGCAGGAACACGCGCCCATGCCGCCTCCCACACCTTCGCCAAACCGACCCACGGCGCGCTCGGCTCCTTGAACCAATGCTCGCGCTGAATCCTCATAAACGTCAACGCGTCGTCCGTCACGTACAGGTTGAGCCAGAGGTATCCGAGCAGCCCCGCCACGCCTGCCGCTATCCAGAGCCACTGCGCGCGCCAGCGCCGCTCGCGCCGGTACTGCCCCCACGCCTCGACCGCAAGCGCCGGAACGAGCAGCGTCCCGTTCACGCGCGTCAGCCCCGCGAGCGCCGTCAGCAGACCGGCCGCCCACCAACGCCCCTTGCGCGCGGCGAGCAACGCGCCCAACGCCAGCGCCAGAAAGAGACTCTCCGTGTAGCCGATGTGCAGGAAGTAGCTCGTCGGGAAGATGTACATGAACCAGACCGCGCCGCGCGCCGTCTCGTCGTCTTCGTCGAGCGAGACGAGTCGTCTGAGGAGCAGCCCGGCCGAGACGGAGGCGACGGCCGAGACGACGAA
>DASZCR010000343.1:0-15795 GCA_035942915.1 Pyrinomonadaceae bacterium | reverse complement strand
GACCTCATCTGGCGCGCCGTCGATGAGACCTGCCGCTTCGGCATCGCGCGCGTTGAGCGGAGCGTTGTCGATGAGCGTGCGCACGTCCTCGACAGACTTGCGACGGTCGCGCGCGACCGTCTCGACGTAGCGATTGAAGATGTCGTCGAGGATGGAGTTGATGACCTCCCTGTGCGCCTCAGACATCTCCTTGCGCGTGTACTGGTCGGGCGCGTTCTTGTACTTGCCTATCTGATAGAAATCCGGGTAGACGCCCAACTTGTCGAGCGAGCCGCGAAAGAACATGGCCTCGGCGGCAAGGCCGTTGATGAAGAGGTCGCCGACGGGCGGCACGTAAATCTTGTCGCACGCGGCGGCGACGTAGAACTCCTTATCGGTGCCGACCTCCATGTAGGCGTAGATGGGCTTTCCCGAAGTGCGGAAGTCTGCGATGGCGCTGCGAATCTCGTCGGCCTTCGCCCAACCCGTTTCGAGGAAGCCGATGTCGAGCAGCACGGCCTTGATGCGTTTGTCGGCCTTCGCCTTCCTGAACTGCGTGACGAGACTCGTCAGAGAGTTGGTCTCAGCGCCGAGAAAGCGACTGGCGAACGGGTCTTCGCTGGCAAAGTCCGGCAGAGAGCCGGAGACCTTGAGGACGAGGACGCTGTTATCCGCCACCTCCGGCTCGGCGTCGCGGAACGAAGCGATGAGCAAGGCGAAGCCGACGAAGACGAGGACGACCAGAGCCAGCAGTATGCCGCCGATGATGAGAAAGACTTTCCTTGTGCGTGACATTGGCATGCTTGATTAGAACCTTACGACTGAAGAATAAACGTGCGAACGGGAGACCGCTGTTCGGCCTTGTATTTACGCGGCCGGACGGGAAAAGGTTTAAGCCTTCATCTTGCAGACAGGCTGTAACTAGGTTCTCGTTATCCACCCGCCGCCGACGACTTCATCGCCGCGATAGAAGACCGTCGCCTGTCCGGGCGTGATGGCGCGTTGCGGCTCGTCGAAGCGGATGCGTGCGCGCGCTCCGGCAAGCGGCGTAATCACTGCGCGTGCAGGCTCGTGCCGGTAACGCACGCGCACCTCTGCGCGCACCTCTTCGGCAGGCTCTTCGAAGGCAATCCAGTTGACGCCCGCCGCCTCGAACTCCGCGCCGAGCAATTCGTCTGCGTCTCCGACAACGACGCGTCTCTCCTCCGGCTCGATGCGCACGACGTAGAGCGGCAACTGGCGCGAGACACCGAGACCGCGCCGCTGCCCGACCGTGTAACGATGGATGCCTTCGTGCTCTCCGAGTCGCGTGCCGCCGGTGTCAACAATCTCGCCGGGCGCGGGCGCTTGGTCGGCGCGCCCCTCTGCTTCGAGATAACGGTCGATGAAGCCCGCGTAGTCGCCGTCGGGCACGAAGCAGATTTCCTGCGACTCCTCCTTCTCGGCGACGGCGAGGCTGTGGCGACGCGCCGCCTCGCGCGCCTCCGTCTTCGACATCTCTCCGAGCGGAAACAGCGCGCGCGCCAGTTGTTCCTGCGTCAACTCCCAGAGGAAATAGGATTGGTCTTTGCGCGCGTCTGCGCCGCGCAGCAGGTGGTAGCGCCCCGTCTGCTCATCCTGACGGATGCGCGCGTAGTGGCCGGTCGCCACCTTGTCGCAGCCAAGCGAGCGCGCGAGGCGTTCGAGCGAGGCGAACTTGAGGCGGCTGTTGCAGGCGACGCACGGAATCGGCGTCTCGCCCTTGAGGTAGCTGTTGACGAAAGGCTCGACCACGTCGCGCTCGAAGTCGCGTTCGAGGTTGAGGACGTAGAACGGGATGCCGAGCTCTTCGGCCACGCGGCGCGCATCGTAAACGTCGTCGAGCGAGCAGCAACGCGAAGGCAACGGCTCGCCATCGGCGTCCAACGTCAAGCCCCGCCGCTGATTCCACAACTGCATCGTGAAGCCGACCAACTCGTGCCCGGCCTCCTTCAGAATCGCCGCCGTCGCCGACGAATCGACGCCCCCGCTCATGGCAACTGCAATCTTCATAAAATAGGAAGACTGTGATAGGTGATGGGTGATGGGTGATAGGATAAAACCTGTCTTCTCTTATCACCCATCACTTATCACCCATCACTTACTTCTTATCACCTATCACCTATTACTTATCACTTTGAGAGCCGTTTGCCGCCCTTTTGCGGCAGGTGCTAAGATGCCTTTCAAGTTGATAATCGCTGGTTTTTCAGCATCCTTAAGAATACCTGAATCTGGGCGAAACTTCAGCCCCAGTCGAACCTTAGTCGAACCTTAATTTTGGACTTATGACCGAACGAGCCATTGAAGAGTACGTCGTCGCCGATGAGCCTTACTATCTGGCGGTCGGGCGCGAGGTCGAGTTGTTTGAAGCGGCGCACGCGGCGCGTCTGCCGGTGATGCTCAAGGGGCCGACCGGCTGCGGCAAGACGCGCTTTGTCGAGCATATGGCGTGGCGCTTGCAACGGCCGCTCGTCACCGTCGCCTGCCACGAAGACCTCTCCTCGACAGACCTCGTCGGCCGCTTTCTGCTCGAAGGCGAGGAGACCGTCTGGCACGACGGGCCGCTGACGACCGCCGTCCGCAACGGCGCTATCTGCTATCTGGACGAAGTGGTCGAAGCGCGCAAAGACACGGTCGTCATCATCCACCCTTTGACGGACGACCGTCGCCGCCTGCCGGTCGAGAAGCGCGGCACCATCCTCGACGCGCCGCCCGACTTCATGCTCGTCGTCTCCTATAATCCGGGCTATCAGTCGATACTCAAAGACCTCAAGCAGTCAACGCGCCAACGCTTCGTCTCGTTGGAGTTTGACTACCCACCCGCCGATTTGGAGGCCGCCATCGTCGCGCGCGAGGGCGGCGTCTCCGAGCAGATGGCGCGCGACCTCGTCCTCATCGGCCAGAAGGTCAGAAACCTGCGTGGGCACGGCCTCGAAGAAGGCGTCTCGACGCGCCTGCTCATCTACGCCGCGCAGTTGATTGCGCGGGGCATCCCGCCGACGTCTGCTGCCGAAGTCGCCCTCTGCTCCCCCATCACAGACGACCGCGACCTCCAACGCAGCATCCGCGAAATCGTGACCACAGTGATTTAATCGAGAGGGGTTGTAAACGTTTGGCGGAGAGACCGAGAGTTGAAGAGGAGAGGGGCGACGCGGACGAGGAGCAACCGTTCGAGCGTGCGCTGCGCGAGCGTCTGCGCTCTTTGAAGAGCGCGACGGAGCGGCGGACGGTGGCGGGGCTGGCGCGCGAGTTGGGCAGGCTGCCCGCCGAGACGGCGCGCGCGGCGTTGGAGATAAGCGCGAGCGTGGCGAGCGTCAGTTTGCGTGCGGGCGTGGAGTTTTTGCGTGGCGCTCCCGACGCGGCGCGTGTTTTGGACGCGCAGGAGTTGCGCGCATGGGGCGAGATGGGGCGGCGGCTGGCAATGGCCGACGCAGAGTTGGGCGCAAACTTCTTCGCCGCGGGCGTGGCCGAGTTGGAGGTTGTCCCGCGCGCCGCACGTCCGCCGCTCTTTCAGGTCTGCGCGCGGCAGATGACGCTCTCAAGTTCCGTCGCGCTCGAAACCTTCAGACGTGCGCCGGAGTTGGCCGAGGCGGTCGAAGACGGGGAGACTTTGCGCGCCGTCTACGAGGTCGCCGTCGAAATCGCGCGTCGCTCGGCCAAGCACAGCGCAGACTTCCTCAATGCGACGCCGCTCGTCGCCGCCAGCCTTTACCGTTTCGACACCTACACAGCAGAGACCACGCAGGAGAGACGCGCGCACGAGGCTGCGGGCGACGCAGGCGAAGGTCTTGCGATGAATCAGGTGGCGCGTCGTGCCGTCAGTGTGGCCGGAGCGTTCGCGGCGCGGGCGGGCGGCATCGCCAGCGAGATGTGGTCGGCGCTTCCAGATGCCGTCGAAGCGTTGGACGAACGCGCGGCGCTACGCCTGCTGGCGCACGCAGAGAGTTTTCTCGAACGCGGCGGCGCGGCCGCTCTGCACGCGTTCGTCGCAGGCGGCGAAGTGTTGCGCGCCGTGCCCGAAGCCTTCGACGCGTGGGCGGCGCTGTTGCACGCCATCGGCGAGCAGAGCAACGCCGGGCTGGTCGCGCTGGCGCGCTCGACGCCGCAGTTCTTTCGCACATTCGCCGCGCGCACCGACCACGTGCGCGCGGCCGAGTTGGCGCGTCGTATCATCGCCGCTGCACACAGGGTCGCACAGGTCGATGCGGAGGCGGCCATCTCCTGCTTCCGCTCCGGCCCGCAGGCGTTGGCGACCAACTCCGTCGAGCAGTTTGAGCAGTGGGCGGCCGAAGGTCTCAGGCGCGACACGGGAAACGCGCGCGCGCGTCGCAGCTACTTTGCGCTTGAAACCAGACAAAGCAATGAGAGCCTGCACGGCAGCAGCGCGGGCGCGGCGGGGCTGGCGCTCGAAGAGGTCGCGCAGACCTTGAGGCTCTACGTCGAAGCTCTGACGGGGCACGCCGTCGATGTCGCGCCGCTCGCCGCCGTCCCGGAAGAGGCGCGCATCGGCGACGGGCGCACTATCCACCTGCCCGCCTCCGTCTCTGAATTCGCCGACGAGGCGCTCGACTTCCGTCTCTACAAGGTGCTCGCCGCGCACGCCGCCGGTCAGATAGAGTTCGGCACACACGCGCGCGAGACGCCGGACTTGCGCGCCGCCTACGCCTCGCTCGCAGAGCTTTACGCGCCTGAAAATCAGGACGCACGCGATGCCTTCGCGCTCGACGGTTACATCAACGACCTGTCGAGCGGCGAACGCGCCCTCTCGCCCGCAGAGGAGGCGCGCGAGGCCGCACGCCTGCGACGCGTCTTCCCCGCCGACGGCGACTATCGCGCAGTGCTCGCGCTCTTCCCGCAGGCGGCGCTCGCCGCGCGCATCTTCGGCACGCTTGAGAACGGACGCATCGACCATCGTCTGCGTCTCGCCTATCGCGGCCTCGCGCGCGACCTCGACCTTGTGCGGACACATCTCAGAGCACGTCGGCCGCGCATCGCTTCCGTTCCCGTGACGCTCGTGCCCTTCGAGCTTCTTTTCCAGATTACGCTCTGCGGCGGCGCGCTCGACGACGCGCGCAGCTTCTACGGTCAGGTCGTCTCGGAGTTGGAGTCCATCGTCGCGGACTATCTGACCAGCCCGCGCTCGACCGTCGCCGACACGCTGATGGCGACGAGCCGCGTCTATACGCTCTTCCAATCGGTCGTCCCCGAAATCACCGAGCGGCATCACGAGTCGGACGAGTCTCAGGGCGACGCCGACGAAGACAGCGCCGCGCAGAACAACCTCGCGCGCGAGGACGAGGGCGACGAAGAAGACTCCGAAGAGCAACGCGAGCAGCGCAGACAGCGTTCCGAGCAGTCGCGCGACGCGCGCGAGTTGTTCAACGCGTGGGCGAGTGCCGAATCGCTCGACACGGGCGGCGAGGAGATGTTTACGGGCGCGGAGCGTTGGGCGTCGGGCGAATCGCCCGAACAGGAGTTGGCCGAGGGCGAAGTCGCCTACAACTATGACGAATGGGACAGAGAGCTATCCGACCATCGCACCGGCTGGTGTCGCGTCATCGAAAAGACGGTCGGGCGCGGCGACCCCTCCTTCGTCGATGAGACGCGCGCTCGCTATCGCGGCGTCATCTCCTCGATTCGTCATCAATTTCAGTTGATGAAGCCGGAAAGCCTCAAGCGCGTGACCAATGAACTCGACGGCGACGACTACGACCTGAGCGCCGTCGTCGATTACGTGACCGACCGTCGCTCGTCGAAGGCCGGAGGCGGACATCCTTCGGAACGTCTCTACACGAAGCGCCTGCGCCGCGAGCGCGACGTGGCCGTCTCGTTTCTTCTCGACCAATCGTCTTCGACGGCGCGCACCATCGGCCGACACCCTCTGCAACCCTACACGCACCCCGGTCGCCGCATCATCGAGGTCGAGAAGGAAGGACTCGTCCTGATGAGCGAGGCGCTCGACGCCGTCGGCGACCCGTTCTCCATCTACGGGTTTACGTCTGAGGGACGGCGCAACGTCAAGTTTTACGTCGTCAAGGATTTCAACGAACAGTACACGAGCGAAGTCGAGCGGCGCATCGGCGGCATCAACTATCAGCACAACACGCGGCTCGGCGCGGCCGTCCGCCACGCCTCTGCGCGCTTACTGAGACAAGAGGCGCGCACGCGCCTGCTCATCGTCCTCTCCGACGGTCGCCCCTACGACCACGACTACGGCGACGCGCGTTACGCGCGCGAAGACACGCGCGAGGCTCTCAGGCAAGCGCGCGCCGACGGGGTCACGCCCTTCTGCATCACCATCGACCGCGATTCCGAGACCGAACTGCGCGACCTCTACGGCGAAGTCGGCTACACCATCATCGACGACGTGCTTTCGCTCCCCGAACGCCTCCCCGCCATTTACAGGCGTTTGACGACATAATCAGCAACTTTTCGTGACGTTCTCCGGTAATACTTGAACGTCATACTTCCACTGAATTGAAGGAGCGTTGACGACATGAGCGAGAATGAATCCACGCGCGGAGAGAGCATCAGAAAACTGGCCGAGATGATTCAAGGCATCGAGTACGCGATGCTGACGACCGTCGAAGCCGACGGCACGCTGCGCAGCCGACCGATGGCGACGCAGCAGGTCGAGTTCGACGGCGACCTCTGGTTCTTCACACATGCTTCCGACCCGAAGGTTGACGAGGTCGAGCGCGAGCACAACGTCAACCTCGCTTACGCCAGCCCGGAGCAGCAACGCTACGTCTCCGTCTCAGGCAAGGCGCGGCTCGTGCGCGACCCGGAGAAAGCCCGCGAGTTATGGAATCCGGCCTTCAAGGCTTGGTTTCCGAAAGGGCTTGAAGACCCGGACTTGGCGCTGCTCAAGGTGACGGTCGAGAAGGCCGAATACTGGGACTCTTCGCAGAGCGCCTTCGTCCACCTCGTCGGCTTCATCAAGGCCGTGGCGACGGGCGAGAGTTATCAGCCGGGCGAGAACGAGAAGCTGAACTTGCAGCAGGGCGCGTCGGGCGGTTGAGACGACGCGCGCCGCTAGGTTATCATCAAGCGCGTGTGAAGGAAGGGTAGCCTAATCGGTAAGGCAGTAGTCTTGAAAACTACCGCGCTCACGCGCTTGCAGGTTCGAGTCCTGTCCCTTCCGCCATTTTGCATTTCGTGTTGAGAGCCGCCCGCCCCCAAGGGTCGTGGCGGCTCGACTGTTTTTCGGGGAGTTGATGTTCGAGATGTGTTTCGCACAGACGGCGCTGCTGCTCTTACAAGCACAGACCAACGAGAACGCCCAGCCGCAAGGCCGCGAGAACGCCCTTGAACAACTGTGGCGCTATCTCAACTTCAAGTGGGTGCTGGGCACGTTCGAGTTCTCGTTCGCCAGCCTCGTGCTCGGCCTTCTCGTCTTTCTCATCGCGCTTATCATCGCACGCTACCTGCGCCGCTTCCTCGAACGACGCATGGCCGCGCACCCGCACCTCGACCCCGGCGTGCAGTACACCATCCTGCGGCTCGCCAACTACGCCGTCATCGTCATCGGCCTGCTCTTCGCGCTGCGCGTCGCGCTCGCCGCAGACTTCACCTCGCTCGCCGTCGTCTTCACGGCGCTTTCGGTCGGCATCGGCTTCGGCCTTCAGTTCATCGCCGGAGACATCGCCTCCGGTTTCATCCTCCTCTTCGAGCGGCCGGTGCGCGTCGGCGACTTCATCACCGTCACCGGCCCCGACAGCAAGACGACCGACGGCAAGGTGACGAGCATCAACCTGCGCACGACCATCGTCCAGAACAACGACAACATCTCGGTCATCATCCCGAACTCGAAACTGGTCAACCAGAATCTCATCAACTGGTCTTACGGCGGCCGCCGCTCGCGCATCTCCGTCCACGTCGGCGTCAGCTACGACTCGGACGTTGAACTTGTGACGCGCACACTGCTGCGCGCGGCTGAGGGCGTTGACTACCTGCTCGCCGAGCCGAAGCCGAGCGTGCAGTTCCTTGAGTTCGGCGACTCGTCTCTGAATTTCCGTCTGCTGGTCTGGACGGACAGGCCGCGCCGCTATCCGAAAATCGAGAGCGACATCAACTACCGCATCCGCCAACTCTTTCTCGAAGAGGGCATCGAGATACCCTTCCCGCAGCAAGACCTCAACCTGCGCGGCGGCTCTCTGCGCCTCGACCGTCGAACGTCGCGCCTGCTGGCGGGCGACGAGGCGGACGACGACGAACCTATCGGCGAAGAAGCGGACGAACCCCAGCCCGGCCTCAGACGACGCTGACAGAGCGCGGCGCGCATCCTCGCTCCGACGGTTGCGCAAAACCGAGCGCGCAAGGTAGGCTAAGGGCGACCCGACTGAATGGCCGTTCATTCAGCGCGCGCCTTCGTCGTCGAGCCTGAAGAAAGAGGAGCAACCGAAAGACCCCCGATGCGTTCCGCACGTTCCCTGCCGCAAACGCGTTCCGGCAGCATCACAGACAAGCGAGAGGCCATCCTGCGCGCCGCCACGCACGTCTTCGCGCGCAACGGCTACTTCAACTCGAAAGTCGCCGACATTGCGCGCGTCGCAGGCGTCGCCGACGGCACGGTCTATCTGTACTTCAAGAGCAAGGAAGAAATCCTCCGCTCGGTCTTCGAGCGCAACACGAGCGAGGCCATCGCAGAGGGGCGCGACGAACTCGCCAAGATTGAAGACCCGCGCGAGAAGTTGCGCCGCATCGCGCGCCACCACCTCGAACGACTCGGCGCAGACCGCGACCTCGCCGTCGTCTTTCAGGTCGAACTGCGCGGCTCGACGAAGTTTCTCGAAGAGTTCTCGGCGGCCGGTCTGGCCGAATACCTGCGCCTCATCCGCGAGGTCTTCGAGGAGGGGCAGCGCGCAGGGCAGTTCCGCAAGGACTTGAACGCCAAACTCGTCGCCAAGATTCTCTTCGGCGCGCTCGACGAGATGGCGACCAATTGGATTCTCTCCAAGCGCCGCTACAAACTCGCGCCGATGGCCGACGAGGTCTTGGACATCTTTCTCAACGGGGTGACGGCCAGATGACAGACACACCCGGACGAACTGCCCCGACGGCGACGACGACCACCGCCACCGAGACGACCGCAGCGGCGCGCACGACACATGCGGCGACGCCGGACGGTGCGCGCGGCGGCGTCGAACCGCGCACGCTCGTCGAGATGTTCGAGATGGCCGCGAGCCGCTTCGCACGTCCCGACATGCTCAACTACAAGCGCGATGGAGAGTGGCGCGCCGTCTCCTCGGCGGAGTTTCTGGAACGCGCGCGTGCCGTCGCGCTCGGCCTGCACACGCTCGGCATCGGTCGCGGCGAACGCGTTGCGCTTCTTTCGGAGAGCAGTCCCGCGTGGACGCTCGCCGACGCGGGCTGTCTGCTGTCGGGAGTCGTCGATGTGCCTATCTACCCGACGCAAGCCCCTCCGCAGGTCTGCTACATCCTGACCGATTCCGGCGCACGCGTCCTCTTCATCCAACACCGCGCCGCCTTCGAGCGCGTCGCCTCGTCCATCGCCGACTGTCCCGCGCTCACCTCCATCGTCTTCCTCGAAGGCGAGACCACAGGCGCGGCCAACATGCTGACGCTCGCGGAACTGGAAGCGCGCGGGCGCGCGCTCGACGCAGAGCGCCCGGAATTGAAGCACGAGTTGGCGCGCGCCGTCGAACCGGAAGACCTCGCCACCATCATCTACACTTCGGGGACGACTGGCGAGCCGAAGGGCGTCATGCTGACGCACTCGAACTTCGTCTCGAACATGGTTGACACCTCCGAGCGGCTCGCCTTCTCGCGCGAGGACACGGTGCTCTCCGTGCTTCCGCTTTCGCACGTCTTCGAGCGCAACGCGATGTACATGTACATACATCACGGCGCGTGCGTCTATTACGCGGAGTCTTTGGAGAGAATCGGCGACAACCTGCGCGAGGTGCGTCCGACGGTGATGGTCGCCGTGCCGCGTCTGTATGAGAAGGTCTACGCGCGCATTAAGGAACGCGCGGCGGCGGGCGGGCGCATGAAGAAGGCGATACTGGATTGGGCGGTCGAGGTCGGCAAGCGTTGGGCGCGGCTGACGGTCGAGCACAAGCGCGTCCCCGCATGGCTCGCCCTGCAACACAAGCTCGCCTCGCGTCTCGTCTTCGCCAAGTGGCGCGAGGGCGTCGGCGGGCGCATCCGCCTGCTCGTCTCCGGCGGCGCGGCGCTGCCCGAAGAGATTGGTTACATCTTCCTCGGCGCGGGGCTGCCCATCGTGCAGGGCTACGGCCTGACGGAAACCTCGCCCGTGATTACGGCGTGCCGCATCGAAGAGAATCGCATCGGCACGGTCGGCCGACCTATCAGAAACGTCGAAGTGCGTATCGCGGCCGACGGCGAGATAGAAGTGCGCGGGCCGAACATCATGCGCGGCTACTACAACAAGCCGGAAGCGACGCGCGAGGTCTTCACCGATGACGGGTGGTTTAAGACGGGCGACGTAGGGACGCTCGACGCCGATGGCTTCCTCCGCATCACCGACCGCAAGAAGGAGTTGTTCAAGACTTCGGGCGGCAAGTACATCGCGCCGCAGCCCATCGAGCAACGCATCAAGGCTTCGCGCTTCGTCAATCAGGTGGTGCTTATCGGCAACGGTCGCAAGTTTCCGGCCGCGCTCATCGTGCCCGACTGGGAACAACTGCGCTCATACGCGCAACTCAAAGGACTCGACCTCAAGACTCCGGCCGAGTTCTGCCGACACCCGCGCATCATCGACCTCATCCAACGTCAGGTCGATGCGCTCACGGCAGACCTCTCGCAATACGAGCGCGTCAAAAAGGTCGCGCTCATCGAACACGAACTGACTATCGAAGGCGGCGAACTGACGCCCACGCTCAAGGTCAAACGCCGCGTCGTCGATGAGAAATACCGTCAGGTCATCGACCGCATGTACGAAGACTAAGAAGCGGTCAAAAGGCCAGAGTGAAGCGCGAGAGGATGGCTCCTCCCCAGTCTTCACTCTGGCCTTTTTACTTTGACCTTACTCCGCAGCCCATTCGCGGATGGCGCGTTGCATCTCGTCGAGGCGTTGCTCGAAGAAGTGACCGGCTCCTTGAATGATGACGGCGCGCGCCTCTGCTTCGGGTGGAAGTTCGGAGGCGAGACGCTCGACCTCGCGCGCGTCGCCGAACTCGTCGCGCTCGCCGTGAACGAACAGGAGCGGCTTGCGACACTCGCGCAGGAAGGAGAAGTCGTACATCTTGAGCGGCGTGCCCAACGCGACGAGGCGCGCGACGCGTTCTTCGTTGATGCCGACTTCGAGGCCGACGCGCGCGCCGAAGGAGAAACCGGCAAGCGTGATGGGCAGCCCCGCGTAATGTTCGCCGAGATAGTCGAGCGCCGTGCGTGCGTCGTCCTGCTCGCCGCGCGCGCGGTCGTGCGTGCCGGTCGAGAGGCCGACTCCACGAAAGTTGATGCGGAGGGCGACGAGTCCGGCATCGTTGAGCGCGCGGGCGGCGCGGAAGACGACCTTGTTGTGCATCGTCCCGCCGTGCAGAGGGTGCGGGTGAAGGACGAGCGCCGCGCCGCGCGGGCGCGCAAACTCGTCCGCGTGCGGCTCCTTGATGATGGCTTCGAGGCGGCCATGCGCGGCGGCGATGAAGAGGTTTCCAGCCGGATACATAAGTTTCAGACAGTGACGGGCAGTTGTTGTTCGGCCATCAGACTAGCAGAAAACGGCGACGCGCGCATCGCGTTGAACGGTCTTGACTTGGCGGCGCGAAAGCGAGTAGTTTCTGGCGCGGTGGAGAGACCCGCTGCGCGCCCGATGTGCAACCATTGAGAGCGGCCGCCGAGTCAGCCTCGCGGGGGGGGTCGCCTGCGCATGGCGAGTCAAGTTCGACACCCGACGCTCGCCCGCCGACCGACCTCGCGAACTGCTTTCCGTTCTTCGCATTTAACCAACTTCTCCGGGTCGGCCGCATCGTTCGACCTCGCGCGCGAGGCACACTGTTTTCGCGCCGATGGGTGAGACACGACGCGCGGCGGATGCGGGCGACGTGCAGGGGAGAGAGAGCCGAATGTCGGATTCGAGAGCGAGCGACGTGCAGCATGTCGTCGGGACGCGCCGATTCGCCAAGCCGTTCGCCGCGCGACAGAGTCGTCCGGCGGTGGAACGCTACGGGATGGCGTTCGCACTCGTTGTCGCCTCGACGGCGCTGACGTTCGTCCTACAAAACTTGCACGCCGTCGAGGCCGGTCGCATCCCCTTCGTCTTCTACTTCCCGGCCGTCGTCATCGCCACGCTCTACGGCGGGCGCGGCGCGGGCATCTTCACCTCCCTCCTCTCCGCGCTGACGAGCGCCTATTTCTTCATCCCGCCCTTTTACTCTCTCGCCGTCGGCTTTAGCGGAGTCGTCCAACTCTCCGTCTTCCTCTTCGTCTCGCTGCTGATTCACTCGCTCACCGAAAGAAGTCTGAGCGCGGAGCAGAGAGCGCGCGCGAGCAACCAATGGCTCGCCACGACGCTCTCCAGCATCGGCGACGCCGTCATCGCCACCGACACGACGGGGAGCGTCACGTTCATGAACCCCGTGGCGGAGAAGTTGACGGGCTGGCCGGAAGCGGAGGCGCGCGGTCGCCCGCTGCGCGAAGTCTTCCCGATTATTCACGAAGGGACGCGCGCGGAGGTCGAAAGCCCCGTCGAGAAGGTCTTGCGCGAGGGCACGGTGGTCGGACTCGCCAACCACACGCTGCTCGTGCGCCGCGACGGGACGGAAGTGGCGATAGACGATAGCGGCGCTCCCATCAAGGACGAGCGCGGCACGGTCGCGGGCGTCGTTCTTGTCTTCCACGAGATTACGGAGAGGCGTCGCGCCGAGCACGCGCTGCGCGAATCTGAGGAACGCTTCCGCACGCTGGCCGCCATCATCGAATCGTCCGAAGACGCCATCATCGGCAAGACGCTCGACGGCATCGTCACGAGTTGGAACGCCGGAGCCGAACGGCTCTACGGCTACGCGGCCGAAGAGATTATCGGCCGCTCGCTCTCCCTGATTTTCCCGGACGAGCGCCGAGACGAGTTGGCGCAAATCCTCGACCGCATCAAGCGCGGCGAGAACGTCGAGCCGACCGAAACCGTGCGCGTCGCCAAGGACGGCCACCGCGTTGAAGTCTCCATCAGCGTCTCGCCGATTAAGGATGCGCAGGGGCGCATCATCGGAGCTTCGACGATTGCGCGCGACGTTGGGATGCGCAACCGCATCGAGGAGGAGCGCGCGCGTCTGGCCGCGCAGGTCGAACGCGAGCGCGGGCGTCTGCGCCAGCTTGTCAGCAACGTGCCGGGCGTGGTCTGGGAAGCGTGGGGCGAGCCGGACGATGCCGGGCAGCGGATTGACTTCGTCAGCGACCACGTCGAGACGATGCTCGGCTACAGCGTCGAGGAATGGCTGGCGACGCCGAACTTCTGGCTGACCATCGTCCACCCGGAAGACCGCGAGCGCGCGGCGCAGGAGGCTCACGCCATCTTCGAGAGCGGCACGGTCGGGACGAGCCGTTTCCGCTGGCTGCGCAAGGACGGCCGCACGCTCTACGTCGAGGCGCAGTCAATGGTGATTCTCGACGAAGCGGGTCGGCCGGTCGGGATGCGCGGCGTGACGATGGACATCACGGAGCGGCGTCTGGCCGAAGAGGCGTTGCGTGCGAGCGAGGAGCGTTACCGTTATCTCGCCGACTCGATGCCGCAGATTGTCTGGACGGCGCGACCCGATGGCTACTTCGATTACTACAACCGACGCTGGTTCGAATACACCGGACTCGCGCACGAACAGGCGCGCGGCTGGGGCTGGCAACCGGCCATCCACCCGCAAGACCTCGAACGCGTCGTGAGGGGATGGGCGGGGGCTGTCGAGTCGAAGCGCAACTTCACGGTTGAATACCGACTCAGGCGCGCCTCCGACGGCGCTTATCGCTGGCATCTCGGCCGCGCCGAGCCGATGCACGACGCGGAGGGCAACGTCGTCAAATGGTTCGGGACGGCGACCGACATCCACGACCGCAAGCAGGCCGAAGAGACGCTCCGCTTTCTCGCAGAGGCGAGCGCCCTTTTGGCCTCCTCGCTCGACTACGAAATTATCCTCGAACGCCTCGCCGGTCTCTCCGTCCCGACGCTGGCCGACTACTGCCTGATTGACGTTATCGAAGACGACGAGCGCGTGCGCCGCGTCGCCACTGTCCACGCCGACCCGTCGAAGCGCGAGGCGGTGCGCGCGCTGCGCGAGTACCCGCCCGACCCGGCGAAGGCCGAAGGCATCGCCAGCGTGCTCCGCACGGGCGAGCCTCTCATCGTCGCCGACGTGACGCCGGAGCAACTGCGCGCCATCACGCGCGACGAGACGCATGCGGCGCTACTTGCCGGTCTCGGCCTCACCTCTTTCGTCACCGTCCCTCTGCTCGCGCGCCAGCGCACGCTCGGCGCGCTCACGCTCGCCTCGACCGGCACGCGTCGCCAGTACACGCTCGCAGACCTCTCCTTCGCGGAGGAACTGGCGCGGCGCGCCGCGCTCGCCATCGAGAACGCGCGCCTCTACAAACGCGCGCAGGAGGCCAACAAAGCGAAGGACGAATTTCTCGCCACGCTCTCGCACGAACTGCGCACGCCGCTGACGCCGATTATCGGCTGGGTACACATGATGCGCTCCGGCCGTCTGAGGGAGACGGACGCCGCGCAGGGCTTGATTGTGATTGACAAGAACTCACAGGCCTTGACGCGCCTCATCAACGACCTGCTCGACATGTCCTCCATCATGAGCGGCAAGATGCGTATCGAGCGCGCGCCCGTCGTGCTCACAGAGGTCTTGCGCGAAGCGGTTGAGACGATTCGTCCGCAGGCCGACCAACTCGGCGTGCGCGTCGAAACCTCATTCGACGGCTGCGACGCGTCGGCCACCATCTCCGGCGACCACACGCGCCTCGCGCAGGTCTTCTGGAACCTGCTGAACAACGCCATCAAGTTCTCCGGCGAGGGCGGCGTCGTGCGCGTCGAGTGCGTGCCTGTGGGCGAGGCCGAAGTCAGAATCGACGTATCCGACGAGGGCGAGGGCATCCCGGAAGAGTTTCTCCCTTACGTCTTCGACCGTTTCCGGCAGGCCGACCAATCGACGACGCGTGCGCGCGGCGGTTTGGGCATCGGGCTTGCGCTCGTCAAGAGCTTCGTCGAGGCGCACGGCGGGCGCACCTCCGTCACAAGCGGCGGCACGGGGCGCGGCAGTCGCTTCAGCGTCACGCTGCCGCTGATGCGGCGCGCGGCAGTCGAGTCGCTCACGGGCGAGACGGAAGTCACCGCGAAGCCGCTCTGTCCGGGCGGCGTTTGTCGCGTCCTGCTCGTCGAGGACGCGCCCGACACGCTCGACATGCTGAAGGTGGTCTTCGACGCGCGCGGCTACGAGACGACGGCCTGCGAAACGGCTGACGAAGCGTTGCACGCCGCCTCGTCTCTGTGGTTTGATATAGTCGTTTCAGATATTGGACTCCCCCTGACTGACGGATACGAGCTTATCAGGCGGCTGCGCGAGATACCTCATCTCAGAGATGTCCCGGCGGTCGCGCTGACCGGTTACGCCGCACAGAAAGACGCCGAGACAGCCCTCGCCGCCGGTTTTAACGTACATATTCCCAAGCCGGTTGACCCGGACGTACTCTCCGACGCGGTCGAGCAGCTCTTGCAAGAGCACCAGCGTCCGGCCGAGGAGTCGGACGAATGACGAAAGAGTCAACGGTCATCGGTCGCCGCTCGCCGGTTCAAGGCCGCTTGTTTTAACCGGCGAGGGG
>DASZCR010000342.1:0-15444 GCA_035942915.1 Pyrinomonadaceae bacterium | reverse complement strand
TGCGCGGCAGCTACTTGCATAAGACTTTGCTCCGTCAGCATTCAAGATTCTTCGGTCAGGTGAGGGGGACTGATTCGATTATAGCCGACAACTGCGCGGCTGCGAATCCTCGCGCCGAAGCTTCTCGTCCGCATCCGAAGGAGACGGCTGAGTTATTCCCGCGATTTTTTAAGTAAGACCTCGATGGCGTCCTCTCCCTTCGTCGTCTGCAAGACCAACTTGTCGCCGGAAGGCAACTGATACGCGTATTGCGATTCAGTCCCCGACTTAAAATCTTCCAGACGGATGGTCTGCGCCTGCTCATCCACTTGCGACAGGAAGAGGACAGGGCGCGTCGCAGCCATCTTCACAGCCAACACATCTCCCGACTCGAAGTAGACCTTCTCCCAGACATCGGAAGTCTGCTGTCGCGCCTGCGCGACGCCGTTGACGCGATAGGCTTCAACCTCCCACACGCCGTCCAGCACAGACCTCTTATTGGCTTCCAGATAAAAGTGATAAGACGTGCCGATGTTGGCGGCGAAAACGAACAGGATGACGAGCCACTTCGCGGCGGGGCGCAGTCGGTTGCCCGCCGACGGCGTCGGCGTCGGCCTGTCGCCGAACGTCACCTGTTCGTCGAGGAAGAGCGCGCGCAGCCTCCTGTAATCCAGCAGGAGCAGGTAGACGCTCATCACGAGCAGGATGAGCGAGAACGTCTTGACGGGAATCTCATGTGAGAAGTTGATAAAAACGATGTTCGTGATGACGGGCAGCAGGATTAACGCGCCGAGCGTCGTCGAGCGGCGGAAAAAGAGCAGGAACGAACCGAATATCTGCGTCGAGGCGACAAAGAGCGTGTAGGCGTATGAATAGCCGAAGAAACGCCACGCCAGTTGAAGGCCGGTGATATCGCCGAGCGGCGTGTCGAGCGTGCTGCGCAGCGTGTAGAACTGCTCGTGGAAAACTTTGGCGAAGCCGTAGCCGATGAAGATGTAGCCGAGAATGTAACGGATGGCCGTCCGTTGCCAGTAAAGCAGAGCCGGGTGGTCGAGCCACTTCAATCTCCCTGCAATCCCGGCCGCGCTTGTCCCGACGAAGACGAGCGCGCACGCGATGTACACGCCGTAGTCCGCGCTGTTGGGCAATCCGAAACCGATGTGCGCCGGGAAAAGCGCGCTCAGGATAAGAAGCGTGTAGGCAAAGACGGTGTAGACGGCGAGCAGACTGAGGGAGAGGCCGAAGCTGTTGAGTAAAAGCTCCGGCCGACGGGTCTGTATCTCATCTGCGATGTGCAACGAGCCTGCGAGTTCCATAGACCTCCACACGACTTGATGAAAGATGGGGACTTCCTGAGCCATGAATACGTCCGAGTTCCGGCGGTCGGATTTACAGGCAGCCCTCCGCGTCAGCCTTTTTTTTCTCCGTCGAAAAAAAATTCGGACGCGTGACCCCTTCCCACGCAAAAACTCGCGTTAGTGGACAGAGGCGCTTTCGGAGCCTGTTCCCTACCTGACAACGGCGAGAAGCGCAGCCTCAAGCTCTCTTTCATCAAACGACAAGTCATCGAGGTAACGCCATGAGTCACACTTTCTCGCGGCGGAGTTTTCTCCGCACAGGTCTCTCAGGCTTGGCCGGCGCAACGCTGCTCGGCCCCGGAATTATCAGCAGTTGGGCAAGCAACAGCGAACCGGTCGAAGCGGTCGTCATCGGCAGCGGGTTCGGCGGCGCGGTCGCGGCTCTGCGTCTGGCACAGGCGGGCGTCCGCACGCTGATGTTGGAGCGCGGGCGTCGTTGGACTGTGACCCCGGAGCAGAACACCTTTGCCACCTTACCGCGCCCGGACGGTCGCGCCGCGTGGCTCAGCCCCGTCACCGTTCTCGGCGCTCCCACGCCGATTGACGTTTACACAGGAGTCTTGGAGCGCACAGACCACGACGGCATCTCCGTCTATGCGGGCGCGGGCGTCGGCGGCGGCTCGCTCGTCTATAACGGCGTGACCTATCAACCGAAGCGAGAACTGTTTGAGCGCTCCTTCGGCAGCACGGTCAACTACGACGAGATGGAAGCGGTCTATTACCCGCGCGTCCGCTCGATGCTCAGGCCGTCGCCGCTTCCTGCCGATATTCTCGCCACAGACTATTACAAGATGACGCGCATCTTCCTTGAGATGGGAGCCAGAGCCGGTCTGCCGGCGCATCTGGCCGACCTCAACGTGGATTGGAACGTCGTGCGCGCCGAGATTGAAGGCGGGCGCGTGCCGTCGGCGCTCATTGGCGAGTTCTGGTATGGCAACAATAGTGGCTGCAAAAACAGTCTGGACAAGAACTATCTGGCGCAGGCAGAGGCGAGCGGCTATCTCCAAATCATGCCGTTGACGGTCGTCACAGAGATTAACGAAGCGCCGGGTCAGAGATATGTCGTGACGTGCGAACAGATTGATGAATCGGGCGCGACAGAGAGGCGTATGCAAATCACCTGCGAGCAACTGTTCCTCGCGGCCGGTTCGATGGGCACGTCGAAGATGCTCGTCAAGGCGAAAGCAAAGGGCACGCTCTCGAAGCTGAACGAGCACGTCGGGCAGAGTTGGGGCAACAACGGCGACTTCTTCGGGGCGCAGGTCGGCTTACCCGATACGAATCCGAGTCAGGGCGGCCCTGCCTCAGCCGTCATCGAAGACCACGCCAATCCTTACGGGCCGACGGCCGTGATGTGCGCTCCGCAGTGGGACGCTTCGGGCGGCATCATCAACACGTTGGGACTTTCGATACCCCCTGCGAAAGGCGTTTTCCGCTACGATGCGGCGACCGACTCGGTCAAACTCACGTGGCCGGGCAACGACCCCGAAATCGCGCGCAGCATTCAGGCCGGTCAACTCACCTACGAAAAACTCAACGTCGCCAGCACCACGCCGACGCATCAACCCGCGACGGCCTTCGTCGCCGGTGGTCTGACGGCGCACCCGCTCGGCGGCGCGGTGCTCGGCAAAGCCTGCGACCGCTACGGGCGCGTCGAGGGTTACAAGAACCTCTACGTCGTTGACGGCGCGTTGATTCCCGGCTCGTCCGGCTGCACGAATCCCTCCTTCACCATCGCGGCGCTCGCCGAACGCTGCATGGAGAGAATCGTCCCCGACATTCTGGAAAAACGCCGACGCAGTCTCTCATCCGTCGCCTCCTGAGACGGCGCAACTTGAGCGGAGCGCGTCAGCCGACGCAGGCGGCGCGCTCCGCAGACACAAACATCAGACCCGACATCCCCTCTCTTCACAGCTAATCGAATCTCACCTCGAATCTCCGTCAAGCTTCGCCAACCACCTGAACCCTTCGCGCGTTAGTCCGTAAAATCTGCGGCCGATGAGGTGGGACAGCGCGGCCAATCGGCTCTCCACTCTCGACAGGGTCTTCTGCGACGCGATACCTTATCCGGCGGCCGAAGTCTGCGGGGCTGAAGGCGTGGCACTCGTCGTCTCCTACGGCGGCGAGGTAGCACGAGGTCTTGCGCCGCTCGGCACGGTCGTCTTGCAGGGGCGCAACCTCAATCAATCGCGCACAGGCTTTCAACCGTCAAGGTAGTTGATAAAATCATCCTGCTGCACAGGGGCGAGGTATGCAATGATGAGTTGTTGCGGCGTCGCAGCCTCTACCGGCGTCTGCATCAACTGAACTACTCACACAATAATTAAACAATGAGAGGGTGATGGACGAAGTGAGAGAACATGAGACGAAGTTGATTGAGCCTTACGGCGGCGCGCTCGTCAGCCTGCTGGTTACGGCAGAGGAGCGCGAGGAGTTGCGCGAGCGCGCGGCTGCTCTGCCGCGTCTACAGTTGACGCCGCGCAATGTCTGCGACCTTGAACTCCTCGCCACCGGCGGTTTCTCGCCGCTCGACCGTTTCATGCGCCGAGACGACTACGAACGCGTCCTCGAAGAGATGCGCCTGTCGGACGGCACGCTCTTTCCCATCCCTCTGACGCTCCCCATCAGGAAGGATGCTTCCATCAAACTCGACGGAGAGGTGGCGCTGGCAGACCAGTACAACAATCTGCTCGCCGTGATGCGCGTCGAAGAGATATACGAGTGGGAGCGACAGCGCGAAGCGCGTCTGGCCTACGGGACGAACGACTCGCGCCATCCGCTCGTCGCGGAGATGAACTCGTGGGGCGAGTTGTGCGTCTCCGGTTCGTTGCGCGTGCTGGCGCTGCCGCACCATTACGACTTCCGCAGCCTGCGCCTCGCGCCCGCAGAGGTGCGCGCGCGTCTGTCCGCGCTCGGACAGTCGAACGTCGTCGCCTTTCAGACGCGCAACCCCTTACACCGCGCGCACGAGGAACTGACCAGACGCGCCGCCGCCGCCGTCGATGCCACCTTGCTGCTGCACCCTGTCGTCGGCATGACCAAGCCCGGCGACATCGACCACTTC
The DNA here is from genome assembly GCA_035942915.1 of Pyrinomonadaceae bacterium. Taxonomy (GTDB): domain Bacteria; phylum Acidobacteriota; class Blastocatellia; order Pyrinomonadales; family Pyrinomonadaceae; genus DASZCR01. The sequence goes on along the minus strand of DASZCR010000342.1, from coordinate 11,043 downwards.
ACGCGCGTCCGCTCTTACAAAGTGCTGGCCGAACGCTATTACGACCCGCAGCGCATGATGCTCGCTTTGCTGCCGCTGGCGATGCGAATGGCAGGGCCGCGCGAAGCCTTGTGGCATGCCATCATCCGACGCAACTACGGCGCAAACCACCTCATCGTCGGGCGCGACCACGCGAGTCCCGGCCGCGATTCCAACGACCAGCCCTTCTACGGCCCTTACGACGCGCAGGAACTCGTCGCGCGTCACAGCGAGGAGACAGGCGTGCGCCCGCTGCCGTTCTCGGAGTTGCTCTATCTGCCGGAAGAAGACCGCTACGAGGAGCAGCGTCACATCACAGAGGGGCAGCGCACGCTCTCTCTGTCGGGAACGGAAGTGCGCGAAAACTATCTGCTGCGCGGGCGTCGGCTGCCGCGCTGGTTTACGCGTCCCGAAGTGGCGGCCATTCTGGCTGAGACGCACCCTTCACGCGACCGGCAGGGCTTCTGCCTGTGGTTTACGGGACTGAGCGGGGCGGGTAAATCGACGACGGCCGACATCCTCACCGTCAAGCTGCTCGAACACGGCCGACAGGTCACGCTCTTAGACGGCGACGTGGTGCGGACGCATCTGTCAAAGGGGCTGGGCTTCAGTAAGGAAGACCGCGACACGAACATCCGTCGCATCGGCTTCGTCGCCTCAGAGGTTGTCCGTCATGGCGGCGGTTGCATCTGCGCGGCCGTCAGTCCCTACCGCGCGACGCGTAACGAATGTCGCACGATGGTCGGCGCTGACCGCTTCATCGAAATCTTCGTCGATACTCCGCTCGAAGTCTGCGAGCAGAGAGACGTGAAAGGCATGTACCGCGAGGCGCGCGCCGGTCACATCAAGAACTTCACGGGGATTGACGACCCCTACGAATCGCCTCTCAATCCTGAGATTGTCATCGACACCGTCGCGCACACGGCCGAAGAGAACGCCGAACTCATCCTCGGCTATCTCATCGAACGCGGCTTCGTCCGTCCCTCGACGCTCTCCGAGTCCGCAGAGGAAGACGATGCCTGACGTGAGAGGCGGGACGACGTAGGCTTGGCGGGGCGGAGGATAAGTCTTCCGCCCCGCCAGAGGTTTGTTCACTTCAAGATGAGCTTTTCGGTCTGTAAGAGAGGGCGATGCTTTCGAGTCGCTTTTGGATTTCGTCTTCGCTGAGCCAGCGCCCGCGCAGCATCACGCCGGAGCGGCGCGCGATGTTGGAGAGGTCTCGGAGCGGATTGCCGTTGACGAGGATGAGGTCTGCGCGCTGACCCTCGGCGACCGTCCCGAAGCGAGCCTTCTGCTTGAAATAGTCGCCCGCCGCCTTCGTCCCCGAAAAGATAATCTGATAAGGCGTGAGACCGGCTTCGAGCATCGAGACCATCTCGCGATGGATGGAGAAGCCGGGCACGCTGAACTGCTGCGGCGCGTCAGTCCCAAAGAGAATCGGCACGCCCGCGTCGTGCAAGGCTTTGAGGATGCGCTTGCGGTTGGCTGCCACCTGTCGCGCCTTCTGCATGTCGAACTGCGGCGCACTCTGGCGCGCGCGGTGCGCCCGCTCCCAACTCTCGACCTGTTGCGGAGGCATGTATCGGAGTTCCGTGTAGGCGCGGAGCTTTTCGAGGTCGGCCGCGCCGAGCAGCGTCTCCCAGAGAATCATCGTCGGCACGATGGCCGCGCCCGATTTCTTTGTCAGGCGCACCACCTCCGCCAGTTTCGTCTCATCGACGGGTGCGCTCTCGGCTTGCAGGTGCTCGACGTAGCCGTCAACGTGGTCGATGGTCTCCTGTCCCGCTTCCAGCGCGTGAGTCAGGCCGACCTCTGCGGGAACGTGTCCGGCGAAACGGATGCCGACTTCGCGCGCCGTCCGCGCCATCGCGTCGTACTCTTCGCGCGTCAGACCGGGATGCACTTTGAGCAAGTCCCAACCCGCGCGCTTCTGCTCGCGGACGCGCTCGACGGCCTGCGCCGGAGAGTTGATTGAGTTGCCGTTAAAACTGGGGCCTGCCAGATAGAGCGTCGGCGAGAGTATCTCTCCGCGCGCGGCCTTCTCGCGTAGTTCGAGTTGGTTGGGCGCACCCAACATGCCGCGCACGGTCGTCACGCCGTTGGCGACGTACATGAAAAGAATCGCCTCGACAAACTCGCGCGGCGCATCGGGAGGCGGGATGTGGCCGTGCATCTCGGCTATCCCCGGCATCAGATACTTGCCGCGCCCGTCGATGCGCAAAGCCCCGGCCGGAACTTTGACTTTATTGACCGGGCCTATCTGGACAATCTTCTCGCCGCGCACGACGACGGTCTGCCCCGTCAGGACGCGCTCCGAATCCATCGGGACGACGTTGACATCGACGAACGCGACTTCCGCGCTCTGCGACGGGACGCGCGCTGACGCCGTCTGAGCCATCGTCTCGACGACGGTCGTCGAGACGACGAGCAAAATAGTTAGCAGCGTTCTTGCCCTGCGCATATCGCTTGCTCCTTCGAGTCTTCTGATGACGTGCCGCGCGCACGCCTTATTTCGCGGCCAGTTTCTTGCGCGCAAAGGGGCGCGCGAAAGCTGCGGTCGGATTGTGCGACGTGGCCTGAGCCGCCTTGCGATAGAACTCTAAAGCCTTCTCCTGCTGACCCAGTTTTTCGTAAGTCTGCGCGATGAGAGACTGGATGAAGGGGTCTTCCTGATTGGCCTTTTGCAGTTCGGTCAAGGCCGTCTGATAGTCGCCCGTGTAGAAGGCGACGTAGCCTGCCAGATAGGGAAAGAAGATGGCCTGCTCCTTCGCCATCTCCGGGTTCTCGTCGAGAATCGCTTTGGCGGCGGCGACGTGACGGCGTGCTTCGTCTTTGCGATTGCGCCGCGCGGCGAGGCGCGCCTGCGCGTGTTCCCAACGGAAGCGCCAGAGCGCCGCGCGTTCCGGCTTGATGTCCGGCTCTTTGAGTCCGACATCGTAGCCGACCCGATACCACTTCTCGGCCGTGTCGAGGTCACCCGCTTCGAGACAGACGCGCGCGACCTCGTTAGCCATCTCACCCTGCTGGAAAAAGTTCTTCTGTGCGACGTGATAGTCGAAGACCATCTGCTGGAAGCGCACGGCGTTGCGACAGTCGTTCTCGAAGGCGTAAGACATCGCCATCCGTCTCTGCGCGCTGGCTTTGGCCTGCGGCGTCGGGGCTGCTTCGATGGCTTTGGCGAAGTGCTGGCGAGCTTCGCCGCCGCGTCCCAGAAGGTCTAGGACGACGCCTGCCGCCGTGTGCGCCTGCACGGAGTTCGGCGTGTTGCGTAGCTCCTGACGATAAATCTCCAAAGCCTCTTCCAGCTTGCCTTCACGCGTGAGTTGCTGCCCTTTGACGATAAACTCAGGGCGCGTGTCGGTCTGTTGCTGTTGCGTCTGTTGTTGTGTCTGTTGTTGCGTTTGCTGCGGCGTCGGTTGCTGCGGTTGTTGCTGCTGCTGCGCGTAGACGAGGGCGTTGCTCAACACGAGCGACGCGGCGGCGCAAACGAGGGCGCGGCTCATGGCGCACCATGTTTTTTCGACGCTGCGGGCTGAACAGTTCATCTCTGTGCTCACCTCTGTTTTCTGTGTGGGAATTTGGACGGATTATAAAACGAACCGGCGCGCGTCGGCCAACTAGAGCAGCAACGTCTCGACGCGGTGCGCGTGTACCAGGTTCTCGCACGGCGACCAAGCGAAGACCGTGAAGCGGCCGTCCTGCGAAGCGACGAGCGCGATGGCGTCGCGTTGGTCTTGCACGAACTGCGCGGCCGAGAGGTGGCGCGTGCCGCCGAACTGGACGGGTTCGACGATGGAAGCCACGCCGTCGAGAATCGGTTCGGTGACAATCACTTGCTCGACGCGCGAGCCGCCTGCGCGATGCTCTATCTTGACGCCGAAGGCGAGCAGTTCATATTCGTCGCTGATGACGGTCGCGCCATCGACAGCCGTCAGCCCTGCAATCGCATCAACCGCGTCAATCAGAGACTCCTGCCACAGGCGCTTATTTCTTTCGGAGGCATCCTGTCGCATCAACGCCGCGAGTTCGGCGTAGGCGGGCACGACCGAATAAGGCGCAGGCCAGACGATGGACTCGCGCCACGTCTCTGTGCCCTGCGGGACGACGAGCAGCGAGCCGCCGCGCCCGTGCGCGCGCATCGAGGCGGCAAGCTGGACGAGCACGTTGACCGAATCGTTGCCCTTGTCCATCGAACTGAAGTCGAGCAGAGAGTTAATCAGCCCCGGACAGTCCGGCAAACCCGCGCCGTCTTCGCTGATGAACTTAATCTGGTCGCCCTTGAGCACGGCGACGTTGATGTACTTGCCCGACTCCTGTCCGCGCCGATACTTAATCACGAGCAGCCCCGGCTCGATGACTTCGAGCACGAAGCAGAACTTCGGGATGACGCGCGTCGTGCCCCACACGCAGAGTCCATCTTGGTCGCGGCGCACGCCGAGGTGTATGCCGGGACGCTCGACGGCGGGCGCAAGGCGCGAGAGACCGGCCGGAGTGAGCGGCAACGGGTGCTCGAACAGCAGCGGCGACTCTGCCTCTTCAGGCGCGAGCAAGGCCAGAGAGATTTTCGGCGAGTAGCCTTCTTCGCGTCGGAGGCTCGCCCAGAAGGCCGTGTCGATAATCGCTTCGATACATCGTTCGTCAGGCTCGCTCGCCAAGCCTTCCAATCCCTGTCGGCGCGCGGCCGTGATGTGGCGCGCGAAGTGCTCGCGCGTCTTCGCGGCCACAGTATGCGCCGCGTGATATGCGGTTCTAGTCATAGCTCTCCGGCCTCAATCTCTGTCTGTGTCGATGCCCGCGCGCGGCTGCGATTGGGTATAATGGCGCGCGCTCACAGGGCGACAGTATCAATCCATAACGAAGGGCGGCAAGTTCCGCAAGTAAATCTCATGCGCGTCAGGCGTTCAACTCAACTACCACTTCAAAGACTGGCGCTCGCCATCGCGGCCGCGCTCACGCTCACGACCCACGCGCTGCCGCAACAGGGAAGACGCGCGCAGCCGACGCAGCCGCCGCCCGCGACTCTCACACAGACCTATTATCCCGCTCAGGAGTGGGAGAGGCGCACGCCCGAACAGGTCGGGATGGACGCCGAACGGCTCAGAGAGGCCATCGCCTTCGCCATCGCCAACGAGTCGAAAGCACCGAGAGATTTGGAGATGGCACACTACCAGACGTTCGGGCGCGAGCCTTTCGGCGAACCGACAGGCCCCTTTGCCGTGCGCGGCGACCCGACCGGCATCGTCATTCGACACGGTTACATCGTCGCCGAATGGGGCGACCCAGACAGCGTCGAGATGACCTTCAGCGTCACCAAGAGTTTCCTTTCGACGACGGTCGGGCTGGCTTACGACCGTCGCCTGATACGCAGCCTTCAACATCGCGTCCGCGACTACGTCGGCCCCGTTCTCGTGCATACCGAGTCGCGCAGTCAGAGTCGCGCCGAAACGCTCGGCGCGGCGCAACTGCTGCGTCCCTTCGACTCGGAACAGAATCGCAAGGTGACTTGGGAGAGCCTGCTGCGCCAGACGAGCGATTGGGAAGGGACGCTCTGGGGCAAGCCCGACTGGGCTGACCGCCCCTCGACCAACCCCGCCGAATGGCTCACGCGCAAGCGCAACGAGCCGGGCGCGGTTTACGAATATAACGATGTGCGCGTCAACGTGCTGGCGCTCGCCGCGCTGAGCGTCTGGCGACGCCCGCTGCCCGCCGTCCTGAGAGAGTATGTGATGGAGCCGATAGGCGCATCGCCGACGTGGCGCTGGTACGGTTACGATAACTCATGGGTCGTGCTCGACGGCGAGGCCATGCAATCCGTCAGCGGCGGCGGCCACTGGGGCGGCGGTCTCTTCATCAACGCGCGCGACATGGCGCGCTTCGGCCTGCTCACGCTGCGACGCGGCAAGTGGGGCGACCGCCAACTGCTCTCAGAGGAGTGGATACGAATGGCGACGACGCCGACGCCCGCGCAGCCGACCTACGGCTTCATGAACTTCTTTCTCAACACCGAACGCAAGTACCTGCCGAGCGCGCCCGCGTCTGCCTTCGCACACGTCGGCAACGGGACAAACGTGATTTATGTTGACCCGGAGAACGACCTTGTCGTCGTCGTGCGCTGGATTGAGAACAGGGCGCTCGATGGTCTGGTGCAACGCCTCCTCGCCACGCTCCGCGCGCAGCAGTGAACGCGCGCGCATGAAGAGCTCTCACAACACGTATGCCGTTTGAGCAGGACGAGCCTGATGGCCTCACAGCAAGCGAAAGATAAAGCGAACTGGATAATCGGAATCAGCGCCTCACACAACGGCGCGGTCTGCCTGCTCAGAGACGACCAACTCGTCGTCGCCGTGCAGGAAGAGCGCCTGACACGCGTTAAGCGCCACCGCATCTACGGCGCAGAGCCTTCGCGCTCGCTCGCCTACTGCCTTTCATACGCGGGCATCACGGCCGATGATGTGAGCCTCGCCGTCGTCTGTCTTCAGGGGCGCGCACAGGACGCGCATCAGGTCGTCGCCGCGAATCCGGCCTTGCAGCGAAGTCGTGGCCGCATCCCGACTATCGTTATCCCGCACCATCTGGGACACGCCTTCAGCGCCTTTGCCGCTTCGGGTTTCGAGGAAGCGGCCGTCCTCGTCATCGACGGCGCAGGCTCGCCCTTTGAAGACCTCCCGGCCGACGAGCGCGACGTGGTGACAGAACGCCTCGAAGACGGTTGGGAGACGGTTTCGCTCTACTCGGCTGCGGGGACGAGCATCATCCCACTGGAAAAGCATCTGGTGGCGCGCGGCGGTTGGTATCGGCCGCGCGGCGGCGGGATGCCGCGCTTCGGTAGCCTCGGCGGGATGTTCTCGGCCGTCGCCACACAACTCTTCGCAGACCCGATGGAAGCGGGCAAGGTGATGGGGCTTGCGCCCTACGGCACGCCGACGCTCCCGCCCGGCGCATTCTTCGAGATTGGCGACAAAGGTTTCAACTTCCGCGAAGACGTGCCCGCGATGTTCGCGCACGAAGAGCGTTGGCCTGCACGCTCCGCAGAGTACATGAACCTCGCGGCCTCTGTTCAGTCGGCGTTGGAGACGGCCGTGCTACATCTGGCGCGGCGTTTGCGCGAACTTTGTCCGAGCGACAATCTCTGCTATGCGGGCGGCGTCGCACTCAACAGCGTCGCCAACGAACGACTCATCCGCGAGGCAGGCTTCCGCGCCGTACACATCCCGCCTGCGGCTGAAGACAGCGGCCCGGCCATCGGCGCGGCCTACTACGGACTGTGGAAACTCACCGGTCACAACACACGCCGCCGGATGGCTCACGACGCCTGCGGCAAGACCTACACACAGGCAGACATCTCGACGGCCGTCGAAAAGTTCTCTCAAGTGCGGACGCTGAAGCCTGCGAATCTCGTCGCCGAAGCGGTCGAACGGCTCTGCGCCGGTCAAATCATCGGCTGGTTCGACGGCGGCTCGGAACTCGGCCCACGCGCGCTCGGTCAACGCAGCATCCTCTGCGACCCGCGCCGTCCCGATGCGAAAGAGATTCTCAACTTACGCGTCAAGCGGCGCGAGCCTTTCCGGCCGTTCGCGCCCGTCGTGCCTCTCGAACAGGTGGATGATTGGTTCGAGTTGGACGGCGCGCCGCGCGAAAGCCCGTTCATGCTGCGCGTCTGCGAGTTTAAGAAGGCGCAGGCCATGCGCGTCCCGGCCGTCGTTCATGTCGATGGGACGGGGCGCGTGCAGACCGTCACGCGCGAGGCCAACGGGCGCTTCTATGAACTCGTCAAAAGCTTCGGCGAGGCGACGGGCGTGCCTGTCGTCCTCAACACCTCTTTCAACGTGATGGGCGAACCTATCGTGGAGACGCCGGAAGATGCCGTCGCGTGCCTGCTCAAGAGCGGGCTTGACTGTTGCGTCTTCCCAGACCGCATCGTCGTCAAAAACTGAGAGCGCAACTCGATGTCGAATCCGTTAGAACGTTTCGACCTTTATCTGGTGAGAGACTTCCTCGACGCGCAGACGTGTGCGGAACTCGTCGCCGAGGTGCGCGCCGCGTGGGGCGGCCCGGCGACCGTTTACAGACCGGGCGCGCCGAGTCCGGTTGACGAAAGGCTGCGGCGGACGACGCGCCACATGCTCTCTGAGGAGACGACCGAACGGGTCAGGCAACTGCTGCTGGCGCGCAAGGCTGAGGTCGAGAAACATTTCGGCATCGCCCTCAAGGATTGCGAAGACCCGCAGTTTCTGCGATACCGTGAGGGCGATTTTTTCGTCGCGCATCAGGACGGCAACACCGAGCAACTTCAGTTCGACCACTTGAGAGTGCGGCGCGTCTCGGTCGTCGTCTTCCTCAACCGGCAGTCGGACGAGCCTGCGCCGGAGGCCTTCGGTGGCGGGTCGCTGGTCTTCTACGAGCCGAACGTTGACCCCGCGCGTAAAGAACTCGGCTTCCCGCTCGCCGTCGAGGCCGGCCTGCTCGTCGCCTTTCGCGCCGAGACGACGCATGAGGTCGTTCCCGTGACGCACGGCGAGCGTTTCGCCATCGTCTGCTGGTACAGATGAGCAGCGGGCAGCAAGTTTATCGTTGACAATTTTTTATCGTTGACACTTTTGCGTCTCTCACATTACTCTGCCGCACATCCGAGATTTACCAGCGTCACCTCGCGCGCGCTGCACAGTTAGCCGGCGCTTGTCTTGTCGGCCTCACACTTCCAAGGGCTTTATCGATGGCGGGTTGTTATTTGCCTGCGAGCCGCGTTCGTATAACGCGCAACGGCGGCGGCGTGCCTTACCTAACCTCGTAACGGCCGAACCACCTCATTCCAGGAGAATCGACATGAACGACAAAGAGAAGGATAAATACAAAGACAAAGACAAGGACAAAGACAAAGACAAGGACAAGGTAAAGGATAGGGGATACGGACGGCCGGAGATTCAACCGGAGATTGCGCCGGAAATCAGGCCGGAGATTCGACCGGAGATTGCGCCGGAAGTGATTCCCGAAGTCGCCCCCGAAGTGATTCCTGAAGTCGCTCCTGAAGTGATTACCGAAGTCGCCCCGGAGATTAAACCTGAAATCAGGCCGGAAATCAGGCCGGAGATTGCGCCCGAAATCAGACCTGAGATTGCTCCTGAAATCAGACCTGAGATTGCGCCGGAAATCATCACGGAGGTAGCGCCGGAGATTAAGCCTGAAATCAGGCCGGAGGTTTTCCCGGAGATACAGCCGGAAATCGCGCCTGAAAAGATTCGTCCCGAAGTCGTTCCCGAAATCGCTCCGGATTCGACGCGGAGGGTGATTCCCGAAATCGCGCCTGATGCCCCGAAGCGGAGCTAGACGGGCTTCTGTCTCGCCGAAGTGTTTCACAACTCACGCGCTGCGCCGTCGCCTCGCAAGGCGGCGCGGCGCGCCACGACTGTTTCGGGAGTCGCTATGGAAAGCAGCAGTAGCAGTAGTAGTGCGCTCAAGCCGGTCGCGCTCGTCAGCATGCCGACGCTCTCGGCGCGTTTCCCCTCGTTCCAACTCGGACTCCTCAAGCCCGTGCTGGAAGCGCACAACATCCCCGCGCAGACCTTCTCGCTCTTCATGTATTTCGGCACGCACATTGGCTGGCGCATCAACGAAGTCATCTCCGATGTCTATCCGAGCATGATTGGCGAATGGATTTGGACGAAGGCTGCCTTTGGCGACTTCGCCGACGACGAAGAATATTTCCGCATCTACGAAGGAAACCTCGCGGGCATCTGTCGTCGCGCTGGCTGCACGCTCGAAGACCTGCGCCGCGTCCGCGAAGAGGGCGCGCCCTCCTTCATCGACTTCTGTGTCGAGAGTATCGACTGGACGCGCTTCGGACTCATCGGCTTCTCCGTCGTCTTCCAGCAGACGCTCGCCAGCATCGCCCTCGCACGCGCGCTCAAACGCCGCCACCCGCACATTCCCATCGTCATGGGCGGCGCAAGTTTCGAGGACGACATCGCCGAAGAGATTATGCGCGGCTGTCCCGAAGTCGATTTCGTCCACTGCGGCGACGCCGAGGAGACTTTCCCGGAGATGATTCGCCGACTCTCTGAGGGCGAGTCGATGCGCGGCCTGCGCGGCGTGATGTGGCGCGACGGCGAACAGATAGCTTATGCCGGACGCGCGCCGAACCTCTCGGACATGAACAAGACGCCGACGCCAAACTTCGACGAGTACTTCTACGCGCGACGCCAAAGCCGCTACGATTCTTACAACGACGCGAAGGGTGTGCTGCTACCCATCGAGACGGCGCGCGGCTGTTGGTGGGGCGTCAAGAACCATTGCACCTTCTGCGGTCTCAATCGCGCCGGGATGGAGTTTCGCGCCAAGAGCGTTGACAACGTTATCGAGCAACTGGAAACGCTCTCACGCCGCTACGGCATCTTCGACTTCAACGCCATTGACAACATCATCGCGCCCGAATATATCGACCAGCTCTTCGGCCGCCTGACCGAAGCCAACGCCGACATTCGTCTCCATTACGAAGTGCGGCCGAGCTTGACGCGCGACCAATTGCGAAGGATGCGGCGCGGCGGGCTCTTCTCGATTCAACCCGGCGTCGAAAGCCTCTCGCCGCATGTCCTCAAACTCATGCGCAAGCACACGACGGGGATGCGCAATCTCGAACTCATCAAGTGGTGTACCTATTACGGCATCAACAACCTCTACAACATCCTCGTCCGTTTCCCCGGCGAGACGGTCGATGACTATCAACTTCATTGCGACATCATCCCGAAGATTCACCACTGGCAGCCGCCGTGGGCTGTCGCGCGTGCGCGCGCCGACCGTGGCTCGCCGATGTTCACGGAACCCGAAACGCAATCCATCACGCGTCTGCGCCCTGCGCCCTGTTACGACTTCCTCTTTCCCAAAGACCGCTTCAACCTGGAACGCGTCTCCTACTACTTCGAGCACGAGATGGCCGACGCGCTGCCCGACGAAGGGCACGAAGACCTCTTCCGCAGCGTCGCCATCTGGCAGCAACGCTGGCAGGAGCGTCCGCGCCCGTATCTCAGATAC
>DASZCR010000341.1:0-12918 GCA_035942915.1 Pyrinomonadaceae bacterium | reverse complement strand
GAAGAACTCGCAGGGAACGGAACTGTCCGAGATGGGCGAGATGAAGCGCGCCGGTATCGTCGCCGTCACGGACGACGGCCGACCCGTGCCTTCGTCCGGCATGATGCGCCGCGCGATGGAGTACGCGCGCGGCTTCGACCTGACCGTGATGGACCATTGCGAAGACCGCTCGCTCGCAGCCGCCGGAGTGATGCACGAAGGGAACTGGTCTCTGCGTCTGGGTCTGCGCGGCATCCCTGCGCTGGCCGAAGAATCGGACGCGGCGCGCGACTGTGCGCTGGCCGAGTTGACGGGCGCGCACCTGCATCTGGCGCACGTCTCGACGCGCGGGGCGATAGAGGCCGTCAGGCGTGCCAAAGAGCGCGGTCTCTCTGTGACCTGCGAAGTCACGCCGCACCATTTCACTCTGACGGATGAGGCGGTTGAAGGCTACGACACCAACTACAAGATGAACCCGCCGCTGCGCAGCCGCGAGCACCTCGAAGCCGTCCTCGAAGCTCTCCGCGACGGGACGATAGATGCCATTGCGACAGACCACGCGCCGCACCACGCGGACGAGAAGGCTCTTGAGTTCGACCACGCGCCGTTCGGCATCACGGGATTGGAGACAGGAGTCGCGCTCGCGCTCGACCGTCTCGTGCACAACGGAGTGGTCGGCCTCGAAAGGCTCGTCGAACTCTGTTCGGTCAACCCTGCGCGCATCTTCAAACTCGAAGGGCGCGGCACGCTCAAACCGGGCGCGTGGGGCGACGTGACCATCCTCGACCCAGACCTGCGCTGGACGTTCGACGGCGCGCGCGCGAAATCCAAAAGCCGCAACACGCCCTTCGACGGGTGGACGATGCAGGGCGCGCCCGTCGCCACCATCGTCTCAGGCCGCGTCGTCTACCGCCGCCAGAGCGAAGCTGTCACGACGTCTGTCGATTGACACTTTCTTCAAGAGAGACTATAAATCCGCGCAGAGCCGATAGCGGTCAGCCACCGACCGCGCCCCTCTCGCGTGACTTTCCCCTCGCCGTCTCGAACGTCACTTCCTGTTGACGGTTATCCACTCCGTTTATCGTCAACCTCACGTCCTTGAAGAAACTTGGAGAAACACCATGAAGCGACGAACCGCAACAGCGTCAATCATCTTGAAGTCTTTCCTCACGCTCTCCGTTCTCACGCTAGTGCTTATGACGGGAAACTTCGAGGTCGGATTAACCCAGTCCGAGAAGAAGGAGCGGGAGATAAAGACACGCACCTTTCACGGAATGCCGCTGAAGGTTAAGGAAATCAGGAATCTTCAGAAAGAAGAAGATTGGTTCCGTGATTTGGAGATTGAGGTGGAAAACATCTCCGACAAGCCCATCTACTTCATCTCTCTCATCATCGAATTTCCTGACATTGAGGCTCCACCACCACAGGTTGGGCCGAACGGAATTACACCGTCAAGGTCAATAACAGGGTTCGGGATAAGATTCGGATCAAGGCGATTGATTGATGTGAAGAATTTGGCGACACCCGACGACATCTTTCTCAAGCCCGGCGAAACTTACGTCTTTAAAATACCAGAGTCTAGGGTTCAGGGCTTGGAGAGCATGAAGCGAGCAAGGAATCTGCCCCCTCAGGCTCTAAACAAGATTGATATCGAGTTTAACACCATTAGCTTTGGTGACGGCACAGGGTACATCGCTGGTCAGAGGAGAGTGTATCCTAAAAAAAAAGAGTGACACGCCTCAGTGAGCGACCTGTCAAGGCGGCATGGATGGAAAAAGTTAGTTGGGCTCAGGCAGAACCCTCGATAGTGTCACCTAGCAGTGTTTTGAACAATGTTCCTACTCAAGTCGGAGCATGTCCGGGTAATAATCAATGCTTTCCATATTACATTGAGGATGACACAGACGCCTTCTGTGTCGATTCACAAACTCCGCCCACTTTTTGTGAGAGGCCACTAGCAAGAGTCCGAGAGGGAGAGCCATGCCAAAAGTATACGTCAATCAACTTCGACTGCGGTCTTAATCAACCTTGCTCAAGAGATATCATTGATAGTCAAGGCTCTATCGAGTGCGGCTCGTGCCGTGATGATGACGGCGACGGGGTGACGACGTGCGAAGGCGATTGTAACGACACGAAGACGCTCGTAGGCTTCTACTCCAATCGCAATCAGCCGGAGCAGTGTTTCAACAATAACGACGATAACTGTGACGACCGCGTTGACGAGACGCCCTGCTGCGACGGCACGGACGCAGACGGCGACGGCACGAGCACCTGCGACGGAGACTGTGACGACACCTACGACAAGATGCAATTCAACTGCGACCCGTGCGCCGCGAAATTCGGCGGACAGTTGAACTTTGAGAGAGAGTGGAGAGATTGTACGGACGTTGACGGCGAGCATTGGATAGGTGAGCCGGAATGCACCTGTAGCAACAAAAACCCCTCGCCCATCATCATCGACCTCGCGGGCGATAACTTCTCGCTCACGAACTTGCGCGACGGCGTCCGCTTCGACCTCGACAGTAACGGACACGCCGAACAACTGCCGTGGACAACCGCCAACTCGGACGACGCGTGGCTCGTCCTCGACCGCGACGGCGACGGGCGAATCACTTCGGGCAGGGAACTCTTCGGCACTTACACCGAGCAGCCTGCGGGCGGCGTCCCGAACGGTTTCCTCGCTCTCCGCCTGCTCGATGCAGACAGCGACGGCTTCATCACAGCCGCCGACCCTCGTTTTGCAGCCTTGCGTCTGTGGGTCGATGTCAATCACGACGCGTTGAGTCAGCCCGTGGAGTTGCACACGCTCGCGTCGAAGGGCGTTTCCTCCATTGCCACCGGCTACCGTGAGACGCGGCGCAAGGACAGGTACGGCAACGAGTTTCGTTACTTGGGCGAGGCCGTCATCGGGGGCAGGAAGCGTCACGTCTACGACGTGCTCCTGACGGCGCGCTAAGAGCGGGGCTGTCACAAGACAAAATAAAAGAGCCCCGGCGCGCTCTCCCCTTCGCGCCGAGGCTCTTTGTTACGGTCGCTCACTTACGTCCTGACAGGGGCGACCGAACTCGTCGAAAATTGTAGGAGCCGAAAAATTCCTTCGTCCGAAGTTTTGTTGGAAGCCCGCCCGCGCTCTCCCCTTCGCAAGCGGGCTTCCTTCGCACCGACAACCGCTTGGTTGCCGATTCCGCGTGAACCTCTAGCGGACGTTGCTGGCAGGCAGCGTCACACTGCGGTTCAAAATCACTCCGAATTCCGTCCCGGACTTCACGTCGGCTTCCTGTTCGCGTTCGTAGACACGAGCGCCCGTGCCGAGTGCGCCGCCGAGAATCGCGCCGATGGCTGCGCCTTTGCCGCCGCCCGCGATAGCGCCGATGATGGCGCCGGTCGCTGCGCCGCCGCCGATGAAGACAGCGTTGCGCTGGTTGTTGCTGCGGCCTTTAACCGTGCCTTCGTTGTCGGCGTTCACGTCGTCGGCCTGAAGGCTGGTGAGCGAACCGTTAATCGGGTAGCTCGTGCCGCCCGGCATCTGCACCGAGTTGAAAGCCACCGAGATGTTGCCCGGCGTGCGGCGACCTGCGCGCGTCACAGACGTGACACGACCCCACACCTTGCTGCCGACCGGAATCACTTCCGTCCCGTTAGCCGAATAGACGGGCTCTTCGACGGTCGTCGAGAAGCGGTCACCGACGCGTGCCGTGCGCGAATTGAGCGGCTCGTTGATGCGGACGCGGATGACCGTGTCGGCCGCGACCGTGTAACGAGGCACGACAGGCGTTCGCACTGTGCGCGTCGTCTGCCTTCCGATGCGCGGGGCGCGTCGGCGCTGCGGTGCACCGAAGGCCGGCACTATCGTCGCGGCGACAAGCGCGATGAGCATGAGAAAACTGACGGCGCGTCGCGCCACACTGCTATGAGCTTTCGTCATCATTCAATCCCTCCTGATTGCGGCCGAAGACGTGCGGCTGGTCGGAGCTTCCGAACCGGCGCACCGTCGTCGCCGATATCTGCTTTGGCAACGTGCGTGCCATAGTTGGCGAGGTGGCGCGAGGCGTGCGAAACCCGCGTGTTTAGCGGTTTAGAAAAAATAATACGTGGGGGTGGGAGGGCGCGCAACGCCGAACGGGTAAACGATAAGCGCGAGACGGTGGCACGTTTGCACTAAATCGTGTAGCGGCGGCGGCCGTCCGCGAATTAGAGCGCCGGGGCTTGGTGGCGCAGCCGGTTTTTGGTGTAAGCTTGGCGCAAATCAGTTCCGGAAAAGATTGGCAGGAAAAATCGAGAGCCACGTCGAAGCGAAGGCTCCTCACGAGTTATCATCAGAAAGTAGAAGGAGACAAGAACCGATTATGAGCACACCGGCCACAGCCGAACAGAGCAGCAGCAGCGCCTCGCTACCGCGCATCAACGACCCCGCGCCCGACTTCGAGGCCAAGACCTCGCAAGGGCCGCTCAAACTCTCGGACTTGAAAGGCAAGTGGGTCGTGCTCTTCTCACATCCAGCCGACTTCACGCCCGTCTGCACGACGGAGTTTGTCGAGTTTGCGCGTCGCTCCGACGAGTTCAAGCAGCGCAACGCGCAACTCGTCGGACTCTCGGTTGATTCCGTCACGGCGCACATCGCCTGGATTAGAAACATCGAGCAGCACTTCGGCGTCAAGATAGACTTCCCCGTCATCGCAGACCTCGACACGAAGGTCGCACAGAAGTACGGCCTCATTCACCCGGCGGCCTCCGAGACGGCGACCGTCCGCGCCGTCTTCATCATCGACGACAAACAGAAGATACGCGCACTCGTCTACTACCCGATGACCTGCGGTCGCAACATCGACGAGATTGTGCGCGCTCTCGACGCCTTGCAGACGGCCGACGAGAACGCCTGCGCGACACCGGCCAACTGGCAGAAGGGCGAACAGGTCATCGTGCCGCCGCCGCAGACGACCGAAGACGCGGAGAAGCGCATGCAGTCGGACTACGACGTGACCGATTGGTATTTCTCGAAACGCAACCTGTAACGCAATGGGCGAAGCGAAGAGGCAGATGAGGGCGCGGACGCTCGTCGTACATGCGGGCGAGCGCCGCCCCGCCCCCACAGGTGTACCCGCTGCGACGCCCGTCTACGCGACGACCACTTTCACCTACGACACGGCGCGCGAGATGGACGAGGTCTTCGCCGACGAGCGGCGCGGCTACGTCTACACGCGCTACGGCAACCCGACGGTGGCCGCGCTCGAAGAGGCCATCAGGCTGCTCGAAGACGGCGCAGGAGCGTGCGCCTTTTCATCCGGGATGGCTGCCTTGCACGCGTCGCTGCTGGCCTGCGGACTCGCGCCCGGCGCAACCGTCCTCGCCTCGCGCGACCTCTACGGGGCGACCTCCGCGCTGCTTCGCAGTCTCTTCGGCCAACTCGGTGTCGAAACCGTCTTCGCAGACTTCTCGGAGACGGACGCGCTTGCGCGTACCGTGCGCCGACTGCGCCCGCGCGTGCTCGTCGCCGAGACCATCTCGAACCCGCTCCTGAAGGTCTCTGACCTCGAAGCCTGCGCGCAGTTGGCACATGAGGTCGGCGCGCGGCTGCTGGTCGATAACACGTTTGCGACGCCTTATCTCTGTCAGCCTCTCGCGCAAGGGGCTGACGTGGTTGTCCATAGCGCGACGAAGTATCTCGGCGGGCACGGCGACGTGACGGGCGGCGTCGCCGTGACGAAGACTGAGGCAGACTGTCAGGCGCTCTCCGGCGTCTCGCGTCTGGCGGGCGGCATCCTCGGCGTCTGGGAGGCGCACGAGATTCTGCGCGGCCTCAAGACGCTGGCCGTGCGCGTCGAGCGACAGTGCGCGAACGCGCAAGCACTGGCCGAGAGGCTCAAGGGACACGCGCGCCTCTCGCGCGTCTTCTATCCGACGCTCGCGCAGGACGCGCGGACGCAGGCGGTCGTCCGCCGCACGTTACGCGAACCGTTCGGCGGCGCGCTCGTCACGCTCGAACTGCGCGAGGCGACGCGCGAGGCGGCCTTTCGCTTCATGGATGGGCTGCGCCTCTGCGTGCGCTCGACGAGCCTCGGCGATGTCTTCACGGGCGTTCTTCATCCGGCCACCGCCTCGCATCGTGAGGTCGCGCCCGAAGCGCGGCGCGAACTCGGTATCACGGACGGCGTCCTGCGCATCTCGGTCGGCCTCGAAGACGTGTCCGACATCATCGCAGACGTAGAGCAGGCACTCGCGGCATAGACGCATGACGACAGTTGAAGACAAGAGACTTGAGTCGGGCGGTCGGAGTCTGGTCGAGCGCATCGGCGCGACGCCGCTCATCGCGTTGCCGCGTCTGGCGCGCGAGCTGGATGGCGTGGAGTTGTATGCGAAGGCCGAGCACCTGAATCCGGGCGGGTCGGTCAAAGACCGCGCGGCGCTGGCGATGATTCTCGAAGGCGAGCGCGATGGGCGTCTCACGCCGGAGAAGACAATTCTCGACGCGACGAGCGGCAACACAGGCATCGCCTACGCCATGATTGGCGCGGCGCGCGGCTATCGCGTCTGCCTCTGCCTGCCGAAGAATGCGAGCGTCGAACGCAAACGCATCCTCCGCATCTACGGCGCGGAAATCGTCGAGACAGACCCGATGCAGGGCACCGACGGCGCGCAACTCGTCGCGCGTCGCATGGCGGCCGAAGCGCCGGATAAATATTTCTACCCCGACCAATACAACAACGACGCCAACTGGCGCGCGCACTACGCGGGCACGGGCAATGAGATTTGGGAGCAGACTGAAGGGCGCATCACGCACTTCGTCGCCGGACTCGGCACGACCGGCACTTTCGTCGGCTGCGTGCGCCGGCTCAAAGAGTTGCAGCCGACGCTGCGCGCCGTGATGATGCAGCCGGATTCGCCCCTGCATGGCCTCGAAGGAATGAAGCACATGGAAACGGCGATTGTGCCGGGCATCTTCGACGCGTCGTTGGCTGACGAGTCGGTCGAAGTCTCGACCGAAGACGCGCAGGAGATGACGCGACGGCTGGCGCGCGAGGAAGGCGTCTTCGTCGGCGTCAGTTCCGGCGCAAACGTCTTCGCCGCGCTGCGCTGTGCGCGGCAACTCGCGCGCGGCGCGGTCGTCGTCACGATTCTCTGCGACGGCGGGGCGCGTTACCTGAGCGATGGATTTTGGGAAGAGCGCGCCGGATGATTGAGCTATGATTACCTTGCGGCGAGAGCACGCGGACGAGATTGGCCGGCAGGGCGAGCGGGAGTATCCGCACGAGTGCTGCGGTCTGCTGCTCGGTCGCACGGAGACGGACGGCGCGAAGCACGTCGTCGAAGTCTATCCGGTTTCAAACGCGCGCGAGGAAGCGGAGCGTCATAATCGTTCGTTGATTCTGCCCGGCGAATACCTGCGCGGCGAGCGACATGCACGTGCGCGGGGGCTTGACGTGCTCGGCAACTATCATTCGCACCCAGACCACCCGGCCGTGCCTTCGCAGTTCGACCTTGAGCACGCCTGGCCGACGTGGTCTTACATCATCGTCTCGGTGCGCGAAGGCAAGGCCGTTGACCTGCGCTCGTGGGAGATGCGCGACGACCGTTCGCGCTTCGACGAAGAGGAACTGATACGGGGGGAGAGCGATGAGACGACTTAATTTGAGAAGGCTAATCTCGTCGGCGTTGCTGACCGGCGCGCTCGCAGCTTTCGCCGCGTCGCCCGCTCGCGCGCAGGAGGCGCAGCCGCCGGACGCGCAAGAAGCGAAGTCGCCGCCGCGCGTGGCTGCCGAGAAGATTGACGAGTACGGCGCGCTCGGCCATTGCGACATGACGTCGCGTCTCGACTTCCTCGCGATGGAATTGCAGAACGACAGTCGCCTCAAAGCTTACCTTATCAGCTACGACGCGGCCGAGAAAAAGGGCGAGTATGCCAATCACAGCCTCTCCACTTCGCGCCACTATCTCATCCATCAGCGCGGCATTGACGCTGCGCGCGTGCAGGTCGTCAACGGTGGGCGCAGAGAGGGTGTCGAGCGCGTCCACACAGAATTGTGGCTAGTGCCGGAGGGGGCGACGCCGCCGTTTCAAGCGCCTGAGAAGGACAAGTATTCCGACACGCGCTTCAGCGGCAAGTTCGATGTGTACAGCACGGACGACAGGGCTTATATGGAATGGGTCGAGATGGGTTGGTCGAAAGAGGGGATAGCACGCTCCGAGTTTGCAGAGAAGATGAAGCAGCAGCCGGAATCGGTCGGCTACCTTGTCGTGCGTCCGTCGAAGACGGCCGCGCCCGGCGCGTTCCGCCGCATCGCGCGCCGCGACGAGACTATCCTGACGAAGGACTACGGCATCGAGAGCGCGCGCCTCAAGTCGGTTTACGGCGGCGAAGCGGAGGGCGAGTATTCGTCTGTTGAATTGTGGGTGCTGCCGAAATCCGCGCCGCCTCCGCAGGGCGCGCCGGAGCGTCCGGCCGCACGGCGCGAGACCGCTGCGCCCGCGACGGCCTTCCAACTCAACGTCTACGAGGCCAACGAAATGCAGCACGAGAACGCCGAAGGCTGGATGCTCGAAAATCTCGCTGAAGCCTTGCGCGCAGA
The DNA here is from genome assembly GCA_035942915.1 of Pyrinomonadaceae bacterium. Classification (GTDB taxonomy): domain Bacteria; phylum Acidobacteriota; class Blastocatellia; order Pyrinomonadales; family Pyrinomonadaceae; genus DASZCR01. The sequence continues at coordinate 4,375 of DASZCR010000341.1, read as the reverse complement.
CCCGCGCGCCGTCGCTCATCTCGTCGTCCGCGAGTCGCCCACTGTAGAAGTGTCGGAAGAAGAAACGCCGGAGACTACTCCTCAGTCTGAGACTCCGCAGGCATCTGATGAGACGGCTGCTTCCTCCGAAGCTTCAACATCGGAGGCGAGCGCGCCGGAGGCTGCGTCGGCCGAAGCGACGGAAGAGGCCGAAAGCGACCCTTCGCTGGCGGAGATGGCCGAGCGTTGGAAGAAGGCGCTGGTGGAGAAGTACGGCGTCGAGGGGCGTCGCATCGTCGTCGCGGTGGGGCGTCCGCGCCAGTGGGGCAGCGGGACGCTGACGACGTGGGTCGTACCTGAAAAGGCGCAAGCGCCCGACCCGTTCGCGCTCGACGAAGGCGAACTGGAAGAGGAAGTGATACAGGAAGAGGCTGAGCCGACCGAAGATGCGACGCCGCAGACGCCGCCGCGCTTCGACCGGTGAAGTCGGCCGTCCGCCGGAAGTTAAGCTCGGAAACGTAGAGGTTCGGAAGTAAGGAGCATGCAGGCATGGCTGTCACAATTTTTATTCCGACCGCGCTCAGGCAGTACGCGGGCGGACAATCGGAGGTGAAGGTCGAGGCGCGCACGGTGGGCGAGGCGTTGGAGCGTCTGACGAGCGAGCACGCGGAGTTGCGCCGCCATCTCTACAACGACCAGAACACTTTGCGCAGCTTCGTCAACGTCTACGTCGGCGACGAGGACATCAGGCACGGGCAGCGCATGGAGACGCCCGTCGGAGAAGGCGACCACATCTCCATTATCCCTTCCATCGCGGGCGGGACGACGACCGAGCAGAGCGTCTCGGACGAGCGCGCGTCGCCCGCACTGTCGAACGCGGAGATAGCGCGTTACAGCCGTCATCTCATCATGCCGGAGGTCGGCATGGAGGGGCAGCGGAAGTTGAAGGCGGCGCGCGTGCTGATGATTGGGACGGGTGGATTGGGCGCGCCGCTCGGCATGTATCTGGCGGCGGCGGGCGTCGGCACGCTCGGCCTCGTTGACTTCGACGTGGTTGACGAGTCGAACTTGCAGCGTCAAATCGTGCACGGGACGAAGGATGTTGGTCGCCCGAAGATTGAGTCGGCGCGCGAACGGCTCTCAGACATCAACCCGCACGTCCGCATCGAAACCTACGAGACGCGCCTGTCGAGCGAGAACGCATTGGAGTTGTTCCGCGACTACGACATCATCGTCGATGGCACGGACAACTTCCCGACGCGCTATCTCGTCAACGACGCTTGCGTGCTGACGGGTAAGCCGAACGTCTATGGCTCGATTTTCCGCTTCGAGGGACAGGCGAGCGTCTTCTGGGCGGCGCGCGGCGCGTGCTACCGCTGCCAGTACCCGGAGCCGCCGCCGCCCGGTCTCGTGCCGAGTTGTGCCGAGGGCGGCGTGCTCGGCGTCCTGCCCGGCATTGTCGGCGCGATTCAGGCCAACGAGACGATTAAGCTCATCCTCGAAGGCGGCTCGCCTCTCATCAACCGCCTGCTCCACTTCGACGCGTGGCGGATGCACTTCCGCGAGTTCAAGCTGCGCAAAGACCCGCAGTGTCCCATCTGCGGCGAGCAGCCGACGATTCGCGAGTTGATTGACTATGAGGAGTTCTGCGGTCTCAGACAGCCTGCGACGGAGGTCGCGGCGAAACTTTCGGAGGAGCAGCAGATGGAAGAGATGACGGCAATCGAGTTGAAACAACGCCTCGAACGGGGCGACGACATCCAAATCATCGACGTGCGCGAGCCGAACGAATTCGAGATAGGTCGTATCCCGAACTCGACTTTGATTCCGCTCGGACAGGTGGTCGGTCGCATGAACGAGATTGACGAGGGACGCGAGACGGTCGTTCATTGCAAGATGGGCGGACGCAGCGCCAAAGCCATCGACGCGCTCAAGCGCGCAGGCTTCAAGGGTCGTCTCATCAACCTCAAGGGTGGCATCACCGCTTGGTCTAATGATGTTGACCCAAGCGTGCCGAAGTATTAGACAGGGGGAGACGATGAAGGACGAGCGCACCGAGACGCAAGAGCACGAGGAGTCGCATCTGGACGGCCGCACGCACGCCAACGCGCAGACGCGCGAGGGGGAGCGCGGCGACGTGGCCGAGCCGGACGCGCCGACCGCCGCCGAGCAGAACGAAGGGATGAGCACCATCCTCAGCGGTAATCCGCTGACCGGCGTGCAAAAAGATGCGAGCGAGGAATGAGCCGCGCCGAAGCCGGTCTCTCTCTCCGGCGCAAATGAAAAACGCCTGTCGCAAGTAGCGGCAGGCGTTTCCGTTTGCAGGCGTGATGCGCGCGGCAGCCTTTAACTGCCCGAAGCAGCCTGTCCCTGTTGGCCGCCCTGACTGAGATATCTGGCGAGCAGTTGTTTGCCACGCTCGGCGCGGCGCTGGTTCTCCGTCTTCACGTCGCGGAAGAACTGCGCCAGCTCTTCATCACCCTGCTGCTCCGCGTCAGCGATGTAGAGAGCCTCGGTCTCTGCGCCTTGCAGCGCGTGATAGATGGTGCTGACGAGATTGTAGGTGATGTCGCGTGTGCCGGTATCGCCCTGACTGTCGTCGCTCATATTTCTGGACATATTTTCCCCCTGAATAGAAATCGGTTTGAGGTTGTGGAGGACGCGTAAAGAGGGGAACTAGGCGGAGATTGTAGGGGCGGCGCGAAGCAAGGTCAAGCGTGGCGGGCGTGGGCGGCGGCCATCTCCGAGACGGCGTTTGACAACGTCCGGCGTTCGGTTTATAAGCTGCGCAAGCCGCAGGCCATCGGAGTCTTCCCGCCGCGTCGGCCTGTTGCGCTGCGCACGCGCTTTCACCGGCGCGTTCCCTTCGTTCATTCATCAACTCGCGTCGCCGTAGACTCTCGCACGCGCGCGCCTGTTCGCGCGCAACGCCCTCCGGCGCAAGAAGACCCACGCGACTCTTGCGAACACCCTTTGCCAAGTTTGAGAGGAGGACTGCTCTCAGGATGAGTACGCAACACGGAAACGGCCGCATCGCGGTCGCCGACGCCGACCCGCCCGACAAGCAACGCGAAGTGAGGCTCGGCCTCGTGATGTACGGCGGCGTCTCGCTCGCCATCTACATCAACGGCGTGGCCGCCGAGTTCTTCCGCGCCGTGCGCGGGCGCGGCGTCTATAAACTCATCAAGGCGCTCACCGACTCCGACATCATCGTCGATGTCATCAGCGGCACTTCGGCCGGAGGCATCAACGGCATCATGCTGGCCTACGCGCTCTGCAACAGTAAGGAGTTCTCGGCGAGCGCCAACCTCTGGCGCATCGACGGCGACATCCGCAGCCTGCTGCGCTCGCCGCACCGCAACGTCGATTCCACCGAGTCGCTCTTCAACAGCGAAGGCTACTACCAGCCGCGCCTCGAAGCCGCCTTCCGCGACATGCCCGACTGTGTGGCCGAAGATGCACAGTACGTCTCGGACTTTCCCGAACTCGACCTCTTCGTGACCGGAACGGACGTGGACGGCAACATCTTCACGCAGTTCGACGACGCCGGTCATCCCATCGACGTTAAAGACCATCGCTCCGTCTTCCTGCTCAAACACCGCGCGCGGCGCAAAGAACCCTTCAATCCGCACTTCGACGACGGCACGGCCGCCAGCCCCGACGTGACCTTTCAGGCGCTCGGCAAACTGGCGCGCATCACCTCCTGTTTCCCCGCCGCCTTCACGCCCGTCCGCGTCGCCGAAGAGCCGCCCGGCGACCGTTCCGTCGATGGCAAGTTGCAGATGTGGGGCAATCTCGGCAAGGACTCCTGCTTTCTCGACGGCGGCATCATCGACAACAAGCCTTTCACCTACACCATCAAGGAAATCTTCTACCGCGTCGCCGAACGCCACGTGCAGCGCAAGCTCTTCTACGTCGAACCCGACCCCGAACACTTCTCCAAGCCGGAGACGGCCACGCAGCCCAACTTCGTGCAGGCCGTGATTGCCTCGCTTATCGGCATTCCCGGCTACGAGTCCATCGCCGACGACCTCAAACTGCTCGCCAAGCACAACACGAAGATTAAGCAGTACCAGAGGCTACGCGGCGACCTCGAACGAAAACTCAAGCAGCGCATCGGCGACCGCGTGCCGACGCCGAAGGACAAAGCTCCGCGCGAGTCCAAAGACCTCGCCATGCGTGAGCAGAAGGAACTCTACGAACGTTGCAGCCTGATTGCCATCAGCGACCGCGTCATCGAAGGCATCCTCAAGGTCAACGGCCGCGAGGAACTGCTCTCGCAGGGCGCACGCGTCGCCGCCTCGGCGCTCATCGACGCCTTCGACGAGATGCAGAAGAAGTTGCAGCGCGACAAGGCCACCCGCGACGACAACGGCAGCGGCGAGACGGACGAAGC
>DASZCR010000340.1:0-25934 GCA_035942915.1 Pyrinomonadaceae bacterium | reverse complement strand
GACCTCCTCTGTCTGGCTTCCTGTGTGGCGGTGGCTCCGATTCCGAAGGAGTTGATAGAGGGCGCGTTCGCACGGCTTTACACGACAGGCTCGCCCTCTTTTGCGCGGATGAAGGCGTCTAAAGAGACCGACCGCTTCGCCCTCAGCCGCAAAGAGTCAACCCCGGCAGACGCGCTCAGCATCCACACGCTGGTCGCACGCACGGCGCGTCGTCACCCCGACTCGAAGGCTCGCCTCGAAAAGCTTCAAGCCGCCGCGCTCGCGGCTTTGACAGACATGCTGCGCGGGATGGGCACTCTTAGCTCAATCCTCCGCCAGAGCCTCGCCATCACGCACGCGCGCGCGATGGCTGCGACGCCGACGACGCCCGAAGAAGCGATGTTGCTCGTGCTGGTCGCCAACACAGACCTCAATCGCGGCGACCTCGAAACGGGCGACCGGCTCGCCCGCCGCGCCTTCGATTACTGCCGCGCCAACCTCGGCGAGGACGCCCTCGAAACCTGTTGCGCGAGAAGCGGCGTGGCGATGGCGCTCTTAGCGCGTGGCGACAGCAGCGGGGCGCGCCAAATCCTCGAAGCTGTCATCCCGGTCATCGAGCGTTCCCTGCCTCCGGGCGATATCTTCCGCATCGGGGCACAACTCGGTCTCTCGCTCGCGTTGGCGGGGCAGGGCGATTTACGCTCAGCCCGCCAGCTATGCGAGACCGCTTTGTCTGCTTCCGCCGACGTGAACGGCGTTGACCATCCACTCACCCTCGGAGCCAAAACTATGTTGGGGCACCTTCTCCGCGCCGAGGGCGACGTACAGGGCATGATGCGTTTGCATCAGGAAGTGTCGGCCGCACGGTGCAGAGTCGCCGACACTCAGGACGTTGACAAACTGACCGACGAACTCCTCATGGCTCAAGCGAAAATCGGAATCGGTGAGATAGAATCCGTCGCACCCATTATCGAAAAAGCAGCCTCGGTTTTTGAACAGACGCTCGGCAAAGTCAACATTCTCACCCTCAATGCGAAACTCTGGTTGCTCCTCCTGCTCGGAAGCAGGGGAGATGTCACGGCCGCACGGCAGTTGGCGCGCGAGATTATCCCGCGTTTCGAGCAGATGTACGGCCCGAACAATCCTGCGACCCTCCTCTCCCGCTATGCCGAGGCGGCGGCACTGCTCTGCGCCGAAGAGAACGACGCCGCGCAGTCACTACTTGAGCCGATAGTCTCTGAAATGGAAGCGGTGCTCGGCGCGCAGCACGCAGAGGTGTTGGGGGCTAGATTGTGTCTCGCGCAGGCACGGCGCAGCAATGGCGACGCAGACGGTGCGCGCCGCATTCTTGACGACCTTATCCCCCTCGTAGAAGCGCGCTTCGGACGCACGCACCTGATTAACCTGAACGCGAAATCGTGTCTGGCGCTCTGCCTGTTCGGCCAGGACGACCGCACCGGCGCATGCGCGGTCTGGGAGGAACTGGCCGGGCTGCGCGAGGCGTTGCACGGCAGCGACCATCCAGAGGTGCTCAGCACCAAACTATTGGTCGCGCAATTGCTGGCACTGCTCGACGATTACGAGCGTTGCGAGGGACTGCTGCATCAGGTTATCCCCGCCGCAGAGTCCGGTCTCGGCCCCGAACATGAAACCACACTGATGTTTAAAGAATTGCTGACGACGTGCCGCAATGGCCTACTTCTTCGACGCTTGGAGGCCGAGCGGAATCAGCAAGCAGACGAATTCAAAGCGCCGTCGAAAGGATAGGACGCATGAGCATCTGGCGACGAGTTCCTGCGTCGCTCGCAGCGGCAGGCCGTAGACCTCTCAGCGTCAGGGCGCAGGTGATAGCAAGGTCGGAAGCAGACACACCGCCTCCGCGACCATTTGTGCAACAACGCCGGCCGTTCATCTAACAACTCCTTCCACCCGATGCCTCAAGAGCCTCCTTCTCAACATCCTTCCGGCGCGCTCGGAAGTCCGCTCTCGCGCGTCGGCAAATTGATTGACGGGGACAGGAGCATGGCAGTAAAGTTCGTCTCCCTCGCGCTTCTTTGACCCTACTTTCGCTCGACGCGACGGCCGTTTCTTCAGGAGATTGCCTATGGTGAGAATGTGTGCGAATTGCGCCGTCATCCTCGATGCCAATTCCATCTTTTGTACTTCGTGCGGAGCGCCGGTAGCGCAAATTACACACTGCCCGAAATGTGACAGAGCGATTGATGCGGAGGCGAAATTTTGTAAGTATTGCTCCTTCGATTTATCTCGCACGGTTCAACCGGCGGCCATCAACGCAACCTCAACGCTTCCGGCCACGAGAACTTCGCCCGCGACGATTCTCAGCACGCCTTCAATATTCGAGCCAGTGGCTCCGCCTGAGACGAATCCGCAGACAACGCCATCCGAGACGACGACCGACGACCCTGCTTCTCTCATCAGTCCGTCGGGCGCGGCCTTCGCCGTCATCTGCTTCTTTTTGCCCTGGGTCGAGATGACCGGCTGTAACGATAAGAGGATAATTAGAACCGGCGCGGACATGGTCATGATTCATTGGTCGTTCGCGCTCTTGCCGCTTCTCGGCGGCGTCGTCTTCGCCGTCTATTTTATTTGCAGAAGACGAAAAGTCCTTTTTAAAGCGCGTCCATACATCATCGCCAGTTCGTTGCTCGCGTTATGTGCGCCTGCTTTCATCTACTTCGCTTTTAAAAACGGAACAATGAAATCGGGATTCTTCGGGACGATTATCGGTTTCGTGCTGGCGATTACCGGCTGCTTTTTCATGCGCCGCCCGCAGACCGAGAGCGTCGTGCGGACGCGGCCGCTCGCAGATATCAAGTATCCGCAAAGATGAAAGGACGAGACGCAGGTGGACAGAAACACACGTGGCTGGATGATAGTCGGAATCGTCGCCGTGATTTTGATAATTTTCGTTTTCGCCAGCATCATCTCGCATTTTTCCGAATTGAAGGAGTTGTTGGCTCAGTCCGAAGCGCAGGCGGAGAAATTGCAGACGGAGTTGACGGCCAAAGCTCAGGAGGTGGCTCAGAAAGATGAGTTGATAAAGAATCTGGAGGGGCAGGTCTCAGACCTCTCTACGAAGCGGAAAGAGTTGGAGCAGAAGCAGGCGCGCGGCGAGATTGAAGCCGTCTGGGTTGAGCAAAATCAATATCGAGAGCTTCGCAAGGGGATGGTCATTCACGTCAAGTTTGCGCTCTACAACGCGCAGAGCATGTACTGCGAACTCGACGCCTATTTTTATAGTTCCGACGGCAAGCCTCTCAAAGATTTCGACGGTGATTACAAGACCGTCACCGGGCAGGCTTGGGTCGGCGAGAGATTCATCCCCGAATCCGAGATTGCCAAGTACAGCGACTTTGAACTCTTTATGCCTTATGACGAGCTTCACCTGACGACCGGAACGCATCAGTTGAAGTTCAACATTCAAGTCAGCAAAAGGCTCGAAAACAGCATCTTCGACTCCTCCGAGTATTACAACTTCACCATCACACAGAACTAACGCGGCCGCCGCACAAACCCCTGAGATGTCTCACCAAATACCGCTCAACTCTCTCAACGCGCCGCCCGACAACTCATTGCACCCGACCGGACGAAAGCAGGGCTTTCGTCATCCTTCCTTTGTCATCGGTTGACGTGAACGCGCGTTGGTGCGGGTCTTTACTTTCCAAAGGATTGAGAGTATAAGGCAGCCCACCTGACCGCGTCCTCATTCCTGCAAGACCACTGATGCGGCAGAGATGAACCGGAACAGTCTCCCGACTGCTTCTCGCGGTTCGTGCCTCCTCGCCAACCACAACCTCACTTCCTGAAAGGAGAAAGGCCATGCCTTTAGCACACGCCATGTGGACTCACGGCCACAGTCTGCAAATCGAATACCCAGACCGGATTGAATCAGTCTGGCGCGCGGGCTTCTTCATTCGGATTGTGCCGAAGCTCAACACCGGCAACTGGTTTCACTTCGCCATCCCGACGCCTGTCATCGTCGATGACAATCGATTAACCGTCGGCTCGGTGCTACTCAGATTCAGGACAGGCTCGACGGTGGCCTGCGTGACGGCCGTGCATATTTATGACGGCGAGGTCAAGATTGCCTCACACGATGGGCTTGCGCTGGCACCGACTTCATGGGGCACACCGCGCTTCGACGTGCCGGGACACCCTGAGATTAAATGGGGACTCGGCATTTCGATAGGCGTCACCATCGGAGGCGGCACGGGTTCGCGGAATATGGAGTTCGCCTCCGCAGGCTGCGATTTCCTGCCCTGAAAGGGCGCACGAACAGAGTTCGGGTAGTCACGCGCCCGCGCAGATGCCAACCGTCTCCTGACCTTCGAGATTGCAAGAGCAGCGTCAGGCGGCGGCTCGACCCCGCCGGGTTCAGCGTAGGCCGCCCCGCTGCCGAGAAGCTTGTTACCGAAGACAAGTCGCACGCGGCAGCGGGGCGGCTTAACTTCTGTCGCCTGTGCACGGAAGGCGAAGGCGCGTGCTCGACAAAGTCGCAGGTTGCGGCGCAGCCTGCGACGTTGAATTGGTTGACGCCAGCTTGAAGCACATCCGTCTCCAAGCTCGAACGGATTGCCGACGAGATGCCTTCTCGTGTACCTTTCGCCGGGTGGTTGAGACGGTCTTGAGGTTCGTCCGTTGACGCTATTGACAGTGGACTGTGATGTGAAGAGAGATGAAAATAGTCCGCGAGACAGGCAGCCATTTCGACCTCGATGAAGCGGCCGCGCGCCGTCTCCTCGAAGACCTTCTCGCGCGCCCGCTGTTCGCTCATCTGGCGACTTCGTCCGAGCAAGGCCCACGCGAGTCGCCCGTCTGGTTTCTGTGGGAGGACGGCGCGCTCTGGATTATCGGTCATTATCGAACCGATTCGTTCCCCAGACGGATTGAGCGAGAGCCGCGCTGCGCTATCGGAATCGTCGATTTTGATGTCTCGACGGGTCTGGTGCAGCACGTCGGCCTGCGCGGCCGCGCTCGCCTCATGCCGCACGATGCGGAGCGGATGAAGCGTCTGTTGAGCCGTTACATGGGCGAAGTGGAGGAGTGGGACAGGCGCTTCGTCGAGATATTGGATGATGAGGATTACCGCTTCATCCGCTTCGAGCCGGAGACGGTCGTCGTGCGCGACCAATCGTATCAATCGCCGCGCCACGCCGCCTCACGCAACGCCGGACAGCCGGCCGGGAACTAGCCGCTTCAAACCCTATCTTTGCTGAAAACCCTCTTCCGAAGTCGTCTGATAGAGTCAGACACCTGACAGACGAACCCCGTCGCGCCTTATATACTCAGCCGGCTGGACAGTTCGTTATCGCTCGTTCCATCTCTACCCCATCTGCCGTTGGCGTTGAAAGAATGGCTTTTCTACCGCGCGCCCGGAAAATCCGATGCGGAAGGAGTCTGAGGAGATTAAGGCGCATTGTCAGCGGCAGAGGGAGATGATTGCCGCGCAACGGGAAATGCTCAAGAGGATGAACCGGCCACACATCGCTGCTCTCAGCGATAATCCTGCGGAGGAAGGGGCGGACGCCGAGTGCAAGTCCGATGAGAAGATTCGTGCAAGGGAATAAACTGTTAGCCGGTCTTCCCGTCGAGGAACGGGAAAGGCTCGAACCCTATCTTGAGCCGGTCTCTTTAGAGTTCGATGAGGTGCTCGTCGAGTTCGACCACCCTATCGAGTACGTCTACTTTCTCGACCGGGTAGTCACCTCGACCGTTGTGCGGACGCCGCACGGCGACACCATCGAGGTCGGGTTGATGGGCGCGGAAGGCTTCGTCGGCCTCTCGCTCGTCTACGGCGTCGAACTCAGCAACGGCACGGTCATCGTGCAACTTCCCGGTCAGGCGTTGAGGATGAAGGCCGAGGATTTCAATCGGCACATCAAGGAGAAGGGTGGCCCCTGCCTCGACTTGCTGCTGCGCTACGCCAACTTTTTCCACGTCATGGTGCAGCAGCACGCCGCCTGTAACGCCGCGCACAGGATTGAAGAGCGGATGTGCCGCTGGATTCTGCTGACGCACGACCGTGTCGAGGGCGACGAGTTTCCGCTGACACAGGAGTATCTGTCACTGATGCTCGGCGTGCGTCGCCCGACCGTCTCCGAAGTCGCGCACAAATTGAAGGAAGCAGGGCTTATCAACTACACGCGCGGCAATCTCACGGTGACGGACAGACCCGGACTGGAAGCGCACGCCTGCGAGTGCTACGAGATGATTAAGGAACAAACCGACCGCACCTTCCTCCTCGACAAACCTTCCAATCGTTATAAATAGATTGACGGTCGGGGCTGCCACAGAACGTCGTCCCTCTCAATCAGCTTCCGAAGCTTCTGCCAGCTACCGTACAAACCCGGTGCTATTGCGTACAGACTTCCCGACTCGTCAGCAGCTAAACTCTTTTATTTTGGTGGCTGACAGAGGAGGCACTGTGGCTCAGAGGCAAGAGAATCTGTTGCTGGCGTCGTTGCCGCAAGAGGAGAGGGAGCGACTCGACCCCTTCCTTGAGTGGAGGGGGCTTGAGTTCGAGGAGATGTTGATTGAGCCGAACGAGCCAATCAAGCTGGTCTTGTTCCCTTACGACCTCGTGACCTCGACGATACAGGAGATGAGCGACGGTTCATCCATCGAGACCGGACTGATGGGGATAGAGGGGATGATAGGCATCCAACTCTGGTTGCGGATGCCTTCGACTTCGACCAGAACCTTCGTGCAGGTACCGGGCTACGGCCACGTGATGAAGGCCGAAGACTTCGTCCGAGAGGTGATAGGGAGGCCGGAATCACGGCTCTACCTGCTCGTCGCACGTTACACACACGCCTTCCTCGCCATGACCTCGCAGACGGCAGCCTGCAACCGCCTCCACCCGCTCGACCAGAGGCTTTGCCGCTGGCTCAAACTAGTGCATAACCGCGTCCGCTGCGACGAGTTTCCGATGCGGCAGGAGTTCATCGCGCAGATGCTCGGCGTGCAGCGACCGACCGTCTCGACGACGGCCAACATGCTGCAAAGGGCGGGGCTTATCACCTACACGCGCGGACGGATGACCATCCTCGACGCGGAGGGACTCGTCGCAGGCTCCTGCGAGTGCTACGAGTTGATGGAGGAGCAGATGGACAGAATCTACAACGCGCCCTGGCGCGAACTGGCACACAGAGAGGAGAAGAAAAAGAGTTGAACCCGGACGCCGGAACGCCCCGCGACGCCGATGGCAGGCTTCTTCCTCAAACATCTTAGCTGCCCTGCGCCGCCCTGAATTTAGCCCACCTCCGCGCACGCACGTCGAACACCTTCCGCTCGCGCGCTCTCGCCTTACTAGACACATGTCATGCAGAGTTGCTCGATGTCCGTTGGCCTGACATCGAGCGGGCTTGCTGCTCGACGCTTCTTCGGGGGGGAAATACGGCCGGGTATAATCGGCCAGCGCAATCCCGGAAGGGCGCGGCGGCCGGTGGGAGCGCGAGAGAATGGAGGCGCGAAGGTGGACGAAGTAGCGAAGTACAATGTGGGGCGCTGGCAAGCACTGGCGCGGGCGAACGTTGTGTTCACGCAACCCCGGCTTGATTTGGATGAGGAGTCTGCGAGGGAGTATCTCGACCCTGAAGGCAGGCTCGGCGACGTGGCAGGACGAGACGTGCTGTGTCTGGCAAGCGGCGGCGGCCAGCAGTCGGTTGCTTTCGCCTTGCTCGGCGCAAATGTCACGGTCGTCGATATTTCGGCCGCACAGTTGCAGACGGACGCCGAAGCCGCCGCGCACTATCAGTTGAAACTCAACCTGCTCGAAGGCGACATGCGCGACCTCTCGCGTCTGAGCGAGCAGTCGTTCGACATCGTCTGGCATCCTTACTCGTTAAACTTCGTGCCCGATGCGCGCGCGGTCTTTCGTGAAGTGGCGCGCGTCCTGCGCGTCGGAGGTCTCTATCATTTCATGTGCGCGAATCCGTTCTTTCTCGGTCTCGGAGGCAAAGACTGGAACGGTGAGGGCTACACGCTGCGACTTCCTTACGTCGATGGCGCGGAAATCACTTGTCAGGATGAAAGCTGGATTTACAGAGAGGCGAATCGCTCCGAACCAATCAGCGCATCGAGAGAATATCGCCACACGCTCGGCACTTTGGTGGACGGTCTCGTGGCGGAGGGCTTTCTGGTTTTGAGTCTCTCGGAGCAGCACTACGGCGCGCCCGATTTTGCAGCCGAACCGGGAACGCCTGTGCACCTGTCATCCATCGCGCCGCCATGGCTCAACGTCCGTGCGGCCTATCGTCCGCACCTTTTGGGGAACTGACGTGCGTCTCTTGCCGGAGGGAATTTTTGATGATTACAGTTCGCGCGGAAACGGCCGAAGATATCAGCGCCGTGCGACGGGTCAATGAACTGGCGTTCGAGCGTGCGGAGGAAGCGGCGCTCGTCGATGCGCTTCGTGTCGCGGCTGACCCGCAGATTTCACTCGTCGCCGTCGCTCAGGATGAGGTCGTCGGTCACATCTTCTTCAGCCCCGTCCAACTTGAATCGGAAGACTCTGATTTTAAGGCGTTGGGGCTTGCGCCGATGGCCGTCTTGCCCGCCTATCAAAATCAGGGCATCGGCTCACGACTCATTCGCGAGGGATTGAAAGAGTGTCTGCGCCTCGGCTGTCGTGTGGTCTTTGTGCTCGGACATCCTGAGTATTACACGCGCTTCGGTTTCATCCCGGCCAGCCGAAAGGGATTGCGTAGCGTGTACGCAGTGCCGGACGAGGTCTTCATGGTGGCCGAGTTGGAGACGGGGGCGCTCGGCGGGCGACGCGGCTTAGTTAAATACCGTCCTGAGTTCGACGCAGTATGAACGGCCTTCCTTCGTCGCCCGCTGACCACAACTCCTTTAACCCGATGATTGCCCGATAGCCTTCTTGCTCGCCGCGTCATCGACGGAGTCTGGCATGGATATCAAAATCGACGACCTGAGCGGTTCCGAGATACACGAACTGTTGCAGGAGCATCTGCGAAACATGCATCTCCACTCGCCGCCTGAGAGCGTTCATGCTTTAGACATCGAGGCTTTGCGCAGCCCTGAGATTACGTTCTGGACGGTCTGGGAAAATGGCGAGTTGTTGGGCTGCGGGGCGCTCAAGGAACTCGACTCACGTCATGCTGAAATCAAGTCTATGCGGACATCCGCGCGACACCTGCGAAAGGGCGTGGCGAAGACTCTCCTGCAACACATCATCGACGAAGCGAGGCGGCGCGGCTACAGCCGTCTGAGTTTAGAGACAGGCTCGATGGAAGCTTTCGCGCCCGCGCGTCAACTCTACGCTGGTTTCGGCTTTACCTATTGCGAACCGTTTGCCGATTACGTCGAAGACCCGTACAGCGTCTTTATGACGAGAGAGTTGTGAGTCGCATCCGCATGGCCTGCACGGCAGGCGTCAGGCGCAACCCGGCTCGCCCGGCACGTCCATGCCGGGCATCCGTTGGTTGAAGGCTGCGCGACGCGCCGAGCGGTTGACGAGATAGCCGGAGATGGCGGGGCTGATGTAGTAGTGACCGGAGGCGACGGCCTTGATGCCGCCGACGATATCGCTGATGGCGCTGTCTTTGAGGAGATAGCCTTTCGCGCCGACGTTGTGGAGAAACTGTGCGGCGGGCGCAGCGGCAGCGGCGACGGCGTAGGCCGTCTGCCCCCAGAAGAACGCGGATGTGTAGAACAGTGCTGAGAGAATCGTTTTGAATATCTTCTGCAAGGGCTTGCCACCTGCGAGCTTTGATGGATGCAGTATGGGCATCAGACGGTTCACTTGCAAGAAACGGCTTTGAGCTATTATCTCTGTTGCGACAGATAAACTGTGGCGGCGCGAAGCAGGCAGAAATCGAGTCGTCGAGGAGTCAGCTATGGAAACTTCCATCCAGAGGCTTGTCGCCGTTTGTCTTCTGGTCATCGGCTTATCACACATCATCCAGCCGCGTCTCTGGGCGCGGTTCTTCATCAGGTTGCGAGACGAGGGAGAGGTGGGCAGTTTGCTGACCGGCCTCTTACATTTTCCGTTGGGAGTTTTCATCGTCTCATTTCATAATGTGTGGCGGGGATGGCCGCTGTTCGTCACGTTGATGGGGTGGGGCTTGGTGTTGAAGAGCCTCGTCTATTTAACCTATCCGAAACACGGGATGAAAATGTTAGCGCGCATTTCGCCGGAGAAGAGTTGGGAGTTTGTCGCGGGCGGCGCGATGTCGGTCGCGCTCGGCGTCGGAGTCGCCTTTTCATTGCTCGCCAAGTAAGGCAAGCCAGCAACGAGAAGCAAACGTGACGCAATAGCGCACGCGTTTGCGGCAGGGTTTGCGTGGCTCAAACGAGAGGAGGAATCAATGGAACGAATAGCCGGGTGGGGCGACTACGATTCGCCCTTCGTCCGTCGTCGCTATAACCGTCTCGCCAAGTTCTTCGTCCTCTTCGAGTGGCTGTTCCTGCTGCCGCGCGGCATCCGAAGAAGAGCGGTCGAACGTCTGGAACTCAAGCCGGGCAGCCGCGTCCTCGAAGTCGGGTGCGGGACGGGACGAAATCTCGCACACCTCGTTGCAGCCGTCGGGGAGCAGGGGCGTGTCTACGGCGTCGATTTATCGGAAGGGATGTTGCGCGAGGCGGGAGAGCTATCGGCGCGCGCCGGTTGGCAGAACGTCCGATTGATACAGGCGGACGCGACAGACTACACGTTGCCGGAGTTGGTTGACGGAGTGATTTTCAGTCTCTCGTATGCCGTTATCCCGCAACATCGCGAGGCGCTCAAACGTGCGTGGGAGCAACTTCGTCCGGGCGGGTACGTCGTCATCATGGACGCCAAGCTGCCCTCCGGCCTGCGCGGAAAACTGCTCCATCCTTTCGTCGTCTGGGCAAGCAGGGCGACGGTGCTCGGCAACCCAGACATCCGCCCATGGGATGAACTGAGAGAACTGGCGGACGAGGTGGATTGCGAGGAGGTGCAGTTCGAGACCTACTATATCTGTCGCGGCAGAAAACCTTAGACGCACACGTTCAGATGGCGGGGCGGCGTGTGCTCCATAAATCACCGAGCCAGTTGGTCATCATCACGAGCGCGTAGATGACGGCGATGAGGACGAGGATGCGCGAGTAGAAGCCGAGCTGGACGTTATTGTAGATGGCCTGACCGAGACCGCCGCCGCCGACGAGTCCGAGGATGGTCGAGACTCTCAGGTTCATCTCCCAGCGCAGCACCGTGTAGCTGAGAAGCATGGGGCGCGCCTGCGGCCAGATGCCCCAGAGCAGGATTTGCAGTTGTCGCGCGCCGCCCGCGCGCAACGCTTCGATGGTGCGCGCAGGGACTTCCTCCAACGTCTCCGCGTAGAGCTTTCCCAACACGCCGCCCGTGTGCAGCCCAATGGCGAGCGTGCCCGCAAACGGCCCCAAGCCGACCGCCAGAATACAGACCATCACCCAGACAAGTTCGGGTATCGAGCGCAACACGTTGAGCACCAGCCGCGCCGCGAGATAGAGCAGACGGCGCGCGATGCGCTCGTAGCGTCTGGCGCGCCCCACCGTCTCTACGTCTCTGAGAATCAGCGTGGCGGTCGCCGGAAGCGTTAAGAGCGCGCCTATCGAGATGCCGATGAGTGTGCCGATAACCGAGATGCCGATGGTCTGAAGAAGCGGCAGGGGCAGCGTCCGCAGGAACTCGGCCGAAAGGTCTGGCGGAAACATCTCGCCGACAAAACGCGCGACGCGCGAGGGCAGGCCGGAATCCATGCGCGCGCTGTCGAAGAAGCCGGTCGCATAGAAACTCCATGCGACCGTCAAGGCGACCGGCAAGACTATCGCGCCGCTCACGCCCCTCGCATCAGGCATCAGCCGTCGGCTCAGTCTCCATGCCCCGACGCGTTTATGAGCCAGCGAACCGGCGGGGACGTGGGCGTGCCAGCGGCGACGAAAGAACCGGCTGACGGCCTCCGTTGCCGCCACCAGCGCCGTCAAACTCGCTATCAGCGTCAGCACTTGTCCGTAGTCGAACAGGCGCATCGAAAGGTTTATCTCGTAGCCGATGCCGCCGGCTCCGATAAAGCCGAGGACGGCCGCCGCGCGCACACAACATTCGAGCGAATAGAGCGAATAGCCGATGATGCTCGGCGCGGCCTGCGGCCAGATGGCGCGCAGAAAGACCTGCGCGCGGCTCGCACCCGTCGCGCGCAGAGCTTCCAGCGCGCGCCCGTCCACGTCGGCAAACACGTCTGCATAGACGCGCCCCAGAACGCCGCTATAGCTGACGGCCAGCGCGAGCGTTCCCGCCAGCGGGCCGAGTCCGACCGCGACGACGAACAGCAACCCCCACATCAAATCGGGCACGGCGCGCAACAATCCCGCCAGCGCATGCGTCACCCGGCTGATGCCGGACATCACAAACTTGAAGACTCCGGGCGGGTCGCTTGCGACCAGAATGCCGCGACGCCACAGTGTCGGCGTTGCCAGAATGCCGAGCGGGAAGGCGATGAGAATCGAGAGTGTCGTGCCTGCGACGGCGATGGCGACGGTTTGCAGGACGGCGAAGGCGACAACGCGGAGGAATTCCGGCGAGAGGTCGGGAGGGAAAAGACTACGGACGAAGTTCCACACGGCGGCCGCCACGCCCGGCTCGAAAAAGGCCGCCGGGCGTATCTCGGCAAAGCGCCAGCAGAGAACGAGCACGATGCTGAAAGCGACGCCCGCCGCCACGCGTCGAATTTTTAGTGCTTTATCCTGATGCTGTTGATGCGCGTTGCTAATACGTGCATCTGGGTACACATTCGGGTTCACACTTGTCAGCCGCGCCGCGCGCCTCCTCGTCTTCGTCGCGCACGCTCGTCTCGCCATTCTCCGATTCGGCGGCGTAGAGGGCGCTCAGAGTTTCGCGGCTCATCGCGGCCGGAGTCGTATCGAAGAGGAGTCGCCCGCCGCGCAGGGCGACGATGCGCGTGAAGTAGCGCAGCGCCGTGTCAACGTCGTGCATGGTGGCAATCAGCGTCCGCCGATGCTCTTGCACGAGCAGGATGAGGAGTTCGGCGAGCGACTCTTTCAGGGACGGGTCGAGCGAGGCGAAAGGCTCGTCGGCCAGAATCACTTCCGGTTCCTGCATCAGCATCCGCGCGATGGCGAGGCGTTGCTGCTGTCCGCCCGACAACTCGTCGGCGCGCGCGCGCGACTTGTCGGCCAGCCCCAACTTCTTGAGCACCTCCAACGCCTGCTCGGCCTCTATTTTTTTCGGGCGCACGGCGCTGCGGATGGTCTCCCACAGCGACCAATGTCCGAGCCTGCCGCAGAGCGTGTTCTCAAGCACGGAGAGCGACGGCACGAGATAGAACTGCTGATAGACCGTCCCCACGCGCCTGCGCATCGCGCGCAACTCGCGCCCGGACATCGCGCTCACGTCGCGCCCGTCGAAACGCAACGTGCCGCTCGAAGGCCGCAGCGTCGCGTTGAGCAGACGAAAGAGTGTGGACTTGCCCGCGCCCGAAGGGCCAAGCACGGCGATACGCTCGCCCCGCTCCACGTCGAGCGTAAACCCCTTGAGCGCATGCACGACAGTGCGCGACGCCGAGTAGGTCTTCGACACCTCTTCGAGCGAGTAAATCACTTCAGCAATCCCGAATCTTTGGCCGCCTGTCGCAGCTTGTCGTAGTCTCTGTCTTCCGCCTTGAGATACTTCGTGGCGGTCAACAGGTCGAGGATATGTTTGTGCGACGGGTCGTTGGCGTCGAGTTTCAGAAAGGCCGCGGTGAACGAGTCGGCCAGCTTGCGGTCAAGCCCCTTGCGCGCGACCCAGATGTAATCGAAGAAGGGCGGCGTGGTGTGAAAAACACGCACCTGCGAAGCATTGATTTTGCCCTCCGTCAGCATCTTCTGATAGACCGTCTCATCTAACGCGCCCGCATCGACTTTCCTGTTGGCGACGGCGAGCGCGGTCGCGTCGTGCCCGCCCGTGTAGAGCGCGCCGGAGATGACTTCGGGGTCAACCTGCGCCTCGCGCATGTAGTATTCAGGCATCAGATGACCGGAGGTAGAGTTCACGTCGCCGAAGGCGAAGGTGCGCCCCTTCAGGTCGGCGAGACTGTTGATGCCGGAATCGTGCTGCGTGATAAAGAGACTGTGGAAGTTGCGGTCGCGCTCGCGTTGGACGAGCGGCAGGACGCCCGCGCGTTTCGACGCCTGCACGTAGGTGAAGCCGCCGAGATAGGCGATGTCAACTTGCTCGTTAGCGATGGCCTCGACGACGGCGACGTAGCTTGTCGGCACGGTCAATTCAATCTTCGCGCCCGTCTCCTTTTCCAGATAGGCGACGAGCGGCTGGCTCTCGCGGATGACTTTGCCGGGGTCTGTCGTCGGAATCATGCTCACGCGCAACGCGCGGGGCGCACGCGCGCCGTCTGAGCCGTGGCCGCTGCAACTGCTGAGGGAGAGCGCGAGGGCTATCAGCACGAAGACGACGGAGGGGAGAGATTTAGTCCGCATGATGAGGTCTGTTTTGAACTTCCTTGTGTCTCCGAATGTGATTTGCCCTTGAGCGTCGATGCACAGCATCACTTCATTGCAGCACGAAACGGCCAGCCTGCGATGTCTCAACTGGATTGACGGTGTACGCCAATAATAGCGGAAGTCGATAATCTTCGACAAAGCCGCCCCGGCGCAAACCGATGCGCCCGGACGCTGCGGGAGCATCCCTCGCAGCATTATCTTGTTCCTTCCGACTTGAATGCTTTATGCTCGCGGCAGTTTTCGTCTCTCCGGCCGCCCGCAAAGTTGTGCGAAGAACAGAACATCAGGAGAGACAGGTGCAGGTATCTGCCATGAACGCTCCTCCCAAACTCCTCCTGCTCATCATCTCTTTGACGGCGCTTCCATTTCTCTCCACAGAGGCGCGTGCATGTTCCTGCGTTGAATACGGCGCGCCTCCGTGCGCGGCTTTTTGGAGAGCCGACGCCGTCTTCGCCGGACACGTCACCGATATCAAAAAACCCGCTCACCAGCCGTCCGGTGCACTGCCGAAGGCGCTCGTGCATTTCGTCGTCGAGGAGTCTTACAGGGGAAGCGTCGGCACAGAACTCGACGTGGCGACTCTTTCAGGGACAAGTTGCGACACGGAATTTGCGAAGGGCGAGAGGTGGCTGGTGTATGCCTACTGGGACGAGACCACCAAGAGGTTTGAAATCCACCCCTGCACACGAACGCAACTCTTAGCTCATGCCGAGGAAGACCTCGCCTATATTCACAGCTTGAAGGGAAAGACGCCCGCACAGTCTATCGCCGGTCGGGTCGTCCAGAATAAATATACGCCCCTGAGTGGTGTGAAGATTACGGCCGAAGGCGGCGGCCATAAGTTCGAGACCTTCACGGACAGTGAAGGCAACTACCAGATTTCTCTCCCGCAGGCAGGCGTTTACACGGTGCGCACATCCGTCCCCTTTGCCGCCGTTGTAGTGCTTTACAGGACTGACGAACAACTCGACGTGCGCCCAACCGACGAGCAGACCGTCGTCGAATACAAAGTGAACATTCCTGAACGCTCTTGCCACTACCGCCAACTCGACGTTTTAGAAATCGACCTGCACGCGACGGCGGAAATCAGCGGCCGGGTCTTAACGGACGCGGGACAGCCTGTGACGCAAGGCTCTATCTATCTGGTGGACGCTGAAGATTCCGGCGACAAAAGTTACGCAAAGATAGAGGAGAACGGCAGTTTCAAATTTGAAGGAGTCGCCGTCGGGCGCTACTTTCTGGTCGTCAACCCGGACGACGCCCCGCCCGGCGAATATGACGCGCCGTATCCTCGAACTTTTTATCCGGGCGCGTCCGACTCCGCACAGGCCACGCCCCTCGTGATAACGGAGGGCGCGAAACTTGAGAACATGAACGTCACGGTGCGCCCTCAGTTGAAGGAGCGCATCGTTCAGGGTCAGGTCGTGTGGGCAGACGGGCGTCCGGCCGCTCAGGCTTCCGTGTCTTTATATGATGGCGCGGCCAACAGTTACATTCGCAGCGTCACGGCGGACGAGAAGGGAAACTTCAGCCTCAAGGTCTACGGAGATTTCAAGTATGAGCTTCTGGCTCAGGTATATGGCGAGCCGCGCGGGCGCAGTCAGAGAATCAAAGTCCCTTCGAGCGGCAAGCTGAAGCCGTTCCGGCTGGTCATCAAACCCTACCGATTGCCCGACACAACTTCGACGCACCCGACGCCCGCGCAGCGTCAACTCACACACATCTCTTTTTGAGACGTGCGCCGCACGATTCATCGCGCGCTCGTCGCGGCCTGTTTCCAGCGCGCTTCAAAGTCGGCAATCGTTTTGGCGATGCCTTCCCGCAAAGAAACTCCGGGCGACCAAGCGAGCAGAGTTTGCGCGCGCGAGATGTCGGGTCGGCGTTGTTTCGGGTCGTCCGGCGGCAGCGGGCAGAACTTGATACGCACCTCTCGCCCGCACAGCCTGATGACTTCCTCTGCCAGTTCTCGCATCGTACATTCGACCGGGTTGCCAAGATTGACCGGAGCACTGAGGTCGAATCCCTGAGGAGCCTGCTCGGCGTTCATCAGGCGGATGAGACCTTCCACCAAATCATCTACGTAACAGAAGGAGCGCGTCTGAGCGCCCGTGCCGTAGACGGTCAGGTCTTCTCCACGGAGCGCCTGCACGATGAAGTTTGAGACGACGCGGCCGTCGTTTTCCAGCATCCTCGGCCCATAGGTGTTGAAGATTCTGGCGATGCGCGTCTCGACGCCGTACTGGCGATGGTAATCCATCATCAACGTCTCAGCCACGCGCTTTCCCTCGTCATAGCAACTGCGCCGCCCGACGGGATTGACGTGCCCCCAGTAGTCTTCCGTCTGCGGGTGAACCGTCGGGTCGCCATAGACTTCCGAAGTCGAGGCTTGGAGGATGCGCGCGCGCGTCCGATGCGCCAGGTCGAGCATGTTAATCGTGCCCATGACGTTCGTCCTGACCGTCTTGACCGGGTCGCACTGATAATGCACGGGAGATGCGGGACAGGCGAGATTGTAGATTTGCTCGACATCGACGTGGACGGGGTCTATCACGTCCCTGTCGAGCAGTTGAAAGCGCGGGTGCTCCAACAGTTGAAGCACGTTCTCTCGACGCCCGGTAAAGAAATTGTCGAGGCAGATGACCTGTGCGCCCTGAGCCAGAAGCTGTTCGCACAAATGAGAGCCGAGGAAGCCGCCTCCGCCGGTAACTAAAATTTTCATGTGCTAAGTTTATTTTTTAAGATTCGCACGGGCTGTGAGGCGTTTATAACAGCATGCGAAAGGAATTACTATCCCCGGCGGCTCGTCTGCCAGCGCAGCGCGCGCCGCACGCGACCCAATAGGGAAGCGAAACTGACCCGGCCGAAGGAGGCGAAGCAAGAGACATGTCGGACATCGGGAAGCATCTGACGACGGCGGAACTCGAAGCGGGGCTGGCGGAGATTCGACGCTCGCCGAGAGATGAGGGGCGTCTGGAATTGATTGTGCGACGACCGCGCGTTGACGAACGGGAAGTTCTGACGGAGGGCGAACTCCATCTCGCCGAAGGGCTGGTCGGAGACAGTTGGCGTCAACGACGCAGTTCGCGCACGCCCGACGGCGCGCCGCATCCTGAGATGCAACTCAACATCATGAACTCGCGCGTCATCGCTCTCATCGCACAGGACGAGAGCCGTTGGCCGCTGGCGGGCGACCAACTCTATCTCGACCTCGATTTGAGCGAAGATAATCTGCCCGCCGGAACGCGGCTCGCGCTCGGCTCAGCCGTCATCGAGGTCACGCCGCAGCCGCACACGGGCTGCAAGAAATTCGTCGCGCGCTTCGGCCTTGAAGCGATGGTCTTCGTCAATTCTCCGGTAGGCAAGCAACTTCGCCTGCGCGGCATCAACGCGCGCGTCGTCCAACCGGGCGTCATTCGCGTCGGGCAGACGGTGAAGAAAATCTAAGGTCGAAGCGATGAAGGCGACACTTGCCCGACAGACTGTCGGAGTGATGGGTTCCGGCAGCGACGAACACGACGAAGCGGCGCGCGGAGTCGGCGAGTTGCTGGCCGCGCTCGGCGTGAATCTGTTGACAGGCGGCGGGCGCGGCGTGATGCGTTCGGTCAGCCGCGCTTATACGCAGACGCCGAGAGCGAGCGGCATTTGTATCGGCATCATTCCGTGCCGGAGCGTCGGCGAGCGCCGCACGCCGAAGGAGGGCTACCCCAACGAGTTTGTCGAACTGCCCATCTACACGCACCTCCCCTTCAGCGGCCGACAGGGCACGCACGACCTCTCTCGTAACCACATCAACGTCCTGACCTGCGCTGCCATCATCGCGCTGCCCGGAGGAGAGGGAACTGCCACAGAGGTCGCGCTGGCGCTCGACTATGAAAAGCCCGTCATTGCATACGCGACCGACCTGACGCTCGTGCAGAGTTTTCTCGCCAACGTCAGGCGCGCGACGACGCTCGAAGCCGTCAGGCAATTCCTGCTGGAACATCTGCGAATCTCGTGAAACCACGTTTGCAAAAAGCGATACGCAACAATAACGGCCTCTACGAAGCGCTCTTCAACAGCCGTCAGATAAAGTTCTCTCGAACGGATTCCATCTGGTACAGCACGGAGCAGACGCCGCCGCTCTATTCAAATCTCGTCACGCTCTCAAGCGAGTGGAAACCCGACGCCGTCTTCCGAGCCATCGACCTTCATTACGAGAAAGAGAAGTGGGACGAGTGGTCGCTCAAGGACAGCTTCGGCGTTCTGGATTTGCGCGCGGAAGGGTTCGCCAAACTCTTCGACGCACAGTGGGTCTATCTTGATGCTGCCAGCTTTATTCCCGGAAGCGCGGAGCATGATTTGAGTTTTGCCATCCTCACGAGAGAGGACGCGCTGGCAGCTTGGAGCAGGGCTTGGGACGACGACGAACGGCTCGGCGAAGAGCTCTTCGACGCGAAATTATTGAACAATCAAAAAGTGCATTTCGTCGCCGGATACAGCAAAGCAGAGTTGGTCTGCGGGTGTCTGGTCAATCAAACGGATGATGTTTTGGGCATCTCGAATCTCTTTGCGCCCGGCGCGGATGTCGGCTATTGGTCTGGCCTGATTGACTTCATTCGCGGCGCTATCGCGCGTCTGGATATTGTCGGTTACGAGCGACACGAAACGGCGGAGAGACTTCGGCGACTGGGATTCGAGCCGATAGGAAAACTGACCGTCTGGTTAAAGAAAAGAGAGACGTAAAGGAGCACCGTCGATGCGCTGTCCCGGCTGCGGCACAGAGACCGCGTCTGAGCAAAAATTCTGCCGCCTGTGCGGAACGAATCTGGAAGCGATTGCCAAAGCGTCGTCGGCGCATCCTTCGGTCGGCGACCCGGCCGAAGCATCGGACAAAACTACGCGGAGGATGCACGCAAGCCGCCAGAAGCGTCCGCTCTTCCGGGGGCTTATCATTATCCTTTTAGGAGTCACTGTGCTGGCTAACGCAGAGGGCCGCGAGTTGGTCAACTGGCTCGGCATCGCAGCTTTTCTGGCGGGGATGGCGCTGGCGATTTACGGTGTCTTCGCAGAGGATAAGCCGCAGTCGCCCGACTCCGCGCAGACGTTTACGACGAAGGCTCTCGACGAATCCGGCGCGCACTCGTACCTGCCGCCGCAGAATCCTGCCGAGCCTGTGCCGAGCGTGAGCGAACGGACGACCGAGCTATTGGAGAGTAAAAAGCATCCGCCGCGCAGCACGCCACCTCGCCGTTGACATTCTGCGGGCGCGGGCATAGAGTGGCGCGCGTCTCTCACGCCCTCGCATGTTCTCGGACGGACGCCACACCTTCGTCCGCCGGGTCTGGTCTCTACCCCATCACACGAACCTCACGGCCCCGGCCGCTTGAAAGGAGAAGCCGAATGAAGCGAATCATCCTCATCCTCTTGTGTCTCTGCGTCTTCAGTCTCACCGTCTCGGCTCAAACCAATCGCTCCGGCAGGAGACGAAGCAGCAGTCGCAGCCGCGCACGCGTCGTCACCGTCTCGGGCTGCATCACGCCGGGCGTCGAATGCCTCGTGCTGATGCGACTCGGCGACAACAAGCAGAACTACAGCATCGGAAGGACGGACAGGTTGCAGGTCGGCAGCGCGTATCGCATCACGGGTACCTTAACCAATGTTGGGATATGCATGCAGGGGATGCCGATACTGCGTCCGAGTCGCATCGTGCCGCTCACCTCAATCTCCTGTCCGCGAACGACTGACGGCACGCAGAACACCAACACGCAATGAGCACGCTCTGACCGGGCGAGATGCGCGGCAGAGCCGACCTCGATTCCGTGCTCTGCCGCGTCTCCTGACATCCACTTGAGAGTCCTCTCGCAGGCATCTAACAAGACTTTCGCGCCGCGCGCCGTCGGCGAGCCGTTTGATGTGCTAGGCAAAGACGGCCGCATCAAGGGGCTTGACAGCATGTAAAGGCGAGAGTATTGTTCTGCGCGTTTTATCCGTAGACTGTGTAGGGAGCAGACATCACCGTCCGACTCCTGATACTCACACGCGAGCTAACGAATGACTTCGCGTCGGTAGTCTCACGTAGAACCCACCCAGCAGTAATGTAGTCTTCTTCCCTCGCCGAGGAGGCATCTCTCGATGCTGACCGTCTTTTCCTATCGCACGGGGGCGTCGCGGTATAAGACCGTCGCCGCCCTGCTCTTTATCGTCCTCACGGCGAGCGCGTTGGCCGTCGCCTCGCGCTGGTGGCAGGGGGAGTCCGCCGAAGCGCCCGTCGGAGACTACTTGCAGGTGGCGCGCTTCGCCGTCTACGACGCAGGCATCCTGCCGCGCGAGACGCGCGTGCGTCACGGGCGCGTCCGTCTCATCCTGACAGACCGCACGGGCGGGACGACCGGCCTCCTCGTCGAACGCGAGAATGAATCCGAGCCGCGCGAGATGGTCGGCCGCGTGACGCGCGCCGGTGGTCATTGGCGCGGCGAGCAGGAGTTGCATCTGCGCCCCGGACGCTACAGGGTCTATCAAGCGGAAAGCCCGGAAAAACAGGCCAGAATCATCGTCGAACCTTAAGGGTCGCCAACTCCGCGCCGGAAGAGCCCACACCGCTTCCGGCTGATGAAGTTAACGCCTGAGACATCCCTCATGTCCCTGACAACGGTCGAGCATCGCTGCCTCAAACTCTTAGCTTTCTTCACGCTGTTCGTTCACCTGAGCGTCGTCCAGACACGTGCGCAGGAGGCAACCCAGTACGACCGTGGGACGCCGCCGCAGCACGCCGCAGGACTCGGCGCACTCGGCTCATATTCCTCAGCCGAACTCGGCACGGTCAACCTCTCCAACGGCTCGCTCAACTTCAGACTCGCGCTCGGCCGCGTCGGCGGACGCGGCTTCGCGCTGCCTCTGACTCTCAACTACAGCAGTAAACTGTGGTCGGCCAACATGGGCGAGGACGTGGTTAACGACCCGGTCTTCCGCAAGTTCAAGGCCGTCTACGCCGTCTACGACAATCCTGAGACGCCGACCGACTATTACCAAAAAGTTGCTCCCGGCTGGACGCTCGGAGCCGCGCCCACGCTGCACGCCGTCGGCGTCCCCATCAACTCCGTCCAGAACAATAACGGCTGCTCGGAGGCTCTGAGCGCGCTCGTTAAGCTGACGGTGCTGCTCCCTGATAAGGGTGAAGTCGAACTGCGCGACGACCAGACCGACGGCTCACCGTTGACGGCGCAGCCCGACTCCTTCGGCTGCCGACGTATGGACGGCTATCGCGGGCAACGCTGGCACGCAACCGACGGCTCCGGCATGGTCTTCATCAACGACGTGGACAACGGCGTCGTGAACGGTAATTTGAACGGCACGCTCATCACCTCTGAAGGGGTGCGCTATCGCTTCCGCGACACCGCGCCCGGCCACTTCGGCTCCATCTTCATGAACGAGTTTGCGCGCGCCGACCTCGTGTCTGACCGGCAGGGCAATCAGATACAGATTAGCTACTCGACACTTCAGACCGCGCCCTACACCGCCACCATCCGCTTCACAGACCAACTCGGCCGCATCTCCACAGTCGAACTCAACGCACCCGACCCGGCGAACGGCTCTCTGCTGGCCGCGCTCGTCACACTGCCGGGCTTCGGCGGCGAGTCGCGCCAGTACAAGGTACGCAAAGGGGTGATGAACCAGCACTACCGCGCAGGCATCAACCCGACGCTGCCCGTCTACAACGGCGACAGTCCCGGCCGCGAGATGAACTGCACGAGGACTGAAGCGCACACGTCGCTCTTCGGCGGCTCATGGTGCGGCGGCCTCGAACGGCTCGACGACCGCGAGGTCTTGACCGAACTGGTGCTTCCCGGCAACCGCTCGCTGGTCTTTAAGTACAATGAATTTGGAGAAGTCGCCGAAGCGCGCGTCCCGACAGGCGGCCGCGTGCAGTACGACTATGCTTACAGGGAGGCTTTGCCGTCAGGCAACTCGCCGCTCTTCGAGACTGTCCCTGCGCCCGGTACAGGCAACGTGCGGCAGGTCGACCGCGCCGTCATCGCGCGACGCGTTCTCTCCGACGGGCAGACGACGACGACACATTGGAGCTATGAATATGCGGCGACGCCCGGAGTCGGCGGCGCGGCCTCCAACGGCGTCACCGAAGTAATCGCCAGAGCTTCCGACAACGCGACGGTGCTCGCGCGCGAGAAGCATTACTTCATGAACGCCGCGCGCTTCCTCGACAGCAACGGCGGCACGGGCTATGCCCTCTGGACGACCGGCCTCGAACGCAGAAGCGAGATGCTCAACGCGGCGGGCACAGTGCTGGCGGCGCACGAACAGGATTGGGCGCAACGCGCGCCCGTCAACTGGGGCGCGTTCACCGCCGAGCAGACAGCCAACGACAACCGCGTCAACGCAGAGCGCCATTATCTCGATGACGGCAAGGTCTCGAAGGTCTCCATCCTCTACGATGAGTTCAATAATCCGACCGACGTCTATGAGTTCGATTACGGTCAGGGTGCGCCCGCTGCCTATCCCATGCGCCACACGCGCACGACCTACTTGAGAGTTAATTCGTCGAACGGCCTCAACTATATCGACCGCCACATCAACCTGCTGCGCTTGCCTGAGACGAGACAGGTCTATGCCGTCAATCCAGCGACGGGCGGCGAGACGCTGGTCGCACAGAGCCAGACGAGATATGACGAAGCAGCTTATCCGACATTGACCTACGCGGCGGTCGCCGGATGGTCTGCCCCCTCGACGCCCGCGCGCGGCAACCCGACGACTGCGAGGAGCTGGCTCGACCAGACGAACTCCTGGATTGAGACGCACGCGCAATTCGACCAGACAGGCAACGTGCGCAACGTTTGGGATGCACGCGGCAATCGCTCGCAGGTCTCTTACGAAGATTCTTTCTCCGACGGCGCGAACGCACGCCAGACCTATGCCTTCCCGACGCAGATGACCTCGCCCGTGCCCGACCCGACGGGCGCGCACGCCTCCAACACCCCGCTCGTTTCCAGTCTCGTCTACGACTTCTCGACCGGATTCGTCACCGCTTCAACCGATGTCAACGGACAGACGACCACTTGGGAGTTTGAAGACCCGCTCGACCGCGTAACCAGAGTGAATCTTCCCGGCGGCGGGCGCACCCGCTATGAGTACGGCGATACGGCCGGCGCACTCTTCGTCCGCACGCGCACGCTGCTGCGGGAGACGCCGAGCGTCGAGGAGACGGATGCTTACATCTACTTCGACGGATTCGGGAGAGCGAAGCGCAGTTATGTTTTCGATGGCACTCCGGCGACGCCCTGGATTGCAACTCAGACCGACTACAGCCCGCTCGGTACGGTCTCGCGCGTCTCGAATCCTTACCGCGTGACAGACCACAGCGTCGCCGGTAGTCCCGCACATTGGACGACCAGTATCTACGACCAACTCGGTCGTGTGCTCACGGTGACGACGCCCGATGGCGCGGTGGTCAAGACAGAGTACGTCGGCAATCAGGTGACGGTGACCGACCAGGCGGGCAAGAGCAGGCGCACGACTTCAGATGCCTTCGGACGGCTGACGCAGGTCGTCGAAGACCCTGCCGGGCTGGCCTATCAGACAAATTTTCTCTACGATGCACTTGACAATCTCCGACAAATACAACAAGGTGCGCAGCAGCGATTCTACATGTATAACTCGCTCGGACAATTAATCCGAGCGAAAAACCCGGAACAGTCCGCTCTCTCAACCCTCGCCCTGAGCGACCCTGTGACGGGTAATGCACATTGGTCTCTGGCCTATTCGTATGATGAAGCTGGTAACGTCCGCTTTCGCACGGACGCGCGCAACATCACGACGGAATACAGGTTCGATGCCCTCAACCGCAACATCATCACGCTCTATCCGGACACGTCTGACCCGGCCAACGACACGCCCGACGCCGAGCGACTCTACGATGGCGCGCCCAACGGCAAGGGGCGGCCCTGGCAGACTTGGACGTGGGGGCAGAAGCGGACAAAGACGGTCATCGGTGCCTACGATGTCTCCGGAAATCCTCTCGTCCAATATCAATATCACCACGACGGGACACAGTGGGGCACAGCCTTTGCGGTCAAGAATGAGGTCAATTTGGCCGGTAAAACTGTCAAACAGACCTATCCTTCCGGGCGCATTGTCAGTTATACTCACGATTTGGCGGGACGGCTCGCCATTTTTTCTGGAAACCTCGCCGGAACTCACCGCATCTACTCATCCGGTCTCTCATACGACGACACAGGCCGCCTCAAAGAAGAAACTTTCGGTACAGACACACCGCTCTATCACAAACTTCACTACAACGTGCGGGGGCAACTCTACGACGTGCGTCTTAGTACGTACTCACTGAAGTCCAACGAATGGGACTGGAATCGGGGCGCTTTGGTGAATTACTACAGCAACAACTTCCAGTGGGGCGGCGCACCCGGCGCACATGGCAGTGGTGCGGACAACAACGGCAACGTGCTGCGCTCCGAAACCTTCGTGCCGTCGGACGACCACATCAGCGCCTTCACAGCCTCCCGCAATTCGTTCTCGTATGACGCACTGAATAGACTCTCCTCCGTCGTCGAGTCGCGCTTCACGAATTGGACAGACACGCCGACGCCGCAGTTTGCGCAAAGCTACGATTTCGATAGGTATGGGAACCGAACTATCAACACTTCGCAGACGTGGGGTGGGATAGCCGAGCCGCAGTTAGCCGTCGACTCCGACACCAACAGGCTCGCCGTACCTGCGGGTCAACTTGGTAACATGGCCTACGACCCGGCCGGAAATCTGACCAACGATAGCTATACTTCTTACGGCACATACGACGGAACTCCGACGCGCCTCTACGACGCCGAAAACAAACTCGTCAAGGTCAGAAACGGCAGCCTGCAAGACATCAGCGCCTATACATATGATGCTGATGGCAGACGAGTACGGAGGAAGGTCGGCGGACAAGAGGTCTGGCAGATTTATGGCATCAATGGCGAGTTGCTGGCGGAGTATGCGGCCGGGTCTTCTCCTTCGTCGCCGCTCAAGGAATACGGCTATCGCTCAGGTGAGTTATTGATTGTCGCCTCAAGAGGTGCGCCGCAGACGGAGGCGAGCACTGGAGGCGGCACGCCCTACGGCGGCACGCCGCGCACCATCCCCGGCACGATTGAAGCCGAACACTACGACGAGGGCGGCGAGGGAGTCGGCTATCATGATACGACCGCTGGCAACTCCGGCCTCAACTACAACGCCGCCGGTCCTCCTCTCTCCACCTATCGCACGCCGACCGACGTAGATGTTTATGAGTGGAGCGGCTACAGCGATTCTCATCTCGTGCTGAGCCATGCCGGAGACTGGATGAGATACACGGCAAGCGTCGCCACCTCCGGCACATACGACCTCCAGATGCGCGTCGCGTGGGGCGGCACGGGCGGAGCGTTAGGGACGTTCCACGTCGAAGTGGACGGCGTTGACAAGACAGGCCC
>DASZCR010000339.1:0-48100 GCA_035942915.1 Pyrinomonadaceae bacterium | reverse complement strand
CACACAGCACGGTGCGCTTCAGACGCGCGACCCGGAGATGCATGTCGCGTTGCGCGGCGCGGTCTCGCTCTGGGCTTCGGCCACTACGGGCGAGAGTGAGCGGCGGACGGACTTGCTGAGGGATAAGCAGCGCATCGTCCTTTCGTTTTTTGAGTGGACGGGAAAGCTGCCGTCGGATGTCGAGCCTGCGGATGTTCAGCAGTGGTTGGAAGAACTGGAAGGGAAGGGGCTTGGCGGCGCGACCGCTTATCAGCACGCCTGTCTGCTGTCATCTTTCTATTCGTGGGCGATGCGCGTCCCTGAAGTCGGGGCGCACATACGTAGAAACCCTGCGCGTCTGGCGCGACCGAAAGCGCCGAAGCCGTATCAGACGGAGAGCACGAAGGCGTTGACAGACGAGGAGGTGCGCGCGCTCGTCGAGGTTGTGCGGCGCCGCGCCGCCACAGGCGACATCGTCGGCAAGAGGGATTACGCACTGCTGTTGATGTATCTGGCGACGGGGCTGCGCAGGCAGGAGGTCATCTCTCTGCGCGGCAAAGACCTGCGTGTAGATGACACGCTGACACTCGCATACAAGGCGAAGGGCGGCGACTATCGCAGCCGCGAGGTGCGCGAACCGCAGGTGAAAGAAGCGCTCTTCGACTATCTCTCGGCGGCCGGTCGCCTGCACGTCTTCAAGACCGACGCGCCGCTGTGGACGCGGCACGACCGCGCGGGGCGGCCGGGCGAGCAACTCTCCTCACACTGCTTCGTCAAGAACATGAAAAAGTATGCGCTCGAAGCGGGGATAGAGGATTTTCACCTGCACCGCACGCGTCACACCTTCGCGCGCATCGTCTCGGAGTTGACGGGCGATATTACTGCGACGCAGAACGCGCTCGACCACCAGAGTCGCTCGACGACGCGCGTCTACGTGCAACGCGTCGCCGTCAAGAAAGACTTGTATAGCGACGAGGTTTCAAAGCGTTGGAGTTGAAGACGGCGCGGCTCCCTGAAAGCCGCGCCGTCGTTTGAGAAACTTGATGGGATGAATCGTCCTATCAGTCGCCGCGCATGTTGAGTGGGTAGGCGAGCAGGCGATTGTCGTTTGAGGTGTAGAGCAGGCTCGTCGATTCGTCGCTGATGAAGCGTTCGTCCGGCTCGTTGAGTCGCACGGCGCGTTCGGATGAGCCGGTGTTGATGTTGACGCCCGCCAGACCGCGCCCGCCACGCAGGTTCGTGTAGAAATACATCCATTGCCCGCGCAGTGCGGCGAGCCTGCGTCTGCGCATGAGAAAGCGCGAGAGACGGTCTAGCTGCCGTGAGGGGTCGAGTCGGTCGAGCAGGCGTTCTTCGACATCGATGTCGATGGAGGGGCGCGGCAGGTTGATGTTGCTGCGCGGGGCTGAGAAGTTGCGCGCTCTTGAGAGGACGCCGAAGGCGGAGAAGCGTTCGGTTGCGTATTCACGAGAGTAGCGCGCGGCAAGCCCTGTCAGGTTCGGCGCGGTCGCGTGCGCGGCCAGCCCAGACCAGCGCAGGGAACTCGCCGCATTCAACAGTTGTGCGCCGCGAAAGACCGTCGTAGCAGCGCCGCCATAGCGGAAGTAGAGCGAAGCGGCGCGCGCGGCGACGGCCGCGAAGGTGCGCAGCAGTCCGCGTCCGGGCGGCGTGTGGCGCGCGCGCCAGAGATTGCGCCCCGTCGCCGCCTCGAAGGCCGCGACCTCGTTCTTCCCGCCGACGACGGCCTCGCCGCGCTCATTCAACAGCACGAAAGCCGCGCTCTCGACGCCGTGCGAAGTCTTCGCGCGGCGCTTGCCGGTCGCCGCGTCGATGATGATGAGGTCGTCGCGGTCTGCGACGACGAGCGTCGAAGGGTCTGGAAAGGCGACGTTGGTGATGCCTTTGTCAGCACCCTTATAACGCCAGAGCACTTTGCCGGTCGCCGCGTCCAACGCGCTCACGCCGTAAGGGCCGCGCTCAGCCGTCTCCCCGTCTTCGAGGCGTGTGAACTGCCCGCCCGTCCGCACGTAGAGCACGTCGCGCGCGATGATGAGTTGCGGCGTCAGCCCAAGGTCTTTCGCCTCCCAGACCTCTTCGCCGCTCTCGCGCGAGATGGCGCGCACACGCCCGCGCCCTGAGATGTAGACGAAACGCTCGTCGGCGAGCGGCTCGGCCTCCGTCAGCGCCAGCCCTTCTTCGTTGACGCGAAACTTCTCGCGGCGTCGCTCCTTGCCCGTCGCCGCGTCGAGCGACGTGACGCCCTCGTAAAAGAGATAAAGCCGACCGTCGAGGAAGAAGGGCGGGCGATAGTTGTCGAGCGTATAAGCAACCTCGTCGCCGTCCTCTCCGCCGCGCAGGGCAGGCATCATCTCGACTTCACTCTCAAGCTCGCGTTTCCACAACTCGCGCCCCGCGCCGAGGTCGAAGAGATGCACGACAGGCCGTCGCTTGAAGTTGTCGCGCGGCTTCCCTCGCGCGTCGCGCGCGAAGACTGCGGCGAGCAGATTCGTCTCCGGCTCGAAGGCCAACTGCATCACCGCGCCGCGCACCTTGTCGCCGCGCCAGAGCGTCCCGCCCGTCAATAAATCCACCGCTTCGAGCCGCGTCTTGTCGCCGCGTTCAGGGCTTAGCAGGAGTACGTCTGTGCCGGGCACGGGCGCGACTTCCGTCTCCACGAGGCGCGCATCCTTTCGCCGCCACATCACTTCGCCCGTCTCCGCATCGACACCGTAGAGCGACTTTTGCGTGCCGACGACGATGATGCCGACCTCCGTCGTCTGATAGAAGACGACGCGGCCGTCGAGCTTCGTAGACCAGCGTGGCGTCTCGTCGGCCGCACGCGTCTGTGCGCCAGAGATAAGTGCGAGCGCGCCGCACAACAGCACGAACCTCCGTGCGCGCGCCGCTTGGGCGGCGAACGTGAAAAACGCTTTCATTGAACTGTTCCTCAAGCTATGGGACGCGGGGAGATTCGGACTCTCTTGATTATAAATTCAACGCCGACAGAAAACGAGCCGCGAAACCAAACAGGAACGCGGCCACCATTGCTTCTGTATTAGAGACTGTCCAAAAGTAAACCCCGAACCGGAGACGCGCCGCAAGCGCAGCAACGCGGCGTGCGCCCTCTCCGTGTCTCTTAACGTCTATGCTCAAGCCCCTCTCTCACACGAGCGCCGCGCTCTCTGCCTTTGCGGTTGCGCTCTACCTCTGCGCCAGCGCGGCCGTTTATGCCGACGCCGCTCCTGCTTCGTTTGACGCAAAGACTCTCAGGAAGGCTGCGCGCCTCGTCGAACGATTAAGACGACTCGACGCCGCCGCTTCAAGTTCAGACCACACGCGCGCAGACCGCTCCCTCGTCAGGAAGTTCTACCCCGCGCTTCACTCTGAAACCTCCGCGCTGCCCGAAGGCGACCTCAAGACCGAGCTTTCGACAGCCGCCTTCGACTACGAAGACGCGCTCGACGGCTCTTCTCAAACACCCTCCGCCGACGCGCCATCCGGCGCGCAGTCGTTACGCGCTAAGGCTCTTCGACACGTCGCGCGCGCAGAGGCTTTGATACGCTACGCCGCAGGCGACAGAAGCGCCACGACGCTCGCGGACGTCTCGGAGTTGGAGACGGAACGCGCGCGCAATCTGGCGCTCGCCGCACACGCGCTCTCTGCGCTCAAGAGTCTCGACGCGCACGTCAAACTGCATACTTCGCGTGCGCGTCTCGAAGAGGACGGCGGCGCGGTCGCGCGCGTCTCCTACGCACGCATGGCGGATGATTTCAAACGCGTCGAAGCGACCGTCCGACGCGTCCTCCGAGCCTTGCCGCGCAGCCCGCTCTACTATCACCTGCAACACGCGCTCAACTCCTATCGCGATGGCCTGTTCTGGTGGCGCAAGACGCAACCAGGCGCGCTCTTGGTCGTCCACGTCAACGAACTGAGCGCGCCCGACCCGCTCGACGCGCTCGGCATCGCGCCGGAAGTCGTCAACTACACCGTCGTCGGCAACTGGAAGAGCGCTCACCGTTACATTCTCAAAGCCGAGACCGAGATGGCTAAGATGCAGGCTCACACTCGTCCGGCGGACTAACCCACGCCTGCGTTCAAACTACCTGACAATCAGCTTTCCGCGCATCATGCTCATCCCGCAGGTGAAGGTGAACTCGCCCGCGCGTTCGGGCGTGAACTCGACCGGCGTCGTCTTGAAGGCCGGGAGGTCACGCGCGATGCGGAAGTCGCCGAAGACGACCTGCTCGCTGCACGAGTTCGTCTCGTCGCGGTAGAAATTGAGCCGCACTGGTACACCTCGCTCGACCACCACCACGTCAGGCGAGTAGCCGCCCTTGACCATGATGTTCACTTCCTGCAAGCCACGCTCGCCGACCTTCGCCGTAAACGCCTCACGCTCGCCAAAGAAGTACCAGAGCACCAGCGCCACTAGTGCGACGCCGCCTGAAAGCACCGCGATTTCCGTTGCGTCCAACATGACTGTTCCTCCTGACACGTTCACGCGCGAGCCGGCGCGCGGAATCTTCTCAACCGCAGACTGTTGGCAACCACCGAGACGCTCGATAGAGACATCGCCGCGCTGGCGATAATCGGCGAGAGCAGCCAGCCCGTGAACGGGTAGAGCAGCCCGGCCGCGACCGGTATCCCGACGACGTTGTAGATGAACGCCCAGAAGAGATTCTGCTTGACCGTCCGAATGGTCGCCTTCGAGAGCGCGATGGCCGTCACGACGCCGCGCAGGTCTCCGCCGATGAGCGTTACGTCAGCCGCTTCTATCGCCACGTCTGTTCCCGTCCCGATGGCGATACCGACATCCGCCTGCGCCAGCGCGGGCGCGTCGTTAATGCCGTCTCCGACCATCGCCACCACGCGCCGCTCCTCCTGCTGAAGGCGGCGCACCTCCTCAGCCTTGTCCTCCGGCAAGACCTCCGCCAGCACGCGCTCTATCCCGACGCGACGCGCCACCGCCTCGGCCGTCCGCCGATTGTCGCCCGTCAACAACAAGACCTCGACGCCCATCCGTCGCAACGCCGCGATGGCCTCCGCAGACTCAGGCTTGACCTCGTCGGCCACCGCCAGCAGCCCCGCGAAACGCTCGTCAACCGCGACGTACATCGTCGTCTTCCCTTCGGCTGCGAGCTCTTCGGCGCGCTCCTCAAAGCCTTCCAGAGAGACGCCGCGCGCCTTCATCAGACGCGCGTTTCCGAGCAGCACGCGGCGGCCTTCAACCTCCGCCTCGACGCCCTGACCGGCGACGGCTTTGAATCCCGACACGCTCGACAGACTCAAGCCGCGTTCAAGCGCGCCGCGCACCACCGCCGACGCCACAGGATGCTCGCTCCCATGTTCCGCCGACGCCACGAGTCTTAACAGTTCATTCGCCGCCGCCGTCGCCGCACCGTCGCTCAGGTCTGCGACGCGCGCTGCCAAGACATCCGTCAACACCGGCTCGCCTTTCGTCACCGTGCCGGTCTTGTCGAGCACGACGGTCTGAAGCTTATGCGCCGTCTCAAGGCTCTCGCCGCCCTTGATGAGTACGCCGTGCTCCGCGCCCTTGCCCGTGCCAACCATGATGGCCGTCGGCGTCGCAAGGCCGAGCGCGCACGGGCAGGCGATAATGAGCACCGAGACGAAGTTGATGAGAGCCGTCGTAAAACGCGTCTCGACAGGCGCGGCGATGAACCAGACGACGAAGGTGACGATGGCGATGCAGAGGACGACCGGCGTGAAGATGCCGCTCACCACGTCGGCCAGACGCGCGATAGGCGCTTTCGAGCCTTGCGCCTCGCGCACGAGCTTCACAATCTGCTGAAGCGCCGTCTCCTTGCCGACACGCGTCGCGCGGAAGCGAAAGAGTCCCGTCCGGTTAATCGTCGCACCGTAAACACGGTCGCCGACGGTCTTCTCGACGGGCATGCTCTCGCCCGTCAGCATCGACTCGTCCACCGCCGAAGCGCCTTCTATCAACTCTCCGTCGACGGGTATCTTCTCGCCCGGTCGCACGACAACCACATCGCCGGGCACGACCGCCTCGACCGCGATGTCCGTCTCGACGCCGTCGCGCACGACGCGCGCGGTCTTCGCCTGAAGTCCCATCAGACGACGTATCGCGTCGCTCGTCTGCCCCTTCGCGCGCGATTCGAGCAGACGACCGAGCAGGATGAGCGCGATGATGACCGACGCCGCCTCGAAGTAGACCGGCGGCGCGTGCATGTGTGCGGCCGTCGAGAAGAAACCGGGCGCGAGGGTGGCGGCGACCGAGTAGAGATAGGCCGCGCCCGTCCCGGTCGCAATCAGCGTGCTCATGTCGGCCGCACGGTGGCGCAAAGAAATCCAAGCGCCCTTGTAGAACTGCGCGCCGCAGTAGAAGACGACCGGCGTCGTCAGCGCCATTTGCAGCCAGTTCGTCCACGCGCCTGCGAGGAAGGGAAGACGCCCGTGCGACATGGCGATAAGGAGCACCGGCAGCGAGAGCACGGCGGCGACGATGAACTTGCGCCGCGTCTCACTGTATTCGGCCGCGTGTGCTTCCTGCGCGGCGCGGTCGTCGTCGTCCGCCTCCGTCGTCCCGTAGCCAACATCCTTGATGGTTTCGACGAACTGCCGGACGCCGGTCGCCTGCGGGTCGTATTCGACCGTCGCCCGCGCGGTGGCAAAGTTGACGCCCGCGCGCCGCACGCCCGGCACTTTCGCCAGCTTGCGTTCGATGCGTCGCGCGCAGGCCGCGCAGGTCATCCCCGTCACGGCCAAATCGACCCGCTCGGCCTCTGAGACGGGCAACGTGTGTGTCTCGTGTGTGCTCATCGCTTCCTCCTTGCAACGCCCTGCGTGCGCGTGTCCGCGTGATGAATCTCCGTCTTTTCGATGAGGCCGCAGATGTGCCCCTCAGCGTCGCCCTGCTGCTCCCATTCGGCCAGCGCCTCGGCCAACTCCTTGCGATAGAGACGCATTTCGCGCATCCGCTCGTCCAACTCCGCGAGCCGTCGGCGGACGACCTCGCGGACGTGCACGCAAGGGCTTTGTCCGGCCTCGCGCTCGGCGATGATTTGTTTGATTTCGTCGAGCGAGAAGCCGAGCACCTGCGCGCGCTTGATGAAGGCGAGACGGTCGAGCACCTCTTCCGTGTAGAGACGATAGCCGCTCTCTGTGCGCGCCGGACGGCCGAGCAGGCCGCTCCGTTCGTAGAACCTGAGCGCCTCGATGCCGACGCCCGACATCTTCGACGCCTCGCCAATCTTCAGACGCGCCGGGCGCGCCTCCTTCGTCGCCGCTTCTCGTTTCACCTGATTCCTCATCAAATTGCCTCCGTTTCCGACTGACAGAAGTATTGTAAACCCTGTAGTCGTGTACAGAGTCAAGGGGTCGCGGGAAATTTTTTTGGAGAGGGTTTTTCGGCTCAGGTGCGGGGCGGCGTGCGTTCGAGCGAGGCGCGCTCCCAAGCGGCGAGATTCGCTCCGGCCTCGTAGGTGCTCTGAAGAAATTCCAACAGGGCTTGGGCGGGCGCGTCGGCGCGGCGCACGTCTTCGTAGCGGAGGAGATACTCTTTCAACTCGGTGCTGTAGAAAGCTTCCGGCGGGCGCACGGCCACTCGGCTGAGACCTTCGGGTTCGGGCGCGGTGTAGGAGTAGAAAGCGGCGGCGGGCGCGGCGGCGCTGCCCGGCCAGAAGCCATGACTGATGACTTCGTGCGAATAAGCTTCGCGCGTGATGGAGTCTGCGCCTTCTCTGGGCGGCGCGGGGCGGCCGCTAAAGCGGGTCACGGCGAGGTCGAAGCTGCCCCAGAAGAAATGGACGGGACTGACCTTGCCGGTAAAGCGCGCGCGGAACTCTTTAAAAACCCTGTCGGCCTGCATGAGCACGCGCCAGAATTTTTCGACGGACACGGCATCGTAGGACGCATGATGCGTGTCCTGCTCGAAGCGCGTCGGGTTTTCGACCTCGACCGGCATCGTCCAGATTTTGACGTTGATGTCGAGTTGAGCGAGTTTCTCAAACACCTCTCGATAAAAGTCTGCGACGGTGCGCGGGACGAGCGGGAGCGTTTGGGTGCGGCCGTCGCTGCAAGAGATACGCAGCAGGTGTTCGATGAAGTCGAAATCAATCTCGAAGAGTCGTTCGCCGTAGGGCATTGCGGAGGTCGTCAGCCCGCGCGAGGAGATGTAGAGCGGGACGTTCCACCAATGGTTGACGAGAGGCGTCAGCGCGAGTCGAATCTTGCCGACGACCTGCGTCCACATGTGCAACGTCTCGCAAGTCTCCTGCCATTCCTCAAAGGGCAGAGCAGGCCACGACTCGTTCGTCATACGCGTCTCCCTCATCCTTGTCGGTCGGCTGCCGCCGGGGGCAGAAGACGCGTCACTTCTCTGTGCGCGAGCACCGCGCCGGGTTCGCGTTGAAGCGCCTCGTCATACTTACGTGCGAAGCGGTCGCCGGAGGCGTCCGGCGTCAGCAGCTTGCGCGTGTAGACGAGAAGGGCGCTCGCCTCCTGTTCGACGGCCGTTTCACCTTCCAGAAATTCGTCGATACGCACGACCAACTCGGAGAGCGAGCGAAGCCATGCGAACTGCTCATCGTTGATAACGAGTTGCAGCATCCGGCCGCTGGTGACGCGCCCGTGCGCCTGTTCATAACGCGCACGCTCCTCGTCGAGCAACAGCTTGTGCAGACGCAAGAGCGCGCGTCGCACGTCGCCGAGCAGCCGCCCCGTCGCCTCGCTCAGAGAATCGCCAGCCATCTTGACAGGCTCGTCCATCAGAAACTCTGCTCCTCTCGAATCTGTTGCGTCACACTACGACGATTCGGCTCGCCTTGTCGAGCGTAGGTGTTGGCGAACTCGCAAGGGAGCGGTATCGTATTTCGTCGCGGAGGTGACAGAGAGATGTATTGTTCGTCCTGCGGTACGGCCGTGACTCCGGGCCTGAGTTATTGCAACCGTTGCGGGGCGGAGTTGACGGCGAAGGAGAGAAGACCTGCGAACACGGGCGAGGCGTCTGCCGAATCGCTCGTGTGGGCGCTGGTGTCGGTGACGGTCGGCGGCATCGGGGCTGTGATGGTGCTGCTGGCGGTGTTGAAAGAGGTGTTCGGGAGAGAAATCTTAATCGTCATCACGATGCTCAGTTTCATGTTGGTGCTCTCGACGGCGGCCGTGTTCATCTGGCTCCTGCTGCGCCGGAGAGGTGGCGTCGATGAAGCGAAAGACACCTTACAGGAGAAGGTGCAGGAGACGAAGGAACTCGGTGCGGAGACGCGGCGCGCACTGCGCGAACCGCCGTCGAGCGTGGCGGAGCAGACGACGCGAACGTTTGAGCCTGTGCCGGTCGAGCACAAGTTGGAATAGGTCGGATATAATGCCGGGCAGCAGGTGAACCCCGAATTGATGACGTGTCCGATATGTCGCAGCGAAATCGAAACACGCGTGCTGTGCCGTGCCACGCTCGGTTACGGCAGCGAGTTTGACCTCGTCGAATGTCCGAACTGCGCGGCGCGCTTCCTGTGGCCGAGTCCGACGCCCGCGCAGTTGGAGAACTTCTACAGCGCGCAATACTACGGGACGGATTGGTACAAGCAGCAGGGATGGGGCAAGGCTTACGCCGCGTCGGTCTTGCGCCCCCGTCCGCCCGGCAGGTTTCTCGACATCGGGTGCGGGCTTGGCTTCTTCATCGACAGCATCAGACGAGAGACCGCATGGGAGGTCTACGGCGTCGAGTTTGGACAGGCGGCCG
Source organism: Pyrinomonadaceae bacterium (assembly GCA_035942915.1). Lineage (GTDB taxonomy): Bacteria > Acidobacteriota > Blastocatellia > Pyrinomonadales > Pyrinomonadaceae > DASZCR01. The sequence continues at coordinate 38,400 of DASZCR010000339.1, read as the reverse complement.
TGGAGTTTGCCAGAGAGAAACTCGGCCTCGACGTGCGGCAGGGCGCGCTCGTCGAAGCGGGCTTCGACGCAGACTTTTTCGATTACATACAGATAAGAAACGTGCTCGAACACGTCACCGACCCGGTTGGTTTGCTCGCAGAGTGTCGGCGGATACTGAAGCCCGGCGGGACGCTGCAACTGTTCGTCCCGAACGGAGCGGTCGATAGTCTCGACTTAATCAACTACGGCCGCAGCGAGCACAAAGCGGGCTTGAGCAAGTCCGGGCATCTCTTCTTTTTCCCGAAGCGGACGCTGGAACTGATGTGCCGTGAGGTCGGATTCAAAATCGTCAGGAGCCGCACTTACGGCATCCGCAGAGGACTCGCCAGCCTCGGTCTGTGGCCGCGCTTTAAAGATTGGAAACGGCATTACCTGCCGCGCGACGGTGCGCCGCCGCGCGCCGACTCCGAAATCACACTCCCTCCGGCCAAGCACCGCCCGGACATTTACTACACATACCGCTTCCACCGCATGAACCTCCGCATGCTCCCCGGCATGCGCGAGTTCGGCCTCGACTTCGAGCTACATCTGACACCCGTCAAGTAGACGCGCGGCAGTGTCTATTCTGTGCGTTCGGAGTTGGTGTGATATTGGAGTTGGAGTTTGTCTTCCTGCACGTCGATAGCGACCATGCCGCCGGAGGCGAGGCTGCCGAAGAGTATCTCTTCGGCCACAGGGGCTTTAATCTCTGTCTGGATAAGACGCGCCATCGGCCGCGCGCCGAAGAGTTTGTCGTAGCCGCGACGGGCGAGCCATTGGCGCGCCGCTTCCGTCATTTCGATGCTCACGCCCTTAGCCGCCAGTTGCGCCGAAAGCTCCTTGACGAACTTATCAACGACGCGCTCGATGGTCTTGAAGCTGAGCGGCGCAAAGGCAATCCACGCATCAAGACGGTTGCGAAACTCTGGGCTGAAGGCGCGTTCGATTGCGCCGCGCCCCTTGCCCTGCGCCGACGCGCCTGACTGTTCGTGCTGGAAACCGATTTTCGCGTCGCTCATCTCGCGCGCGCCCGCGTTGGTCGTCATGATGAGGACGACGTTGTGGAAGTCTGCCTTCTTGCCGTTGTTGTCGGTCAAGGTCGCATGGTCCATCACTTGCAGCAGGATGTTGAAGAGGTTCGGGTGCGCCTTCTCGATTTCGTCGAGGACGACGACAGCATACGGCGTCTTGTTGACGGCATCCGTCAACAGACCTCCCTGGTCGAAGCCGACATAGCCGGGCGGCGCGCCGATGAGGCGCGAGACCGTGTGCGGCTCCATGTATTCGCTCATGTCGAAGCGCAGGAACTCGACGCCGAGCGCGTGCGCCAGTTGCTTCGCAAGCTCCGTCTTGCCGACGCCGGTCGGCCCTGAAAAGAGAAACGAGCCGATGGGTTTATCAGGGTGGCCGAGTCCTGAGCGCGAGAGCTTGATGGCGTTGACAACTTGCGAGATGGCTTCGTCCTGACCGTAGATGACGGAGCGCAGCGCCGCATCCAAATTCTGCAAACGCTCGCGCTCCGTGCCCGCCACCGTGCGCGGCGGAATCTTGGCGATGCGCGCGACGACCGTCTCAATCTCGTGTGTGGTGATGCGTTCGGGCTTCTCGTCTGCGGGCAGCAGCTTGACGAGCGCGCCCGCTTCGTCAATCACGTCAATCGCTTTGTCGGGCAGAAAGCGGTCGTGAATGTGCTTGGCCGAAAGCTCTGCGGCCGAGCGCAGCGCCTCGTCCGTGTAGCTGACGCCGTGATGCTCTTCGTAGTAGGAGCGCAGGCCGGAAAGGATTTGCACGGTCTCTTCGACCGAAGGCTCGCCGACTTCAATCTTCTGGAAACGACGCGCCAGCGCGCGGTCGCGCTCGAAAGCGGCCTTGTATTCGGGATAGGTGGTCGAGCCGATGCAGCGTATCTCGCCGGAAGCGAGCACCGGCTTGATGATGTTCGAGGCGTCCATCGAGCCGCCGGAGACAGCGCCCGCGCCGACGATGGTGTGTATCTCGTCGATGAACAGGATGACGTTCGGCTTCTTCTTGAGCGCGGCAATGACGGCCTTGAGCCGTTGCTCAAACTCGCCGCGATACTTCGTTCCGGCGAGCAGCGCGCCCATGTCGAGCGAGTAGAATTCAGCCCCACGCAAAACTTCCGGCACGTCTCCCTGCTGAATCTTCAAGGCCAGCCCTTCGGCGATGGCCGTCTTGCCGACGCCGGGGTCGCCGACGTAAATCGGATTGTTTTTGCGACGGCGGCAGAGCACTTGAATCGTGCGCGTCAGTTCCGGCGTGCGACCGATGAGCGGGTCGATGCGCCCTTCGGACGCGCGCTCGATGAGGTTGACGGCGAAGGCTGCGAGCGGGTCGCGCTGCTGTGCGCGCGCTTCGGCTTCGCCCGCGAAGTCCATCTCACCATCGGCGAATCCGGTCGCGTCCTCGTCGGCAGTTTCGATTTTCGAGATGCCGTGCGCGAGGTAGTTGAGCACGTCGAGCCGCGTGATGCCCTGTTTCCTGAGCAGGTAGACGGCATGCGATTGCTCTGCGTGAAAGAGCGCGGCGAGGACGTTCCCGCCGTTGACCTCGCGTTGACCCGACCCCTCAGCCTGCAAGAGCGCGTATTCGATGACGCGCTGGAACATCGCCGTGTGCTCCGGCATCAGGTTGCGCTGATTGGTGCGAAGCTGCTTCTGCTCTTCGAGGAAGGCGTTCGTCTCGCTGACCAGCTCTTCGATGCGCCCGCCGCAATGACGAATCACGTTGGCGGCCGTCGCATCGTGCAGCAGCGCGTAGAGCAGATGTTCGAGCGTAATATATTCGTGTCGCCGCTTGATGGCCTCGCTCGCAGCCTCGTTCAGCGTGGTCTGTAATTCCTTCGTAATCATCTACTCTTCTTCCAACGTACACAGCAACGGATACTCGTTCGCACGCGCCAGTTGCGCCACCTTCTCGACCTTCATCTCGGCCACCTCGTAGGTATAGACGCCCGCGACACCGATGCCCTGCGTGTGCACCTGTAGCATGATGCTGAAGGCGTCCGCTTCGTTGTGCTGAAAGACGGATTCGAGGACGTAGACGACAAACTCCATCGTCGTAAAGTCGTCGTTGTGAATCAACACCTTGAAGAGCGGAGGTTTCTTCAGCTTCTCCTTGCTCTCCGGTGCGACCACTGCTCCGTCAAAATCTCTCTCATGCGCGGGCATGGAAACAAGTGTAAAGGCCAAGCGTGCGCGCCGCAAGCCGCTACCGGAAAGCACGTCGGAGCGCCCTTCGGAGCGCCTCGTGCGTCTGCGTCTGCGACTGTTTCGACAATTTCAGGCAGAGGAAGCCGGGACGCGAGAGATGCAGCGGAGACGTGCGGCTTGCCGCGCCCCGGCGGTCGTTTTAAGCTTCTCCGCATCATGGCTCTCATTCGTTTCCCTGACCCGCGCGACGCCACCCCGGAAGGGCTTGTCGCCATCGGCGGCAATCTGCGACCGCCGACGCTGCTCGAAGCCTACCGGCGCGGCATCTTCCCTTGGCCGATTGAGGGCTATCCGCTGACGTGGTTTTCGCCCGCCGAACGTGCGCTGCTCGTCTTCGCCGACCTGCACATCCCGCGCAGCCTCGCGCGCGAGAGAAGAAGGACGACGCTGCGCTTCACCATCGACGCCGATTTCGCTTCGGTCATTCGCGCCTGCGCGACGGCCTTCCGCCCAGGCGAGGAAGGGACGTGGATTAACGACGCGATGATTGACGCCTACTGCGAACTACACCGGCGCGGCCACGCGCACAGCGTCGAGGCATGGGACGAGCGCGGCACACTCGTCGGCGGCATCTACGGCGTGGACGCCGACGGCGCGTTTGCGGGCGAGAGCATGTTCTACACGCGCCCGAACGCCTCGAAGCTCGCGCTGCTGCATCTGGTCGAACACCTCTCTGCGCGCGGGCTTGACTGGATGGACATACAGGTTTTGACGCCGCACATGGAAAGGCTCGGCGCAAAGAACGTCCCGCGCGAAGCGTTCCTCGAAAGACTCGCGGAGACGCGTCGGCGCGGGCTGAAACTTTTTTAAAGATGATGAGAGGGCGCGTCCCTGCTGTCTATCGTCCGGCGGCGCATGCCCAGAGCGCGGGCGCGGAGGCCGGGTTGGTGATGGGACGCGGAATCCGCGCTTTGAACTCGTCCGTAAAACGACCATCGACGCGGATGCTGAAGGAGAGTCCGTCGCGCGGGTCGCTGCCGTGAAATTGGTTGACCGAATCGAACCACGCGCTGTAGCTCTCGACGTAAAGCTTCTCGCCCGTCTCGTGGTTGAGCATGTAGAAGGGCTTGTCGAGATTGGTGCGAAACCAGATGAAGTCGTGGCAGATGTCTGTGCTCGTGTGGTCGCGGTGCGCGGGCACTTCGCGCGGCTCGTCGTCGTACATGATGAGCATCCGGCCGGTCGCCGCGAACGGGAGCGTCTCGATGAACGCCATCAACTCGGAGAACTCTTCGGCCGCTTCAGTCCGAGTCCAGAGTTCCGTGCGGTCGAGGTCGAAGTAGCTGTCAGGCTCGGTCGATTGCGCGAGGTAAATCATGCGCGAGCCAGGGCGGTCGGGCGCATCCGGCCGGAGACGGAAAGGGCCTGTGTAGAACCTGTAATCCTTGCGCGCCTCGATGTGGCGTCGGACGCGCTCGGCTATGTAGGAGTCGAGCGACTTGAGGCGCTCGACATCGATGAACTCGTCGAAAGATTTGTAGCAGGGATACTTGATGCGCGGGTCAGCCTGTGTGGTCTGCGTCATAACAAGAGAATTTAGTTACCTCAAGATGCTGCGTCTGTACTCAACCGGACAACGACGGATGAGCAGGCGCACGGGGCAACTATTTTGCCACAGGTTGCCCCGAACTGCTCGCAGCCTCCTGCGGTTTTATTCGTAGCGGAGCGCAATCATCGGGTCTACTTTCGTCGCGCGGCGTGCAGGGATGTAGCACGCCAGCAGCGCGACCAGCGTTAGCAGCAACGCGATGGAGGCGAACGTCAGAGGGTCGCTCGCGCTCACGCCGTAGAGCAGACTCGACAGCACGCGCGTCAGCGCAAAGGATGCGGCGAGACCGACGCCGACGCCGATGAGCGCCAGTCTCATCCCCTGTCCAATCACCAGCCGCAGCACATCGCGCTTCTGCGCGCCGAGAGCCATCCGCACGCCAATCTCGTGCGTCCGCTGCGCGACCGTGTGCGCCATCACGCCGTAGATGCCGATGGCGGCCAGCACCAACGCCACAGCCGAGAAGACGCCGAGCAGCACCGTGCTCACGCGTCGCGCAGAGATTTCATGCGAGAGCGACTGTTCGACCGTCCCCATCTCGGAGACGGGAAGCTCTTTATCAATGGCGTGAATCTCGCGTGTCAGAAGTGCTGAAAGCCCGCGCAGGTCTGTCGTCGTCCGTACGGCAAGCGTCGAGGCGGCGAGCCGCGAGCGGTTAAGCGGCGTGTAAATCTTAATCCGCGACTCTGCGCCCGTGCCGTAGTTACGGACGTTCTTGATGACGCCGACAATCTGGTGCGGAGTCGGGCTGTCGTAGAGCAGATGTTGACCAATGGCGTCGCCGTTCGGCCAGAACTCGCGCGCCAGACGTTCGTCGATGATGACGACGGGCGAGCCTTCCGCCACCTCTTGCGGCGTGAAGGCGCGACCGCGCAGGATGGGGATTCTCATGACCTCGAAATAATCTGCGCTGATGATGCCCCAATCGACGTTAATCTCGCCGCCCGGCTTAATCTGCGGATGGCCGGGAATGGCGATGTCGTTCGTCCATCCGGTCTCACGACCCGGTATCTCGTTCGACAAGCTGACCGCCTCGACACCCGGCAAGGCCGCTACGCGTTCGAGCAACTGCTGATAAAACTGTCCGATGCGCTCGCGCTCCGCGTAGCGCGAAGAAGGCAGGGCGATACCGAGTGTGGCGACGTGGCGCGCGTCGAAGCCGAAGTCTGAATTGAGCAGGCGTGCGAGGCTGCGCGCCAGCAGTCCCGCACCGATTAAGAGCACCAGCGCCAGCGCAATCTCCGCGACGACGAACGCGCCGCACAGACGCCCCTGACCGCCGCCGGTCGTGCCCTTGACGCCCTCCTTGAGCATCTCGTTCAACCCTTGCGTCCTTATCTGCCGCGCGGGCGCGAGACCGAAGAGGAGACCCGTCAGCAACGTCACGAGCAGCGTGAAGCCGAGCACGCGGTAGTCAAGCGAGAGCTCTTCGAGACGCGGGATACCGCTCGGATTCGCAGCTTTGAACAGGTCGAGTCCCCACCATGCCAGCAACAGTCCGCACACGCCGCCGAGCAGCGCCAGCAGCACACATTCCGTCAACATCTGTCTCACCAGACGCAGACGGCTCGCGCCGAGCGCAGAGCGGACGGCGAACTCTTTCTGCCGCGCCGCCGCGCGTGCCAGCAGCAAGTTCGCCACGTTAGCGCAGGCAATCAACAGCACGAAGCCGACCGCGCCGAGCAGCAGCAGCAACGATTGACGCGTCTCGCCGACGACGTTCTCGTAGAGCGTCTTGACCGTGATGGTGTGCCCCGCGTTCGTCCAGGGGTGCAGACGTATCAACTCCTCTTTGACGGCGCTCATGTCGGCGCGCGCCGCCGCCAGCGTGACGCCCGGCTTGAGACGCGCGATGACGCTGCCCGCCGTCCGCATGTCTCGCTTCATCCAATCTTGCTGCACCGTCCAAGGCCCAATCAGTACCCATAGAGGCGGCGAGTCGTCCTGACGAAAGACCGGCGGCATCACGCCGATAACCGTGAACGGACGATTGTCGAGCGTGATGCTCTGGCCGATGATTGACTCGTCGCCGCCGAAGCGGCTCTGCCAGAATCCGTAGCTGAGGATGGTCACGTAGTTTGCGCCGGGGCGGTCTTCTTCGCGCAGAAAGTCGCGCCCCATGAGAGGCTTGACGCGCATGATGGAGAAGTAGTCGGACGTGACCATCCCGGCGGCGAGGCGTTCGGGCTGTCCCGTCCCCGTCAAAGTCAGATACCACCGCCTGACCGTAGACATCGCCTCGAACGCCTGATTGCGGTCGCGCCAGTCGAGAAAGTTCGCGTAAGAGACCGCACGCGTCGGAATCTTCTCGTGCCGCTCCGTGAGCATCACGAGCCGGTCTGCGTCCTCGTAGGGCAGGGGCTTGAGCATGACGGCGTTGACGACGGAGAAGATGGCCGTGTTGGCGCCGATACCGAGGGCGAGCGTGAGGACGGCCGTCGCTGCGAAGCCCGGTTTGCGCACGAGGACGCGCGTGCCGAAGCGAAGGTCTTGCCAGAAGCTTTCGAGCCAGCGCCCGCCGCGCACGTCGTAGCCGCGCTCTCTCATCAACAGGCGATGACCGAAACGGCGCTCGGCGTCGAGGCGCGCCTCTGCGGGCGACATGCCGCGCCGCATGTTCTCCTCGGCGCGCATCTCGACGTGAAACTGCATCTCCTCGTCAATCTCGCGCTCGATGGCCTCGGCGCGCCAGAGCGCGCGCACCCTGCGAAACAGATTCTTCAGATAAGACATCTCTCGAACGCTCCATCAGGCCGTCTGCAAGACCTTGCCGATAGCCGACACGAACCTCTGCCAGTTTTCTTCCTCGACGTTCAACTGCTTGCGCCCCGCCCGTGTCAGCTTGTAGAAACGTGCGCGCCGGTTGTTCTCCGAGACGCCCCAGTCGGAGGCGATAAGCCCGCGCTCCTCCAGACGGTAGAGCGCCGGATAGAGCGAACCTTCCTCGACGCGCAGCATCTCTTCGGCCATCTGCATGATGCGCTGCCCGACGCCGTAGCCGTGCATCTCGCCGAGCGAGAGCGCCTTGAGGATGAGCATGTCGAGCGTGCCCTGTAAGAGGTCTGATTTTTGTTCGGTTTTCTGTTTGGTCACGGCCTTCTCTCCTAGATTGTCAAGGGGGAGTATGCCCGCGCTTCCCTAGCCTGTCAAGGGGGAAGACGAAAGTTCGCCTGAAGCGGTCGGAGAGGGGCAGAAAATTTGGTGTTGACCTCTTCGCTGTCTGTTGCGACAATGCGTTCCCCGGCTACGATTCCACGAAGGGCAGGCCGCTTCCAGCAGCGAACGTGAATGCAATTCTGGCGAGCCGGAGTGCGGTTTTCGCTTGTCAGATGTTTGAGAGTAGTTCCTTACGTTTACACCCTCGCCCGGCGAATGGCTATGCGCGAATAGCGTAATCCTCATGTGTTATCAGGCAGCAGAGAGTTCCCGTAACTTCACCCGCTGAGTGGTCTTCGCCTGTCATCCGTCAGAAGTAAAGTGTTGAAAGGCTCACCGGGAGGGCGCGCGCCTCGATGTCAGATTGCGGCGCGGCGTCCGCCTCGACGCGCCTCACCGGCGGCTCCTTCCGTGCCGTCTATCATTCTTTCCCGAACTTTTACTGTGGCAGACCTCATATGAGACATCGCAAAATCTTGCTCTACGACCTCGCACAATCTGAACATCTCTGCGAACAGTTGAGAGAGATGCTCACGGCGGAGTTCGACGTGCAGCGTGAGTCGGAGGCGACGTTCGAGCAGGCGTCATGCGAGAAATCGTTCGCCGCCTCTCTCTCCGATTTTCGCCCGCAGTTGGTCTTCGTCTTTCTGTCAAAAACGCTTCTGAAGAGTCCGGACGTAGTCTTCGGCGCGCTCGGCGTCGAGAAGTTGAAGACGCCTTGCATCTTCGTCGTCGAGGACGGCGAGCCGGACGAGTTGTTAACGCTGCTCAGACTGGGCGCGGTCGATTTTGTCACCGCGCCGTTGAAGGCCGCCAACATCCTCCCGCGCGTCTGGTGTCTGCTGGAAGGGACGCGGCGCGAACAGACGATGCCGGAAAGGTTGAAGGAGAAAATCGGCCTCAGAAAGTTGATTGGCGAAAGCCCCGCCTTTCTGGCCGAAACGAAGAAAGTCCCGCTCGTGGCGAGGTGCGACGCGTGCGTCCTGCTGGCGGGCGAGACCGGAACGGGCAAGGAACTCTACGCGCGTTCGATTCATTACCTGAGCGCGCGCCAGCACAAGCCTTTCATCCCGGTCAACTGCGGAGCCATTCCGTTCGAGTTGGTCGAGAACGAACTGTTCGGCCACGAGCGCGGAGCGTTCACGGGCGCGAGCGAAGCGCGCCCCGGTCTGCTGCAAGAGGCAGAGGGCGGCACGCTCTTTCTCGACGAGGTTGATTGCCTGCCGCTGCTCGCGCAGGTCAAACTCCTGCGCTTCCTACAGGAGAAAGAGTACCGGCCGCTCGGCTCGAACAAGACTCTGCGCGCCGACGTGCGCGTTATCGGCGCGTCGAACGTCGATTTCGAGGAGGCGGTCAAGGCAGGGAAGCTGCGCAAAGACCTCTACTATCGTCTGAACGTGATTCGTCTGACGCTGCCGCCCTTGCGCGAGCGTCTCGGCGACATCCCTCTGCTGGCACGCCACTTCCTCAAAAAGTTCACGCACGAATTTAACAAGACGCCCGCAGAGATTCCCGCCGAGACACTGGAATTGATGTTGCATTACGATTGGCCGGGCAACGTCAGGGAGTTGGAAAACGTCGTCGAGCGCGCCGTCGTCCTCTCGGAAAACGGCGTGCTTGAGCCGGAGAACTTTCATCTTGTCGGGGCACAGCCGCCCGCCTCTATCGAGTCTTTCAGACAGGCCAAGACGAAGACCGTGGCGCAGTTTGAAAAGGACTACATCCAACGTCTGCTGTTGGCCTACGGAGGCAACATTACGAAGGCGGCGCAGGCGGCAGACAAGAACCGCCGCGCCTTCTGGGAGTTGATTCGCAAACACAGAATCGACGTCAACTCCTACAAGTCTTTCGCCTGAACGTTCGGCGGCGGGCGCAAGTCTCGCGCAAGGACAAACGCCCGCCGCGACGAGACAAATTTGTCCTACCGGTTTACCTGCCAAAGAGGCCATCTCCGCACGGCGCGCACGCTCGCGCCATGACATTAAAGACCACCCACGCTTCGCACCGCACAAGGTAATCCGCAGCTTTCACGCGTCGGCACGACGCTTGCCACGCTTGCGGATTCGTGCGTCCGAAACCGAGTGACGGATTGTGTATGTGCAGAATCGAAAAGTCACATCTCACTGACGATGTGTTGTCCTACCTGGTCGAGCATCAGGATGCGCAGGACACGTTGGAAGGCATTGTCGAGTGGTGGCTGGTCGAACGCCGCATCGTCGAGCAGACCTCAACTATCCGGGAGGTGCTCAACGAGATGGTGGCTGACGGGTTGGTGCGCGCGCGCCGCGAGCACGACGCGCGCACGCTCTACAGCATCAACCACGAGAAGATTGAAGAGATTGCCGCGCGCCTCAAGTCGAGACCCGACCACAGCCCGCACGACTAAGACAGATGTGATTCGTAACCCGCCGACGCCAACAAATCAACCCGCTGTCAACGAAGAAGGAGAATTCCCCGCCATGGCTTACACCATCACGAACCTGACCAGACACCTGCTCGTGCTGCCCCTGAACAGCGGCGCGACGCTGCATCTGGCTCCCGGAGAAACGTCCGGCACGGTCGAAGACTACGAGCTTGTCAACAACGCCAAAGTGGACAAGTTGATGAGTCAGGGCATGATTTCGTCATCCGCGCAGGGCGCACCAGACCAGACGGCCGGAAACGCCGTGGCGAGCATCGAGGGTATCCGCCCCGCCGAGAACGCCTAGCGCCAACGACCGCCGCCGCCGCAGGCCGCGAGTTTCATTGCCGAAGCGAGACAAAAGGAGAGAGAGACGATGGAATTATTACATCCGGGCGTTTACATACAGGAAGTTTCCAGCGGCGTGAGGCCGATTGAAGGGGCGAGCACTTCGACGGCCGCCTTCATCGGCCCGGCCGAGCGCGGCTCCCTCAACCGCGCGCACATGGTCACCAGCTTCACCGAGTTTCAGACCGTCTACGGCGGCTTTCTGCCGGATAGTTGGCTGGCGCACTCGGCGCTTCAGTTCTTCAATAACGGCGGCCGACGCCTCTACATCGTGCGCGTCGCCAAAGGCGCCGAGACGGCCTCCGTCTCGCTCGCCGACCGACAGGGACAACTCGCCAAGACGTTCACTATCGCGGCCAATAGTCCGGGCAAGTGGGGCAACACGCTCGTCGTCGATGTCGCCAACGGCGCACAAGACCCGAATGACGAGTTCAAGTTGACGGTCAAGCGGGAGATTAGCACGCAACCGCTCGTGACCGAGTTGCTCGAAACCTACGACAACCTGAGCATGAACCCGGAGGCCGTCAACTTCGTCGAGAAGGTCGTCAACGCGAAGTCGAAATTCGTCCGCGTGACGGCCGAGCCTAACGACTCGACGACCAAAGGCTTCAGCCGCAGCGGGACTGGCCCGCAGACCAGCCTGCCGTCCGGCAATCGCAACCTGCTGATTGACGTTAACGGCGACGGGCCGCAGCTCATCACGCTGGCCGAGCCTTTAACGGACGGTTCGCAGATTGCCGCCGCCATCAAAACGGCCGTCGGCAACCTCTCGCCCCTGCGTGGCTCGACCGACCCGCTGGCCTTCGACTCTTTCGACGCGCAGTTTGCCAACAACCTCTACACGCTGACCTCCGGCGTCGGCGGCAAACGCTCGTCCGTGCAGGTGTTGGACGCGCCGACGGGCAACGCCGCCGGTCTGCTCAAACTGGGGCGCACGCGCGGCGAAGAGCAGACGGGCGCGGGCGTGCTGCGTCCGGCCTCAGGCAGCAACTATCTCGTCGGCGACAGCACCGTCACGGGTAACGTCGTCGCCGCGACGGCCGGCAGCGACGGCGTGACGCCGCAGGAGAACGACTATCAGAAAGGCTTCGCGCTGCTCGACGTGGTGCGCGACGTGAACATCATCGCCGTCCCCGGCATCGGCTCGACGACGATGGTCGATTTCGGCGCGAGCTACTGCGACCGTCGCGGCGACTGTTTCTTCATCGGCGACATGAGCATCACCGACGACACCAAAGAGGACGCGCAAGCCTTCGTCGCTGGACTTCAATTCAAAAGCTCCTACGCGGCCGTCTATTTCCCTTGGCTCAAGGCCATCGACCCCACCGGCGCGTCGGCCGAGCCGATTGTCGTCCCGCTTTCAGGCTATCTCGCGGGACTCTACGCGCGCACGGATGCGCGGCGCGGCGTGTGGAAAGCGCCGGCCGGGACGGAGGCCAACGTGGCCGGCGCGGTCGGTCTGCTCAAAGACATCACGGACGCCGAACAGGACACGCTCAACCCCATCGGCGCAAACGTCATCCGCACGTTTCCCGCATCGGGAATGGTCGTCTGGGGCGCACGCACGCTCGGCGGCGCGGAGTGGCGCTACATCCCCGTCCGCCGCACGGCCATCTTCCTCGAACAGAGCATCTACAACGGGATTCAATGGGCGGTCTTCGAGCCGAACGACGAAGGACTGTGGTCGAGCCTGCGCCTCAACATCAACGCTTTCATGATGCTGCAATTTCGTGCGGGCGCGTTTCAGGGTCGTTCGGCCAACGAAGCCTTCTTCGTCCAGTGCGACAACAAGACGACGACGCAAGCCGACATCGACGCCGGTCGCGTCAACATTCTCGTCGGCTTCGCCCCTTTGAAACCGGCCGAGTTTGTCGTGCTCAGACTGAGCCAGAAGGCCGGACAGTCGGCCGCCTGAGAGCGAGCGCCGCCCGCGCCTACTTAACTAAAGGAGTCATACTGAGATGGCGAAATTCACCGTTAATCCGCAGCGTTACGACCCCTATCGCAACTTCAAGTTCAGGATTAAGGTCGACAACGTCTACGTCGCCGGTCTGAACCGATGCAGCGCGCTGAAGAAGACGACCGAGATGGTCGAGTGGCGCGAGGGCGGCGACCCCTCGACGACACATAAACTGCCGGGCAAGACCCGCTACGACGCAATCACCCTGACGGCCGGAGTCTCACACGACACGACCTTCGAGGACTGGGCTAACCTCGTCAACAACTTTCAGGGCGACGCCGCCATGTCGCTCAAGAACTTTCGCAAGAACATCACCATCGACGTTTTCAACGAGGCCGACCAGAAGGTGCTCTCCTACAACGTCTACAGGTGTTGGGTCTCCGAATTTCAAACGCTGCCCGACCTCGACGCGAGCGCCAATGCCGTGATGATTCAGACCATCAAGCTCGAAAACGAGGGTTGGGAGCGCGACCGCTCCGTAGTCGAGCCGACGGAGACCTGATGACGCACGGCGGACACGCAGACGCGGCGGCATCCGACACGCACGCACCGCACGCAGGGCAAGCAGACGCCGCTGCCGCACGCCTCTCTGCCAACCGCGCCGAGAGGCCGGAGGAAGGGCGCTTCCTGCTGCCGTGTGGGTACGTCGATGGCGAAGGCGTGCTGCATGAGGAAGTCGAACTCGCTCCGCTTGACGGGCGCGACGAAGAATATCTGGCGTGCATGCGTGCCGACGCTTCGACGGCCGCCGTCGTCACGGGACTCCTGAGCCGCTGCGTCAAGCGGCTCGGCTCGTTCGAGCGCATCGACGCCGCGCTCGTCCGCGACCTGAACGTCTGCGACCGCGACTATCTCATCATCAAGGCGCGTCAGATGACCTTCGGCGCGAAGGTTGAAGCCGTCCTCGGCTGCGAGAACGAACAGTGCGGCGCGCCGCTCGATGTTTCGTTCTTTCTCGATGAACTGCACATCGAGCGCAAGCCCGCGCACGAACGTTTCTTCGACGCGCCGCTCTCGTCTCCCGTCGAGATGCGTCTGCCGACGGGCGGCGACCAGGAGGCGCTCGCCGCTGTCTATCGCACAGACCATGAGCGTTCTTTGAGATTGCTGCTGGCGCGCTGTCTCAGATGCGCGGGCGATGAGACGCACGTCGAGGAAGCGTTTGTCGAACGCCTGTCGCCGGATGAGCTTCAAGCCATCGAGACCGAGATGGCGCGGCGCACTCCGCAGGTCGGCGTCGAACTCGAAGGGACGTGTCCTGAGTGCCGCGCGCCTTTCTCGACGACGCTCGACTTCACGGCCTTCTTTGCGACCGAACTGCGCTCCGGCCTCGCCGCGCTCGAACGCGAGGTGCACACGCTCGCGCGCTATTACCATTGGTCGGAGCAGGAGATTCTTTCTCTGCCGCGACCCAAGCGGCGTCGCTATCTGGCGCTCATCAGGGAAGGACTCGAAGGCTTCGACTGATTACCAACAGCCAAAACGTGTCGTCTATGTCTGCCGACTTCAAACCCTCATATCTTTCGGGCGTGCTGCGCGCGGGCGCACGCCCCTTCGACGCGTCCGCACCTGCTGCGCCGCGCCGCTCGACGCACGCCCTCCCACTCCCGCACACAAACGTCGCCGCTCCGGCCGACGCCGCAGACTTCGAGACATCACGCACAGACCCGCACGCGCACGCGCTCGCAGACGACTCGACGCCGCCGCTGCCAGCACAACCCCCCACGCACCCGCACACAAGCGACGACGCACCCGCAGCACACACTTCAGCGCGCACGCAGGAGCAAGCGCCTCTGAGAGAACCCGCGCCGCCGCATCTGCCGGATGGTTTAGACGCGCCACTTCATCCACGCGCGCAGAACGTGCGTTTCACAGACTCGTCCAACGCGCGCACGCCCGTCGAAAACTCTCTGCCGCACACCGACCTCCGCACGCGTGCAGGCGTCACTCCCGACGAAGGCGCGTCTCAAACAACAACGGACGCGCAACCGGCACAGGAGTCGCACGCGGACAGCCCCCGATTCAACATCGCATCGCCTTCAGTCAACGACGACGAAGAAGCGACGGAGAGGAGCGTCGCGCCGCGCGTCGGGCGGTCGCAAGTCCCGCACGCGCAGGCATCCGAGCCTCACAAAACACTCGAAGCGCACATCTCGGAACTGCGCGCGCGCATGCAAGTCCCGCGCGACGAACGTCTCGGCGTGCAAGATGCAGCGGCCAACGCTCACAAGTCGTCTTCGACATCTCAGCCACGCTCACTTCAATCACACAGCGCGAATGAGAGCCGGACGCCGGACGCCGCGACGACGCGCACAAGCACACCATCTCAACCTGCTCCGCACGCGCCGACCCACGCCGCTTCCTTCGCCGCACGCCCGCGCGAGTCGAACCGCGAAGCGGACATCGCGCACGCGCCGCAGGCAAACGTGCGACAGGCGACCATGATGCAGGCAGCCGCGAGGCAAACCCCGCGAGAGATTGCAAGCACGCGACCGCCGAGCGAGCCACGTCCACACGCGCCCGCCGCACATGCAACGGGCACGCACGCGACGCCTACGCACGCGACGCGTACACATGAGACGCGCGTGCCTGAGTCTTCACGCGCACATCAGGCGCGCACGCCTGAGACCGAGTCGCGACGCGAGACGCCGATGCCTGAGGAGCGCGCTCCTCGTCTGTCAATCAATCGCCTCGACGTGCGTATCGTTGACCAGACGCCCGCCGCGCCGCCTGCGCCCGTGCCGCAGACGCGTGCGCCCGCCCCCACGAGCGCGCCCTCGTCGGACGGATGGGCAGCCTTAGACCGTCACTATCTCGGCCGTTTCTATCTCGGATGAGCGAATCGCTATGAGCTATCTAGCCATCGGCGCAGTAACGAAAGCGATTGCGGAGTTGCTTGCACGCAAGATGAACAAGCCGCCGCTGCTCGGCGCAGTCGTGCCCAAAGTGACAACGCTGCCGCCAGACGACGACCGCGTCAGCGTGACCGACGGCGTCAACCTGTTTCTCTATCACGTCGAAACCAATCCGTTCTTTAACAACATGGACTGGCGCGGCGACAAGACCAACCCGCAGGGCAGCAAGCGTCCGCCCGTCGCACTCTCGCTCCACTATCTTCTGACCGCCTACGCCAAGAAGGGCGACAGCACGGCGCAGGACGACATCACGGCACATCAACTGCTCGGCAACGCGATGGCTATCCTGCACGAATATCCCATCCTCAACGACGTGCACGACAGCGATTTCGACGCCAACGAGGACGCGCAGTTTGCGCCCGAACTGCGCAACTCCTTCGAGAAGGTGAAGATTACACAAGCGCCGACCACCGTCGAAGAGTTCTCCAAAATCTGGACGGGACTCAGCAAAGCTTATCGCCTCTCGGTCGTCTACGACGTGTCGCTCGTGCAAATCGCGCCGATTGCGCCGACCGAACTGCCCGCGCCTCCCGTGCAGGAAATCGGACTGCTGACGACGACGCGCGGCGCGCCCCTCGTCGAATCCGTCACGCCCGCAACGGTCGCCGCAGGCTCGACGCTCGTCGTCAAAGGCCACGACCTCAAGACGGCCAACAGTTCGACCGTCGTCCGCCTCGACGAACTCATGCTCGACGAGACGGCGCTTCTCAAATGCACGCCCGAAGAGATTGCGCTCATCGTTCCCGATGCGCTGACGCGTGGGCCGCGCGTGAGCCTCTCTGTCATCTCCGGCGGACAGGAGAGCGCGCCCGTCTCCTTCGAGGTGCGTCCCTGGATTGACGCGATTCGTCCTCTGCGCGGACTGACGGGCGTGCCGCTCGTGATTCCTTACGAAGTGCCTGCGGCGACGACCGTCGCCGTCGAGATTGACGGGAAGAGCGCCCCGGCCGTCTACGACGCGGACGCCAAACTCGTCCGCACGACCGTGCCGGAGACGATTACGAGCAACGGCCTCAAGCCGGTTGTGCTGCTCGTCGGCAGCCCCGCCGCCGCGCGCAGTAACGCGCGTCTCTACGAGGTGATGCCTCTCATTCAATCCGTCAACGTGACGACCAAAGCGAACCCGGCGCAGACGACCATCACCGTCAACGGCCAACGCCTCAACGGCAAAGATGTTCACGTCCGCTACGGCGACCTTCTCATCCGCAAGGGCGAGAACGTAAACCCCGCGCAGGTTGTCGTCACGATGCCGCGCATTCTGGCGACGAACCTCGCGGCCTCCGTGCTGGTCGATAACCGCGAATCGAACCGGCTGCCGCCGCTCCTCGAAAGCGTCGAGCCGCTCAAAGCGACGCGCGGCGCGAGCATCACGTTGCGCGGGCTTGGTCTGTCCGGCAAGACGGTCGCCGTCAAATTCGGCGCGACCGCTGTGAACGTCGGCGCGCACGCCTACGCCACGCAATTGACGGTCGCCGTCCCGCAGAATCTCCCCTTCGGAGATGTGCAGGTGAGGGTCACCGTCAACGGCACGGATTCAAACGCCTTGACTCTGAAAGTGCTCTCTTGAAGTTAAAGATGCTGACGCCCTACGCGAACAACTGGGAACACCTCTCCGCAGAGTTTCGCCTGCTCGACCTCCTGCTGCGGCGCGAAGTGGCGCGCGTGCGCACGCAGTCGGGCGTCGAGCCGCAGGTCTTCAAAGGCGTCTATCTCTCCGAAGCCGAAATCGACCAACTGCTCAGCGCGCCTGAAGACGAGACGCAGAGCGACGCAAACCTTCAGGGCGCAGATACGGATGCGCTTTCGCAGGAGATTGCCGCGCGGCGCACCGAGATTGAACAGAGAACGCTCGCCAGCTACGAGCACGGCGTCCGCCTCGCCGTGCCGCACCTCGCGCAGCTCTTCGGCTTCAACACTTTCGAGACGCAGGCGCTCGTCGTCTGTCTCGCGCTCGAAGCAGACCTCAAATACGAAAAGCTTTTCGCCTACCTGCAAGACGACATCACGCGCAAGCGTCCGAGCGTCGAACTGCTTCTGCGCCTGCTCTGCAACTCGCCGCAGGAGCGGATACGTGCGCGCGCCTACTTCTCGCCGCAGTCCAAACTATTCCGCGCACGCCTGCTGCGCTGCGCGGAGGGCGCAGATGCGCCGCTGCTCGCACGCCGCCTGCAACTCGACGAACGGATAGGCAGCTACCTGCTCGGCGCGGGCGGCGTCGGTCATGAGGTTGCTGCGAGCGCGCGTCTGGCGTCCGCGCCGTTTGCGTTAGCGCAACTGCGTTGGCCTGAAGAGCTGAAGACGCGTCTGCTGACCATCGCGCGCGAGCATCTTGAGCGAGGGCGCGCTTCCGACCGCCTGCTGATTTATCACTTTCACGGCGCGGAGGGCGCGGGCAAAAAGTCTCTCGCCGCCGCGCTCTGTCAGGAACTGGATGTGCCGCTGCTGGTCATTGACCTGCGCCGCGCTCTGGCGCACGGGCGAGATTTCGAGGCGACCATCGCCGCGCTCTTCCGCGAGGCGCTCCTGCAACCGGCGGCGCTCTTCCTCGAACACTTCGACCTCCTGCTCGCCGAGCAGGACGAGCGTCTCCCGGCATACAGGCGCGCGGTCGTGGAGGCGTTAGAAGAGTTCGCGTGGCTGACGTTCGTCGTGACGGAGAAGGAGTGGGAACCGGCCGGAGAGTTCAAACGCCATCTCTTCCTGAGCGTCGAATTGTCGTCGCCGGAGGCGGACGAGCGCGGTCGTCTGTGGCGGACGCTGGCCGACGAGCGCGGCTGTCTCGCAGCCGATGTCGATTGGGAGGAGTTGGCCGGAAAGTTTCGTCTCACGCCGGGGCAAATTGAGCGCGCCTTTGTCTCTGCGACGAACGGCGCACACCTGCGCGCGGGGCGTTCGGTCGGCGTCGATGCAGAAGCTTTATACGCGGCCTGCCGCGCACAATCGAATCAAAGACTGGGCACGCTGGCGCGCAAACTCAAACTGCGTCACGAGTGGTCAGACCTCGTCGTTCCGCCGAACGCGCACGCGCAACTGCGCGAATTGTGCGCGCAGATGAAGCACCGTTCGAAGGTCTTCGGCACGTGGGGCTTCGGCCGCGCCGTCGGCGGGCGCGAAGGCATCTGCGCGCTCTTCTACGGCGCGAGCGGGACGGGCAAGACGATGGCCGTCGAGATTATCGCGCGCGAACTCGGTCTCGACGCTTACAAGATTGACCTCTCGACCGTCGTCAGCAAGTACATCGGCGAGACGGAGAAGAACCTCAGCAAGATTTTCAGAGAGGCCGAGACCTCCAACGCGATTCTGTTCTTCGACGAAGCGGACGCGCTCTTCGGCAAACGCTCCGAAGTGAAAGACGCGCACGACCGCTACGCTAACATCGAGATTAACTTTCTCCTTCAACGCGTCGAGGAGTTTGACGGAATGGTCGTGCTGGCGACCAACCTACGCAAGAACATCGACGATGCTTTCTTCCGTCGCGTCAGCGCCGCCGTCGAGTTTCCGTTCCCAGAAGAGGGCGAACGCTTCCTCATCTGGCAGAGGCATTTCCCGGCCGGTGCGCCCGTCGATGAAGACGTGGATTTCGATTTCCTCGCCAGTCGTCTCAACG
Organism: Pyrinomonadaceae bacterium; assembly: GCA_035942915.1. GTDB lineage: Bacteria > Acidobacteriota > Blastocatellia > Pyrinomonadales > Pyrinomonadaceae > DASZCR01. The sequence continues at coordinate 19,214 of DASZCR010000339.1, read as the reverse complement.
TGGCGGGCGGCAATATCAAAAACATCGCCGTCAACGCGGCCTTCATGGCGGCCGAAAATTCCGGCCGTATACACATGCGCCACGTCATCCGCGCGGCGCGGCGCGAGTACGAAAAAATCGGCCGGATGTGTACCGAGATGGAGTTCTCGCCCTACCACTCGATGTTGAGCGATTAGGCGAGCGGAGAAGCGAGATGCCTTTTCCGAAAGTGGCTTTCGACGAAGTGCGTATGTCGTGCCTGTGCGGCGCGGAGCAGGCCGAGCGCGCCGACAGAATCGCGCGCCTCACCTTCGAGTACGTGCGCGAGTGGATGGGCAGAGAGTTGCAACATCTGGCGACGGACGTGGACATCGAACTGTTGGAGGTGCGACCCGTCCGCGTCTCTTTCGCAGAGATGAGCGACGAGGCGATTGCGCGGGCCGGCGCCGAAGAGATTGGACGCGCGCTCTTGCACGCGCTTCAGGCTTGAGGGGAAGTAAGGAGAAGAACGGACATGGCAGGCGGCTTCAGCAACCAACCGAAAATCCTGCGCGGCGCTTTCGTCGAGTTCGGCATCAGTCTGCCGCCGCTCATCGTCGTCTTTCAGTTCAACCCGCAGACCATCAGCCGCAGCCGGACGGTGACGGCCGACCCGCCGCGCACGCCTCGTGCGCGCGGCACGCAGAACCTTGCGCTGCTTCAGAAGAGCCAGCCCGACACGCAGACCAGCGTGCGCGGCAAGCAGGTGCTCAAGGTCAACGAAGAGACGCTCTCGTTCGAGATTCGTCTCGATGCGACCGACAAGCTCAACGAGGGCGACACGCTCACGGAGGAGTTCGGCGTCGCACCGCAGCTTTCGACGCTCGAACTGATGATGACGCCGAAGGGGTCGGGCTTGTTGAGCGGCGCGGTCTCGGCGCTGCTCGGCGGCTCGGAGGTCAAGTTCACGTTTACTGACGAGGCCAAGAATCCGCCCGTTATCCTCTTCGTCTGGGGGCGCAAGAAGGTGCTCCCCGTCAACATTACGAGCATGCAGATTAAGGAGGAGGAGTTCAGCATCGACCTCAACCCGACGCGCGCCACCGTCTCGGTCAACCTACAGGTTATCGAAGGCGCAAACGCACCGTTCCTCTACTCGCGGGCGCTGACGGAAGTCATGTCGCTGCTCAACCTCTCGAATCTCGGCGACATCGCCAACACGGTCGTTCCCGTCTGATTATGTTCGGCAAAGGCTCACGCTATCGCAAACTCAGAGAGTCCAGCCCCATCGACGCCAAAGGCGAGCGGCTGCGGGGCAAAGACCTGCGTCTCATCCCGCGCCTCGACGGAAGTTTCCTGCACACCGTCCGCGAGGGCGAGCGCCTCGACCTGCTCGCCTTCAAGTATTACGGCGACCCGACGCGCTGGTGGCAACTCTCCGATGCCAACCCCGAAACGCCTTATCCGCCCGACCTGCTCGACCGCCGACCGCACGTCACGGAGCGTCTTGTGCTCTCGCACAAAACCTTCCTCAACCGCTTCGGGAAACTGCTCGAAGACCTCGACGCTTTTGGTCAGGCCGTCCCGCTCGCCAACCTCAGCGAGCCGGGTGCGACGGCAGAAAGCTTCCTGCTGGCGACCATCGTCGTCGTCTATCCTGAGTCGTCTGCGACGCGCACGCAGATTGTCAAACGCATCGCGCATCATGGCTTCAACTTCCTGCGCGCGGCCGGACGCACCGCCGCCGAACAGACCTCCGAAGCCTTCACCTTCGACGACGTGCAGGCGAAAACCAACTGGCAGGCGCTCGTCGCCGAACTGGCTGCGACGCCCGGCGTGGTCGAACTGCACTCGGACGCCGCCGCGTCCCTCTTGGAGTTGACCTACAACAGCGTGACGCTGAGCCGCGCTGCCATCATCACCAAAATCAACGCGCGCGACTTCACACTGACGGCCGACTCCGTGAGGCTCTCGCGCACGGGCGCGAAAATCGTCGTGCCGCCGAATCAAATCACCTGATTGTTTGCCGGGACGGAGTCCTTCAGCGTGCCGCAGATAGCCGCCACCATTCGGATTGAAGACGAGGACGCGTTCGACCTCTTCGCAGACCTCCTTGAGTTGGAGGTTGAGGAAGACCATCGCCTCGCCGCAGCCTTCCGCCTACGCCTTGCCACCTACAAGCAGGACGACGGCCTGTGGGCTTATCTCGACGATGAACGGTTCAAACTCTGGAACAAGGTGGAGGTCGCCGTCGTGCTCGACGACGAGGAGCAGCCGTTGATGGAAGGCTACATCACGCAGGTGCGCCCGCACATCGACCCCGACGAAGACCAATCCTTCGTCGAAGTGCGCGGCATGGACGCGACCTGTCTAATGAGTCTCGAAGAAAAAATCAAAGACTGGCCGGGCAAGAGCGATAGCGACATCGCGCGCGAGATTTTCCAGAACTACAACCTCCTCTCAGAGGTTGACGATACGGGCGTCGTCCACGAAGAGATGATTTCGACCATCATCCAGCGCGAATCCGACATCCAGTTTCTCAAGCGTCTGGCGCGGCGCAACGGCTTCGAGTGCTTCGTCGAAGGCGACCGTGGCTTCTTCCGTCGGCCGGTGCTCAGCGACGCGCCGCTGCCGACTCTGGCCGCGCACTTCGGAGATGAAACCAACCTCATCTCCTTCGACGCGCACGCCGACGCGATGCGCCCGACCAACGTCCGCATGCGGCAAATCGACCCCATCGCCAAAGAGTTGCAGGATGCGACGTTCGAGAGCAGCGACCAGCGCGCGCTCGGCCGCGACACGGCGGCCGAGATTACGGCTCCGCCCGAAGGCATCACGCCGCGCCTGTTCGTCAAACACGCCGTCGCCTTCAGCCTCGCCGAGATGGAGAACTTCGGCCGCGCCATCTACGACGAGGCCGAGTGGTTCGTCGAGGCACGCGGAGAGGTCGAAGGCGCGCTCTACGACGGGGTCTTGCGTGCGCGCAGACTCGTTCCCGTCAAGGGCGTCGGCGAGCGTTTCAGCGGCGTCTATTACGTGGCCGGAGTCCGACATCTCTTCCGCGACGAACGCTACACGCAGCAGTTCCGTGCGCGACGCAACGCGCTCAGTCCGGCCGGCGCAGCCGACTTCCCGCCCGTCGGAGGGTCGCTCTTCGGAGACTTTTGATGAACGACGAACTGCTGACACGTCTGGTCGAGCGCGTCGAGTCGCGTTTCTACGGCAAGTATCGCGCCTTCGTCGTCGATAACGCCGACCCGGAGAAGCGCGGGCGGCTGCGCGTCAAAGTGCCGAGCGTGTTGGGCGACGAGGTGGTGTCTGGTTGGGCTTTGCCGTGCGCGCCCTACGGCGGAGCGCCCGATGAAGGCTTCTTCTTCATCCCGCCGACGGGCGCGGGCGTGTGGGTCGAATTCGAGGCGGGCAACCTCGAATATCCGGTGTGGGTCGGCGCGTTCTGGAGCAAGCCGGGCGGCGAGCCTGAGACGCCGAAAATCAACGCTGCGGACGGCTCGAAGCAGGACACGCAACATCCGCCGACGCGCAAAATCCTCAAGACGCAGAAAGGCCACACCTTGCAGTTCGAGGACGCAGACGACGACGAGATGATTCTGTTGGTCGAAGCCAAGAACGGCCACGTCGTCTCTCTGAACAAGGACGGCATCAAGACGACAGACGGCGCAAACGGCCACGAAGTATTTCTCGATTCCTCAGGCGTCACCGTCACCGACGGCGTCAACGGCGGCAACAAGATTACGCTCTCTTCGGGCGGCGTGACGGTCGAAGACAAGAACGGCAACAAAATCACGATGGGCGCGGGCAGCGTCGAGATTGTCAGCACCAGCATCAAGCTCGGCGGCGCGGCGGCGATTGAACCGATGGTGCTCGGACTTCAATTTCAGATGGCCGTGCAGCAATTCTTGACGATGCTGGCGACGCACACGCACGTCGGCAACCTCGGCGCGCCGACCTCGCCGCCCGTCACGCCGATGCTGCTCAACGTGCCGCTCTCGGCAAAGCACAAGGTCGAATAAGGAGGCCGTTAGCAGATGCCACTTGACCCCGGAAACATCGCCGCCACCAGCGGAATGTCGAAAGCAATCTTCGAGCAGATGGACGCAGTCTTGTCGCCTGCCTTCTCGAAGCTTCCGGCGGAAGACCTCGATAAAGCGCGCGAGGGCTGGCGCAAACTCTCCTTCGCCATCGCGGGCGGCGTCGTCGCGCACATCGTCGCCAATATGGAGATTTATGGCATCGAGGTGACGGGCAATCTACAGCAGATAGGCACGGTCACTCTCTCGCAGAGTGGCGCGACCATCGGCCACGTCAAATGAAGAGAGACGCAAAGGAGTCTGTGCAGATGGACACGACGGGTCTGGCCTTTCCCTTCACCATCAACAACCTCGGCCGCGTCGCCACGCTCGAAGGCGACGACCGCATCCGCGCCAAGATTATTCAAGTCCTGCTGACCGCGCCGGGCGAGCGCGTCAACCTGCCGGAGTTCGGCTGCGGCCTGCGCGAACTGGTCTTCGACCCGAACAACGAGATACTCGCGGCGACCACCGAGTTCGCCGTCAGCAAGGCTCTCGTCCGCTGGCTCGGAGACGAAATCATCGTCGAGCAGGTCGATATCAACAGCGGCGAAGAGCGGCTCGAACTCGAAGTGGTCTATGTGCGCCGCGACCGCCTCGAAACCGGCCGCGTCAAGATTGCCTTCTAAGGAGCGCGGGGAAAAACCTTATGGCGACCATCAACATCAGAGACAACCGTCAGGTGATTGACTACCTGTCACGCGATTATCAGAGCTTCCGCAAGGCGCTGCTCGACCTCATCCCGTCGAAACTGCCCGAATGGACTGACCGCTCCGAGGCCGACTTCGGTATCGTCCTCGTCGAACTGTTCGCCTACATGGGCGACATCCTCAGCTACTATCAAGACCGGCTTGCCAACGAAGCCTTTCTCCCGACCGCGCAGGAGCGCCGCAGCGTTATCAACCACCTGCGCCTCATCGGCTACGAGATGGCTCCGGCCGCCGCCGCCACCTCGCGCCTGAGCGTCATCGTCGCCAACAACGTCAAGCAGTACATCGAGGTCAGACGCGGCGACCAGTTCGCCACCGTGAGCACGCGCGAACGTCCCAGTGTGACCTTCGAGTACACGGACGAGAAGCCCCTGCTCATCAACACGCGCGACGCGAAGCCGAACTCGGCCAAGCAGCCCGACGGCACGCCGCTCGCAAACTTCAAAGAGATTCCCGACATCATCCCCGTCCGCGAGGGGCGCACCGTCGCCAACGAAGTCATCGGCGTCTCGGACGGGACACCCAATCAGCGTTATCCGCTGGCGCAGGCGCGTCTGCTGCGCGACACGCTCGAAATCGTCGTCGAGACACAACCGCCGACTCCCCCGTGGACGCTCCGCCGCAACCTCGTCCTCAGTCGTCCCGCTTACACGGACGAGCAACTCGTCGCGCTCGAACGGCAGGAGCGCATCGCCTCGACGCTCGCCTTCAGCCGCCGCGCCGACGCCGATTACATGATTGAGACCGACGAGAACGACGTGACGACCGTTATCTTCGGCGACGGGCAGTACGGCCGCATCCCGCCTGCGGGCGCGCGCATCGTCGCCAACTATCGCGTCGGCGGCGGCGCGGCCGGGAACGTCGGCGCAGGACAAATCACCGTTGTCAGCCGCGCGCCCCAACTCCAACTGCTCGGCGCGAAAGTGGTCAACCGCGAGGCCGCCAGCGGCGGCGCGGAGCGCGAATCTCTGGAACAGGCCGTGAGGTTCGCGCCGACGGCTTTTAACTCCATGCAACGCGCCGTCACGGCCGAAGATTACGTCTCGCTGGCGCGTCTGTTTCCCGGCGTCTCGAAGGCGCGCGCCGAATCAACTGGCTGGAACAACATCAAGCTCTACATTGCGCCGACGGGGAGCGGCAAGCCGCCTTCGGACATCCTCATCCAAGACCTGCTCGCCTACTTTGAAGACAAGCGGATGCTCACGACCTTCATCCAGATTGAAGCTCCGAGCTACGTCAGCATCAACGTCACGGCGAGCGTCGAGGCGCTGCCTTACTTCCGCAACGTCGATGTCTCGAACGCGGCCGACCGCGCCGTGCGCGCGCTCTTCGAGTTCGAGAAGGTGGACTTCAAACAGACGCTCTACATCAGCAAGATTTACGAAGCGTTGGAGAGCGTCGATGGCGTGATGAGCGTCTTCGTCTCGGTCTTTCAGAGGTCGGGCGGGCCTGACCCGATTGCCGGTAACGGACTCATTCAACTCGAACAGAACGAGATTCCCGTGCCCGGCAACTTCCAGATTAAAGTGACGGGAGGCGTGTGACAGTCGTGCAGGCGAGCAACGTCAGAGCCGAGGCCGACGCAAGGGGCGGGCGCATCCGTCTCTTCTGGACGACTCCGCGCAAGGCCGACCTTCCCGGCTTCAAGGGCGTCAAAATCGTCCGCCGCGAAAACTCTTTCCCAGACCTCGAACAGATACGCACAGACCCCGGCGTCCATCTCGACACTAAGACGAAGGCGGGCGAGCCTGCCGTCTTTCTCGATACGAAACTGCGCGGCGAAACAAACTACTACTACGCCGTCGCCGCCTTCGACGCGAGCCAGCCGCCGAACTATTTCCCCGTCTTCGTCTCCGCCCTCGCGACGACGGCCTACGCCTCTGCCGAACATCTCTACGAATGGCTGCCGTCGCTCTACAGGCGTTACGACACGCTGCGTCCGCCCGTCGTCCCGCAACTCGACCCGGCCGACATGGAGAAAGGACAGTTGCGCCGTCTCGTCGAGATGTTCGGCGCGCAGTTCGACCTCTTGCGCAGCTACGCCTCGGCCGCGCGCAACTTCTCCGATGTCAGTCGCGTCGACGGCGCGCTCCTGCCACTGCTCGCGCAATGGCTCGGCTGGCCGACCGATTACAGCCTGCCCTTCAGCAAACAGCGCAACGAAATCAGGTATGCCCCGCACTTCTATCGCACGACCGGCATCGCGCCGAACCTGCGCGCGACGCTCAATCGCCTGACGACATGGGACGCGGAGATTAAAGAGTTCGTCCACAACATCTTCAACTCCAACAACCCGGAGCAACTCGCCGTCTGGGAGGCGACGCGGCGCGCGGGCGCGTGGGATGCGCCGCGTCTGGCGACCATCGACGTAGCATACGAAGGGCGTCTCTCGACCGCGCGCGAGAACGAGGAGCGCCACTGGCTCTTCTACCATGCGCGCCGCCGCGCGCATCGTCCCGGCATAGATGATTCGCAGTTCAGCGCCCCCGGCGACTACTCGCACATCTATTTCAAACTCTGGGACTACGACCACTGGCTGCCCGCGCAGCCCGTCACCTTCCGCGACCAACTCTCGAAGCATCCGGCCGCCGTGCGCAGGAAACAGGACGGCAACTTTCTCGTCTTCTACACCGCGTACACGAAGAAGGATGCAGACACTTATCTGCCGCAACTGCGGCTCAACCTCGTCGCCGCCGGGCGTCCCGCGCGTCCAGCGCGCATCAAGGGAACCAAGTCCGAGCCGTTCGCACTGGCGGAGGGCGACCGCCTGAAACTGCGTGTGGTCGAAGGCGGCAAGGCGCGCTTCAAGACCGTCAGATTCCACCGCGAGGACTTCAAGGACATCACGCAGGCGACGGCCGCAGAGGTCGCCGCCTTCCTCGACCGGGAGATGCCCGGCATCGAAGCCTCCGTCACACACGGCGGAAGGATTCTGCTCACCTCCGCTGCGCAAGGGGTGAAGGTTTCGCTCAAGACGAAATGGACGGGCGCTGTCAAACTCGGACTGCCCGCAACGGACGCGGGCGCAGACGCACGCGCCGCCGAACTTCTCAGCGCGCGTCAGCAGCCATTCCAACTCAAACCCGGCGACACGCTCTCGCTCAAGTACGACGGCGCGTTGCCCGTCGTCATCGTCTTCCAGCCACGCCACTTCAACAACATCGAACAGGCGACCGCCGCCGAAGTCGCCAACGTCATCAAGAGCTACATTCCGCGCGGCGCGGTCGATTCGCAAGGGCGCGTGCGACTCGTCTCTCAAACCATCGGCGCGGAGTCGTCCATCGTCGTCGATACCGGCGAATCGACCGCCGCCGCGACACTCGGCTTCGGCGTGCCGCCGCCGCCCGCGATGCTCGCCGCAGACGACACCGAGCCGACGGCCTTCGAGGATGCGGACGGCCGTATCTGGCTCTTTTGGAGTTCGCGCCGCGACTCGAACAGGTGGCGCATCCTCTACAACCGTTTTGACGGTCAGGCGTGGGGCACGCCGCGCGTCCTCACCAGCGGCGCGGTCGGCGACCGCGAGCCTTTCGTCCTCTACGACGCTTCCGTGAGCGACAAAATCTGGGTCTTCTGGACGGGGCGCAAGCATGACGGACGCCGAAACATCTTCTGGCGCACGACGACGGAACTCGACTTCGCCGCGCACACAGACGCCGTCTGGACACAACGCGAACTGACGCTTGACAGCTTCCTCGAATACGACAATCAGGAGCCTTCGGCCGTGCTGCTCGACGCAGACCATGCAGAGCTTTATTTCACCTCGAACCGCATCGAAGGGCAGCACGTCTGGTTGAATGTCGTGACGGCGTCGGGGCAGGCGACGGACGCGCGCCTGACCGAAGGGCAGTTCACGCGCCGCGCGCCGTCGGCCGTCCGTCTCGACGCGCAGACGACGCGCCTCGTCTTCCGCACCAACGAGAGTCAGGCGCACGACAGCCCTTCGTATCCGTCCACCAAAACGACCGACGCGCGCAACTCCGGCTCGACCACCATCGACACGCGCAACAACGCCAAGTTCGGCGCGCTCGGACGCATCCGCGACACGATGCACTACCTCTACGACACTGCGCGCGGCAACGAAAATTGGTACGCGCGCGACACGGTCGGCATCTATCTCACGCCCGACACGGACGATGCCGCGCTCATCATCCGCAAGCGCAACCAGATTGAGAACCTGCTCCGGAGCTTCCTGCCGATTCAGGTGCGGGCCGTGCTCATCATCCAGCAGGTCTTCCCCGAAATCGTCTACACATACGACAGCCCGCAACACCCGCAACCACGCCTCATCGGCGAGCGTTGGTACGATTCGCGTCTCGGCGAGGTCTATCCAGAGGTTACAGACAAGTACACAGACGCGGTCAACTTCCACTGGTTCCGCATGTGGGAAGCGGCCGCCACGCGCGTTGACCTGTTGATTGACACAGAGGACGAGACGCCGGACTTATCCGCGCGACTGTTTTTGAGAAACGTTGAAGAAGGAGATTAATTCATGCCGGAAATCATCAAGGGAATCTATCGTGACGTGTTGCAGCGCGAGGGCGAGCGCGCACCGTTCTATGACTCTGGCTGGTGCTCGAACATGATTGTCCTCAGGTGTCGCGTCCTGCTTGCGGCCTTCATGCGCGGCGAACAGTCCGAGACGCCGCTCGGCATCCAGTCTCTCAAACTCGGACGCGGCGACGCCTCTTGGGACACGACCACGCCGCCCAAGCCCGACCCGAACACCGTCACGCAACTCGTCGATAACACCCCGTTCGTCATCCCTAAATCCTCGTTGACGCTGCAATACCTGAACGCCAACAACGAGTATTCCAACGTGCCGACGAATCGCCTCGAAATCATCGCCGCCATCGGCCCCGGCCAGCCCGCGCCAGAGACGGGACTGCCTTCGCCCTATCCGATTCGCGAGTTCGGCCTCTTCGGCAAGTTGAAGGGGACGGACTACATGATTGACTACGTCCGCCATCCGCTCATCGAGAAAGACAACGCCGTGACGCTTGAGCGCCGCATCCAGTTAATTTTTTAGAGTGAGGAGACAGCCATCATGGGCAACTATTCCAAGAATCCGCAGACCGCCCTCCAACAGGCGCTCGACAAAGGCTACACACGTGTCCGCTTCCAGCAAGGCAAGCCGATTCTCGACCGTGAACTGAACCTGCTCGGCGACCTCTCCGGCACACAGACGCTCGCCCGCCATCACATCGGCAACGGCGTGCCCTACGGCAGCGACGGCTTCCGCGTCACCGGCTTCAACTTTGCCGCCAGCGACTTCGTCATCAAGGGCGGTCGTTGTCTCGTCAACGGCCTCGAAGTCGTGCTCGCCTCCGACACGACCTACAAGACGCAGCCCAACCAGAGCCACGTCGCCCCGCTGCCCATCACCAATGCCAGCGGCGCGTTCGTCTACCTACGCGTCTCCACCTCCGAAGTGACCGACGCGCAGGACACAGACCTCGGCAACAGCGGCGACATCGGCTTCGAGACGGCGCTGCGCGAAAAGGTCGATTGGGAAGTCGTCGTCTCCGTCCCGGCCATCAACCAGCCCGACCACTTCCTGCTCGCCGACTTCGTCAACATGCAGGGCAACCAAACGTCGAACGACCGGCGCCTCACGGGCGTCACGCTGGCGCGCATCCGCGAGGAGTTGAACACGACCTCCGGCTCGGCCGCAGGCATCAGCGCGCGCCTCGACAACATCATGACCGGCAACGCGCTCAAGGACAATCTCATCACCCAGAGCAAGATGGCCGACAACGCCATCGGTAATGCCGAGATTCTCGACAACGCCGTCAACGAGAACAAACTCGCCAACAACGCCGTCACCGAGAACAAGATTGCCAACAACGCCGTCACGCAGAACAAACTGGCCGACAACTCCGTGACGCAGAGCAAGCTGGCCGACAACTCCGTCGGGACTGGCGAGATACTCAATGGCTCCGTTACCGTCGACAAGCTGGCGAGCGATTCCGTCACCAATGACAAGCTGGCTAATCCATGCGTCAGCACCGACAACATCTCCGACGGCACCATCACCGACCCGAAAATGGCTTTCTTCATTGCCACCAGTGGCAGCGTGACGCTGGGGATTAATGAGACGCGTGACATCGCCGTCCAAAACAACGTCGGACTGGATAAAATGGGGCTTTATTTTACGAGGATAGCCCTCGGCTCGACCTTTGGACAGGGCACGGCCGTCGTCAGAGCGGACATCATTTACAAGCAGGACGTGAACGAGGGAACGCACAGAGTCGTGCTGCGTTTGAACAACTCTCCGGCCGGCGCTTTCATCTTCATTCACACGGTTGAGGTCTTCTATCGCGTGGACATCTTATCCCCTTAAACGTCCATCAGGAGCAGGTCGGCGTGTGAACGCCGCGCAACCGCTTGTCATTTAACCGAAGCCTTTCGTAAGAGACAGGAGATGTGCGATGCAACAGCGAGGACAGATACTGAAAGCTCTCCGGCGCGTGACGCGCAGCGCCGACGAGAGCGCGTCGAAAGATGCGTCGGCCGAAGGTTCGACGGCCAGAGCGTCGGCGAAGAGTGCGTCGAAGCGCGAAGCTGCCAACACGATTGCGGGCGAGAAAGCTGAAGCCTTCCGACGTGTGCTCGAAGAACAGCGCGACATCTGCTGGCAAGACCTCGTGCCGCAATTTCGAGAGAACTACTACGAAGCTTACAACGAGGTTGCGACGGCGCTCTTTTCCACTGACGACCCTTTAATCGTCTATAACACGATTCGTTACGCGGACTTCAACAATCCGCAGGAGGTCGCCGCGCACGAGCGTTTCATCGCCGAGTGTGATGCGGAGAAACATCAAGTGCCTTTGCGCGCGCTGGCGCGGACGAAAGTGCCCGCACTGCTCAAAGCCTTGAATGCGAGAGAAGACCTGCCGGAGTCTGTGAAAGATGTGCTGGCCGGGAAGGAAGAGGTGCCCGTCGAGCCGCCCGGCGAGGCCGACGACCAGCCTAAAGCGTCCCGCACGAGCACGAAGGCGCGCACCACACGCACGAAGAATCAGGAGAAATAGGGACGCGGAGCGAGAGCGGATGGAGCGACAGGCGACATCGAAAGTCGAGCAGCACGAACGGCTGCATGAAACGCCTCCGACGAGCCGCGAGACGGCCGAAGAGCGCGAGCGCACGCACCCGCTCCTCCGCGTCCAGAGCGCGCTCGGCAATCGCGCTCTCGGCCGCCTCCTTCACACGCATCTACACGTCAGTCAACCCGGCGACGCGCACGAACAGGAGGCCGAACGCACCGCCGACGCGCTCTTGCGAACGCCGCCCACGTCGGCTGTCGCCTCTGCCGCACCACCGCCTCACGTCACCTCGACGCGCGGCGCGCCGACTCTCCAACGCGAGGCTTCCGGCGACAACGACCACGCGCCGACGCCGCCACCCGCAACCGCGCAGCCGACGCCGCCCGCCGCCGCTGCCGGCGAGGGCGAACCGCTCGCCGAACCCGTCCGACAGTTCTTCGAGCCGCGACTCGGACAGGACTTGAGTGGCGTGCGCGTCCACACGGACGCAGCCGCCGCCGACTCCGCACGCGCGCTCCATGCGCGCGCCTACACGATTGGACAGGACATCGTCTTCGGCTCGAACCAATACGACCCCGCTTCAAGCGGCGGCATGCGCCTGCTCGCACATGAACTCGTCCATGTCGCGCAGCAGACGCAGACGGCCGACACCTCCACCGTCTCACGCGCGCCCGTCGGTCTCTACGCCGCTCCCGAAGATGGACAGGAGCTCTTCGGCGGCAGTCAACTCGGATTTCAGCCGCCGCGCTTCGGTGCGCGTCCTCCGCTCTTCACACTGCCGCCGCTCAAGATTAGTCGTGACCTGCTCTTTTATCTCATCAGCAACAACCTCCTGTCGCCGGAGATGCGCGCCATGCTCCTGCGCGGCGAGATTGTTATCGGAGAAGCAGACGAACCCTCCGGCGATGCCGCAACGAGCGAGAGCAACAAAAGCGCGCGGCTCGGCCGCGAACTCGGCTGGCTGAGGATGCGCGTCGATGAAAGAAAGGATGAAGGAGGCGCACAGCCGTTGGCTGGCGACGTGCGTTATCCGGGTCTCAAAGACCCTCTGCTCGGACAACTGCCGGACGAGTACGGCAGCCCGCCGGAGCCTGTCCCTTCACCCGGCGTGAAGCAGGACAAGAAGGATTGGGTCAAGTTCGGCCTGACCACCGGCCTCGACCTTCCGGCCTTCCCCTTCAAGCCGAACATCTTCGTCGGCGGCGTCACACTACAGTTGCTCAATCGCGGCCAACTCGCCGTCGAAACCAAAATCGGTTGGACGCAAACCGTCACCGTCCACATCGCTTACAAGAGCATCCATCTACAGGTCAGCATCGACAAGTTCGGCAACTGGGAGGCGCACCTCTCCGGCCCGACCAACTACCCGACGCCGACCATCGACAGGTTGAAAGACATCTTCGGTCAGGGCGCGACAGCAGTCGAAACCATCGCCCGCACGGTCAAGAAGGGCGTTCCGAATCCCGGCGAGTTGGACGCCGTGACGACGCGTCTGGGGACTGTCGCCGAGCCGCTCAAGTATGCGATTGACGCGGCGCTCGGCATCAAGGATGCGCCCGCCATTCCGGGCGCGCCCGCTCCCGGCTACGAAAAGCCCGCGCCGGTCGCAGACACTTCGCCGAAGATGAGTTGGTCGATTGTCGCAGGCTCAGGCCCCGGCCCCGGCAAACTGCCCTCGACGATTCCCGAAGGCATCCCACCCGCCTCCGATGTCAAACCCGGCATCTACGGCGGCTTCAACCTGACGCTGACTTTCTAAACGGGCGCGCCCGCGAACATGAGCCGACAAACTCACGACAGCACGAAGACGAGCAAGCCGCACGAGACGCCCGCGCCCGACTCGTCCCTTGCGCCGCACGCACACGCGTCGGCGCACGCGCTGCTCGACATGCAGCGCGCGTTCGGCAATCGCGCCGTCGGCCGCTACCTGCAAGCCGAGCGCGCCGTCAGTCGCCCGACGGACGCGCACGAACAACAGGCCGACGCGCTCTCACAACGTCTGCTCTCAGAAGGCGCGCTCCCGCCCGGCGCTATCACGCCGCTCGCACAGCCGCACGTCCAGCGTCAACTCGCAGACGAACCCGCGACCGAGTTGAGCGAGGACATCATCATCAACACGGCCGCTCCACCGGTCGGCGGCGTCGAAGACTCCGCGCCCGAAGGCGCACTGCCCGCCGCGCCGGAAGCAGCCCCGTCCGCCACCCCGTCCGCCGCGAAAGAGGAGGAGAAACCGGTCGACCTGAACCTTCCACTGGACAGGCTGAAGCAGGCCGTACTGGAAATCGGCAACTACCTGCAAACGACCGAACAGAAGCGTGAGGAACAGGCTGAAGAACTGAACAAGCTGCCCGCCGAAGAAGACGGGAAGAAGGCGAGCGTCAAAGTCTTAGTCCCCATCGACAAGTCTCTGCTCACCGTCGAGGACATCAACTACGAACGTGCCGTGCGCGCCTTTCAGGTCTTGTTCAAAATGTACGGCATCTACCTCAACAGAGACATGGCCGGACGCCTCCACGCGCGCGCCGCATGGAGGCCGCTGCTCTCCGCCGCAAAGGTCAGAGCCAAGACGGCCGCCGCCCTTGAGAAAGGACTTACCGAAACTGAATATCTTATCGTTGACGTGCCCGGTCTGATGGCTGACTACCGCCAGATAATCGCCGAAGACAAGGCGCGCTACGAGCGCATCATCAAGGAACTGCACGAAGTTCACTACGCCGAAGATGCGGTCAAGAGCTTCTACATCGCGCACTGGAACGGCATTCTTGGCCTCATCGGCGGACTACAGGAGTTGACCGTCGCGCCCTACAACCTCGTGCAGAGGATTCGCGGCGCGGAGGGCGTGCATCTTGAGCAGCAGTGGCTCAAAGATATGAAGATTGATTATCCCGGCAAGTATGGAGAGAAGTACGGCACCACGATAGAGACGGGCGTGGCCGTCGGCCTGATGGTCGTGCCGGGAGGGGCGCTCAGCGAGAGCGCCGCCGTCGGGACATCTTGGTTAGCGCGTCTGGTGTCGGGACTCAAACCCGGCGGTGTCCCCGTCGGGACGGCCATCGTCAACTCGATTCGCGTCGCGCTCACGACGGGCGTCATCTCTGCGGGCGGCCTCGCTGTCGATGACCTGCGCAAGACGGCAACCGCTCTCGCCACAGGACAAAAAGTGTTGCCCGACGGCAAGACCGAGCCTCTCACAGAGGACGAAGCAGGCAAGATGCTCGAAAGCCTCATCATGCAGGCGTTGATGATTTATGGCGGCGTCAAGGCCGTCCAACACCTGAAGCCCGGTTCAGCCCCGCCGCCCGAATCCAAAGCGCCCCCGCCGCCCGAAGCGAAAGCGCCGGCCGAACGCCCTGCCGAGCCTGTCGCGCCGCCTCCTGAACCGAAAGCCGCGCCGGCCGAAGCGAAGCCTGCCGAAGCGACGCCGACGCCTGCGGAAGCCAAGCCCGCAGAGCCGACGCCTGCCGAACCTGCACCGGCCGCGCCCAAGCCCGCCGAAGCGAAACCGGTCGAAGAAGCGAGACCCGTCGAGGAAGTAAAACCGGCTGAGGCAAAGGCCGATGAAGCGAAGCCGGCGGAGACAGCGCCGCCCGTCGCCGAAACTGCCGCGCCCGTGCCCGAAACACCTGCGCCCGCACCTGAAGCGCCTGCGGCCGCAACGCCCGCGCCGACGGAAGCGCCCGCGCCGAAACCGGCGGCGAAGAAACCTCGACCTAAAAAAGCGAAAGCTCCGGCCGCAGAGGCCGCACCCGCTGCGGCCTCGCCCGAAGCCGCCCCGGCCGCACCGCCCAAAGCCAAACGCCCCGGCACAAGTAAGAAGAAGGCCGAGCCAGCCCCCGCAGAACCGGCCAAGACAGAACCCGCAGGCCCCACTCCGCAGCAGAGAATGGAGGCTCTCAGGCAGGAGAACGCACGCCTACAGGAAGAGCTGAGACAGACCACCGCCGAGAAGAACGCCCTTGAGAAGAAACGTAACGAGCTTGAGAAAGAGCACTCGGACGCGGTCAATAAGGCGAACGCTCCCAACAACAAGAAAGCTCCGCCCGAAGTGAAGGAACAGTTGCAGGCGGAAGTCGATGCTGCCGAGGCGCGTGCGGCCGAAGCCGAAGGCGCGGCCTACACCGCCAATCTGAAGGTTGAAGAGATTAAACAGGCCATCAAGCGCAATGAGGCCGACATCGCACGCACCGAGATTGCTTTAGACCCCACCAAACATCGCGCGCTTCTGCCCTGCTTCGCAGGCGACACGGAGGTCTGGACGATTGACGGCCCGCTACGCATCGACGAACTCCGTCCCGGCGCAACCGTCTTCGCCTACGACTTCACGCGCCTCGAAGTCGTCCGCCGCACAGTCACCGAAGTCCATCGCAACAAGACCGTCCACTTCTACGACGTGCGCGTCGGCCACCATGTCGTCTGCGCCACCGGACAGCATCTCTTCTGGGTCGAATCCGAGTCCGACTGGATACCTGCGCGCTCGCTCCGGCGCGGCATGCGCCTCGGCTCACTCGGCGGCGAAAGTCGCCCGATAGACGACATTGCTCTGCGCGAAGTGGCCGAGAGCGCCTCTTACAATCTGAGCGTCGAGGGCGCGCATAACTACTTCGTCGGCCCCGGCCTGCTCGTCCATAACGAAGGCCCAATCGACGTTAAACTGGGCGGCAAATACATCATCTACCGCGCCACCTATCACGGCAAGAACGAGAAGCTGAAAGGCAAAACCTATATCGGGCAGACGACGACGGAGAGCCTGCGCGGCGCATCCGCAGGCACGCCGCGCGGCGTCGAAGCGCGTCAGGGCGAACACATTGCGAAGGCGCTCAAGGAACTCGCCAAGCACGAAGCAGGCTTGAAACAACTGGCCGACACCGATGTAGAGTTCTACGAGTTCATGAAGGACGCCGAGTTGAAGGAGATTGTCGTCGGCGCTGAGACGAAGCCGCAGGCCGATTATCTCGAACAGAAGAACATCAAAGCCGAGCGCGCCGAGTTCGGCGAAGATAACGTCATGAACCGCCGCGAGCAGATTAAGAGCGAGGCGCACGCCAAACAGGTTGAAGAGAAGATAGTCGCCGAACTCGCGGCGAAGGGACGCACCTGCCCGCCTTAAAGATAAGGAGGACGCGCTATGTCATGGTGGGACTTAGACGACGGCAACGTCTCCGGCGACGCTCCGGCCGACTCGATGCGCGCAGCACTCGACGCCGTCGCCGCTGCACGCACCGCACAGGGACGCCCCCTGCCCACGCTCGCTGAACTCCTCAGCGGCTTCACACAAGCCTTGAAAACCTTCGAAGAAACTTCGTCCAACGAAACGCACGACGCGAGCCGCGATGACGCGCACGAAGATGGCGACGCGCATCCTCCCGTTCGTCAAATCTCCGCGCATCTCGTCGGCCAATCCGAACCCGTCACGGTCGCCCCCGACGCGGACGCCGACCCGCAACTACTCGACGCCTTCGCACGCGCCTTCGCAGAGATTCGAGAGCAATACCATGAACGTTGGGAGCGCAACCCCCGACGCCCCGAACTGCTCGAAGCACTCTCCTTCATCCTCGGCTACAGACCCGACCGTTTCCTCTCCGACGCACAACAACTCAACATCCTCGACCTCACCATCGACTAACACCCCATCCTCCCCAAGAGTCCGATAACACCCTCAACTCTCAACTGGCCTTGCCCTATAGAAGGCTTCCGCTCCATCCACGCTGCACTGAAACATTCTGTTAGGCAGACCTACAAATAGCAGAGGCGATACCGTCCGCACGGTATCGCCTCTGCTGCATCAACACGGCTGTAGGTGTGTCGTGCGGCCTATTCTTACGGGGCGTCGCCGCAATAGGTCGTTTTCGTGGCACTGGCCGTCGCGCCGTTACTATCAGTCACAGTCACGGAAGCGGTTTGGTTGGCGTACGCCCGCGCGCAGGGGATGAACACGTAAGGCTCCCCTTGATAACCCCCGACCGGCGTCGGAGTCCAGTGGTAGTAGACGTAAGTCCCTGAGCCGCCTGATGGGTAAGCCTGACAGTCCAGACGTTGGTCTCCGGCCGAGACACAATACAACCAAACAGTCAGTGTTGTTTGGGCCGCACCGCGCTTGACGGGGACGGTCAAAAGGACGGCGACGACGGCGGCGAGAGTGAGCGCCAGAATCCGTTTATTCGACATGGTGATTCTCCTTCGTGAGGCGGACGTGAAAAGTTGAGGTTGAGGGTTCGCGCCTGAAAGGGAACGCGGGCACGATACGCCGCGCAGGGTGAGGTGTCAACGGTCATGGTGGGAGCATTTGTGGAGTGCGGCCTGACACCACAGCCTCACCGACGCGCGGAGGCGTGCCTGCTATCTGATTAACTGTCTAATGAATCGTAGTAGAAGCGTTACCCCGTCAGGCTTCTTTAGAAACACATCAACGCCCGCAAGGTAGGCTTCTCTCTGCGCGTCGCTCGCTATCTTCCGCAAAACTACTGCCCCATCAGCGCATAGCACGACCCTTAATCCTTCCGACTCTAAAGTCTCTTTGACGGCATGAGCTACTACCTGATGGTCTTCGGCATAGAGGATGGTGTGAGGCATCCGGTGTGCTATCCTGGCCCGCGTTTTAGTCTTTGAAAATAAGGGCAACGGCTAATGCGCGGCTCAACCTCAACCTCAAAAAGAGTGAATGAGCATCGCCGTTGAATGTGAAAAACTCACACTCACGGCGAACGGGTTGAGCGAGAGAATTGTAGGGACATTTAGCCTTGCGCGCAAGTCGCATTGGCGCGTCCTGTCAGGAGGTAAATCCTGATGGGACGCACTTCGCGCGAAAAGCCTGAGCGACTAGCTGAGAAGTTGACGCACATTCGGCTCGCGCTCGGTCTGTCTCAAAGTGAGATTGTGAGGCGAATGGATTTGGAAGATAGATTGAACCGAGACGACATCTCGAAATATGAAAGAGGCGTGCGTGAACCGTCTTTGATAGTGCTACTTCATTATGCTCGGCTGGCGAGAATTTCAACCGATAAGTTGATTGATGATGAAATGGATTTGCCCGACAGACTGTTGAGATATTGACGCCGACTTTCTGTGCAAGGATGTAAGCGAACATCCCGGCGTTATCGGACTCTGATGGTTGCTGAGGGTTGGTTGGTGATGGCGTGAAGGCGTCGGCGTGAAGATGTTATAGTGAGTTTTGCGCCCCCGCGCTTGCTACGTGGATTCGTCTTCATGCCAACACTCGTCAAAGTCGTCTACATCTCAATCGTCGTCACGGCCATTGTCATCGCCTGTGTCTATTTTCTCTGGTGGGCGCGCTCCTTCTACAGGAGAAAGACTGTGCGCCTGCGTCCTTTGCGTGCGCAGCGCGTCTCGCTGTGGAGCGACCCCGGCGCGGTCGAACAGCTAGACTTTCGCGGCGGCGCGGGCGGACTTGAAGG
>DASZCR010000338.1:0-30502 GCA_035942915.1 Pyrinomonadaceae bacterium | reverse complement strand
CCCAGAAGTGCTTCGACCCGTGAACGCAGAGCGCCGGTAGGGCATCTTCAGGCGCGAGCGCCTCGACCGTCTCGCCCGCGAGCGTGACCTTCTGCAAACGCTCCCACATCCCTTCTGCGTCGAGCGCATCGGAGAATTTCTTGGCCGCCACTTCCCAGTGAAGCTCGACGACGAGGCGTTGGTCGCTGACGAAAGGAAGGTTGTGCTGTGTGCGCAGGACGACCCGTTGCTGCGCGTCCGTCAGCGGCGGCTCTAACCTGTAGCCGGATGCGAGCAGCAGTTCTTTGGCTCGGAGCACTTCGCGCTTCGGGACGAGGATGTCGAGGTCTATGAAGTGGCGCAGAGAGAGATTGCCGTAGGCGGCGACGGCCAGCGCAGGCCCTTTGTAAGGGACAACTGGCACGCCTTCGGACGTGAAGCGGCGGAGGATGCGGCAGAGTTCTTTCGTGAGGAAGAGATTGCGCGCGGCGTTGGCCTGAAAACGGCGCTTCAACTCGGAGAGATAGTGCGGAGGCACTCTCTCAGGCGCGTGCCGGTTGAGTTGATGATAGAGGAGCGCGGTCAGCGCATGTCGGTAGGCGGCGCGCAGCAGATATTCCCAGTCGAGTTTCAGAGAGGCGAGCTTGTTGATGCGCGCAGCCGTCTCGGCGTCCGCCTCGGTCCGCGCGCAGCAGAGCAACAACTCGTGCTCGGCTGCGTGCGCGCTGCCGTGCGACGACACCTTCGCGTTGGCCTCTGCCTCCATCCACGCGCCTTCCGCTTACGACACTTTGACGCCGTAGCCGAGGCCGTCGCCGACGGGCAGCACCACAGCGCGCAGGCTTGGGTGGCGCACGAAGCGTTGATTGAACTCGCGCAGGGCTTGCGTGGAGGCGGTCTGTTCGGGCGCGCGCACTTCACCCGCCACCTGTCCGCCCCACAGCAGATTGTCGGCAACAACGACGCCGCCGACGCGCAGCAGCGGCAGAGACAGTTCGAGATACTGCGCATACTCTTCCTTGAGCGCGTCGAGGAAGACGAGGTCGAAGGTCTCCGTCAGACGCGGCAACACGTCGAGCGCGCGGCCACGTTCGACCCGCACGCGCTCAATCAGGTTGGCGCGGCGCAGATAGTCTTCGGCACGCGCAATCATCTCGTCGTTCGGGTCGATGGTGACGACGAGGCCATCATCCGACATGGCGCGTGCGAGGTGTATGACCGAGTAGCCGATAGCCATCCCGATTTCGAGGACTTTCGAGGCGTTGATGGCGCGCGCAGTGATTTCGAGAAACGCGGCGACCTCGCGGTCGGCAATCGGGACGCGGTGCTCGGCCGCGTAGCGTTCCATCTCTTCGAGCAGCCCCGTGCTCGCAGGCATCAGCCTGTCCAGATACTCCGCCTGCTCGCGCTGTACGATGGCGTCAATGCGTGCTTTCATCAAACTACTCCGCGCCGGTTGATTAAGTGAACTGCCGTCTTGAAGTCGAAGTCTACCTTCAAAGCCTGTGCGGAGCAATCCTCCCATCTTCGCGCCGACAGTGCCGCCGACGCGAAACTTCTTTCCTTATCAAGACAAAAGTTTCGCGCCGCGATGCGGTCAGCGCAAAGCGCGGGTGGCGGTCAGGTGTCGGATTTATCATGCGCGTCGTCCTGTCCGACGGAGACGTAGCGGCGCGCGAGTCCGAGTTCGCGCAGTTTGTGTTGGAGCGATTGACGATGCATGCCGAGGATGGTGGCGGCGCGCGTCACGTTGCCGCCGGATTCTTCGAGACAGCGCGCGATGTAGCGACGCTCGAACTCGCGCCTGTCCTCTCTGAAGTCGGAGGTGAAAGGCACGTTCAAGGATTCATTTCCGGCGTCAGCCGTGCCGCCGCCCCCCTCGACTTCCCTGCCGCCCGACGCGCTCGCCGACTGCACCTCTTCCGGTAAATCGCGCGCCGTTATCTCGTCGCCCGACGCGAGGATGGCCGCGCGTTCGATGGCGTTGCGCAGTTCGCGCACGTTGCCCGGCCAGCGATACTCGACGAGGCGGCGCAAGGCCGACGCGGCGATGGAGCGCGCCGGCAAGTTGTAGCGTTCGGCGGCGAGCCGGGCGAACGATTCGGCGAGGACGGGGATATCTTCGCGCCGCTCGCGCAAGGGCGGAATCTCGATGGTCACGACCTGCAAGCGATAGAAGAGGTCTGCGCGGAAGCCGCCCGTCGTAATCTCCTGTTCGAGCGGCCGATGCGTGGCGCTGACGATACGCACATCGACCGGGATAGACTCCGAGCCGCCGAGCCTTTCGATGCGCCGCTCTTCGAGCGCACGCAAAAGTTTGGCCTGCACGTTGGCGCTCATGTCGCCGATTTCGTCGAGGAAGAGCGTGCCGCCGTCTGCCTGCTCGAACTTGCCGCGCCGTCGTGCCGCCGCGCCCGTAAATGCACCCTTCTCGTGGCCGAACAGTTCCGACTCAATCAACTCCGAAGGGAGCGCCGCGCAGTTGACGGCGACGAACGAGCCGCGTCGGCGCGACGCGCTGCGCTCGTGCAACTCGCGCGCGACCAACTCCTTGCCCGTGCCCGACTCGCCGCGCACAAGGACAGTCGCGTCCGTCTCCGCCACCTTTTCAATCATCGCGCGCACGCGTTGCATGGCCTGAGACGAACCGATGAGCGTACCGCGCTGCGCGCCTTCGAGGACGAGCGCCTGCCTGAGCGCGCGGTTCTCGCGCCTGAGCCGCACCGTCTCCAGAGCGTTCTTGACGACGAGCCGCAGGTCGTCAACCTCGAAGGGCTTCGGCAGGTAATCGTAAGCGCCCGACTTGATGGCATCGACCGCCATTCGCTCGTTGCCGTGCGCCGTGATGAGAATGACGAGCGGGCGTTCCGCTTCTTCTGTCCGCGCGGCGAGTTCACGCAGGAAGTCGAGGCCGCTTTCGCCCGGCAGGTTCACGTCGAGCAGCAGCAAGTCTGCGCCACGCGCAGACAGAGAGTCGCGCGCCTCCTCGACGCTGGCCGCCTCGCTCACGTCGTAGTTGAAGCCGCCGAGCGCGCGGCGCATCCCGTAACGCGCGGCCTCCTCGTCATCGACGACGAGTACGCGCAGGCTCTCTTTTCTATCTTTTTCAGCAGTCATCTCATGTTCCATCACGCGTGCAAAGCGTTGCACGCCTCATGCCAGATTAACTTTCGTCGGACTTCGTCCTGACGGGGACGCTGATTTCAAACCTCGCACCTTCGCCCGCACGCGCGGGCGCAAGACGCGCCGACCCGCCGACCTCTTCGACGCGCTTGCGGACAATGGAGAGGCCGAGTCCCGTCCCGCGCTGCTTCGTCGTAAAGAAAGGCTCCCACACGCGCTCGCGTATCTCTGCCGGGACGCCCGCGCCGCCGTCAACAACCGCGAGCGTCAAAGCGCCATCGTCGACAGAGGCTTCGACCGTCACCCGACCGCCCGCAGGGGTCGCCTGCAAGGCGTTCAGCAACAGGTTCGAGAGCGCGTCGCGGACGGTGGCAACAGCCGCGCCGTCGAGTTCGAGACGCACCTCGCCCGCGCGGTTCTCGATGCGGACGCGGCGCTTGTCCGCCTCCGGCTGTACGAGTTGGACGACCGACCCGACGAGTTCGTCGCTACGATGCGGCGCTTCGGCGGGCGGCGCGCTGCGCGCGAAACTGAGCATCTGCGTCACGCTGCGATTGAGACGGTCGGTTTCGCCGACGATGAGGTCTAAGTCGCGTGCGTAGTCTGCGCGCAACTGTTCATCCTCGCGCATCACCTGCGCGATTGACTTGATGGCCGAAAGCGGGTTTTTAACTTCGTGCGCGACTGTGGCGGCCATCTGTCCGAGCGCGGCGAGCCGCTCCTTCTGCGCCAGACGCCGTTCGAGACGGACGTTCTCCTCGACGAGACGACAGTCCTCAATCGCCACCGCCACCTGTCCGGCGAGCACTTCGAGCACGGCGCGCACGTCATAGGTCAGAGCATCAGGAGCAGCATCGACGAGCATCAGCCCGACCTCGCGGTTCTCGCGTCTGAGGACGTAGGCAATCTCGAAGCCGCGCGCACGCAAAACCTGTTCGCCCTCGACCGGCGCGCCGTAGTTGGCGCGTGCGAGCGCGAGGATTTCTCTCGTCCAACGCCTGTCGTCCTCGTCTTCCTGAGCGACCCTTGCGCCGTCTCCGTTGCCCGCCGCCGGGTCGCCCGCTCCCGTCTCTTCGTCCACATCGTCGTCGGTCGTGACAAGCAGGACGCGCCGGAGGCCGAGTCCCGTCGCGACCCGTTCTTCGACGAAGCGCAGCAGTTCGGGCAGGCGCTTGTACTGCCCCGCGTTCGCACCGATGCGCGTCACCACGTCTCTGTAGAGCGAAGCTTCGCGCTCGAAGAGTTGACGAAAACGGCGGTCGAGCCAGCGACGCAAAGGCGCGGCGACGAGTGCGAGCATGAGGATGAGCAGCGATTCGAGCGCGCCGCTTCTGAGGCCGAAGCGCGCCGTCACCCATTCGCCGAGCGTGCGTATGCCGTAGAGATAGACGACGAGGATGACCGCCGCGAAGGTGGCGACGATGAGGCTCTCTTTGATTATCAGTTCGAGATAACGATAGCGATAGATGTGATAAGCGAGCAGCGCCGTCGGCACGAGCGAGCCGAGATTGGCAAAGGTCTGAAGATACGCTCCCGCCGTCGTTCCCTTGCCTACTCCGAGCGCGTAGAAAGCGAAGATGAGCGCGGCGATGCCGACAAAGGAGGCCGCAAGCGTCTTGAGCAGACGCCGCTCGCTGGCGACGCGCGTCGAACGCGCGATGAGAAAGTCCGTCACCGCGACGAGACAGAGGACGTAGGTCGCCCACAAGGCGAACGGCAGCAAGAGGAAGGCCAACTTCTCGAACATCGGCCGGTAAGGCTCTTTCCAGAGCTTCGGGATGGCGACGGCGAGGAAGAGCACGGGGATGTATGAGAGGTATCGTCTGACGCGTTCGTTGAATTTGAGCGGACGGCCGCGCGAGTCTGCCCAGAGATAGAGATGCGAGTGCAGCAGGAGCGAGTAGGAGAGCGTGATGGAGACGACGGCGAGCGTGTTTGCCAGTCGCAGAGGCGTGAGCCAGCGCGCCTCCGCGAGACCGAGCATGGCGTGGAGCGCGAGCGCCAGATTGCAGCCGTGCCACGCGCCCATCGCAAGCGCCAGTATCATCAGCACGCGTTCGGGTGCGCGCAGGTTGCGACGACGCTTGAGCAGCAACCCGCCAATCCAGAGATGGAGCGCGGCGGCCGTACTGTAGCCGACGAGTTGAAGGACTTCGAGGGGCGACATAAAAGCAAGAGGCGAACGCCGATAAGATGCACACATCTTAACACCGTCCGCCCCTGTGAGCTTTCGCCTGCCGGCGCGCTCCTGCTCGGTTTAGCGCGGCGCGTCGCTGGCGCTGCCGCTGCTGCTGGCCGAAGCGCCCGAAGCGGACGGTACGAGCGTAATCTCCGTGCGACGGTTGCGTTGTCGTCCGGCGGCGCTCGTGTTGGCCGAGACGGGATTCGAGCTGCCCATGCCGCTCGACTGGATGCGGCCGCTGTCCACACCGGCCGACACGAGCCGACCGGCCAGAGCCTCTGCCCTGTCCTGCGTCAACTTCTGCAACTCTGTGGTTTCGCCCCGGCTGTCGGCGTAAGCCTCGATGACGATTTGGAAGTCGGGGTTATTCGCCAGCAGCGCGGCAAGCGGGTCGATGGTGGCGGCGGCTTTGGGCGAGAGGTCTGCGAGGCGTGCGCCCGCCCAGACCGTATCGGGGAGGACGAGGACGAGGCCGCGCGCAGTCTCTCTAACCGTGCCGAAGCGTGCGAGCATCTGCTTGAGTGCGCTGGCCGTCTCGCGCTGCCGCGTGGCCTGCTGCTCGGCGGCGCGCTGCGCCACTTCGGCCGCGCGTTCGCCCTCGATGCGTGCCAGCTTGACGCGCGCCTCGTCGGCCTCCTGACGCAATGTCCGCACCTCTTCGCGCAGGCGGGCGACCTCCGTCCTCATGTCGCGCAACTGCTGGTTCGCGTTCATCGCATCGCGCTCGGCCAGTTCGCGCGCGTGCTCTTCACGACTGAGACGACCGCGCAATTCGGCTATCTGCTGCGCCGCACCGGCCGCCGTCTCCTCTGCCTCGCGCACGGCATCGTCGCGCCGCGCAATCTCCTCGCGCCTGCGCCGCGCCGCCGCACGCTCGACGGCCACCTCCTCAGCCCGCACGCCGAGACTGATGGCGCGACGCGCGAGCACGTCAACCTCTTCCTCTGACTGTTTCAGACGCCACGCGTTCTCGGCCTGTTCGAGTAGTGCTCTGGCCTCCTGAAGTTCGTTGGCGGCGTCGCGGTCAGCGCCCGCGTAGCGCGCCAGCGCGATGGCCTGTCGCGCACCCAAGAGAGAGGTCGGCGTCTTGATAAACTCTTGGTCGGCGAGGTCTGGAACGCGCGTGTCGTTGAAGTAGTCGCTGGTGTTGCCGATGTACTGAACGTTGGCTGTGGCGACTTCGGCCTCGCCCGGATTGCGCGGCGGCAGATTTTCCAGCACGACCATCCGACTCGGCCCACGCACTTCCGGGTGCGGCTCGGCCGTGACGATGAGCGCGAAGGTCTGGAGGGGCGTCGTCACGTCGAGTTTGGAATTGATGATGAAGCTGCCGCTCCTCTTGATTTCGCCGAGATTGTCGGCGCGTCCTTCGGGCGAGATAGCCCAGAGGATGTAGGTCGTGTAGATGCCGCCAAGCTCGAAGGCGCGCGGGAGGTTCTTAATCTCCAATTCGACGCGCGTGTTGCGCCGCCCCGTGCGCCTCACCTTCGCCTCGCCGCTCAGGCGCGGCAGACGCGTCGTGCCGCGAAACTTGACCGTCACGGATTGGTCAAGCGGGTAGGTGACGGCGACGGTCTGGCGGCGCGCGTCGGGTTGCGCGAAGGCGGCGACCGTGCAGAGCGCCAGCGTGGCGGCGGCCGACAGGATGTGTGCGAGCGTGAAAGGAGAGCGAGAGCTTTTCATAGAGCTGTACTCCTCGAATCGGTGGCGTATGGTCGGGGCGCGCGGCGTGCGTCCCGGCTCGAACCTTTGGAAGACCGCGCGCGCACGGAAGACTTTCGTCAGAACGATTGATGCGCTGCGAGCGCGCACAAGTTGCCGAGTTTCGGGGAGATTAAAAAACGAGCGGCCGTCTCTATTGTCGCGCCGCGCGACGGTCGTGAATCAACTGCACGAGCGCGATGGCGACGGCGTTGAAGAGCAGGATGTGGACAAAGCCGCCTTTGCCGAAGATGAACGTGGCGACCGCCCAGACCAGAAACAGGACGAGTGCCAGAAGCCAGACCATCATGCGGCAAAAGTCCCTTCGTCGTCTATGAGAGGGCGGCTATCTGGCGGCCGTTTTGACCGAGCCGCGCGGCAGTTCGACGGCGCGCAAGCCCGTCCGCGCAGGGTCTGTGCCGACGACGACCGCGCCGCCGTCTTCCGTCGTCGCAATGGCTAGAGAGCGCGGCAGGTAACCGCGCGCGGGCGGGGCGGCGGTCGAAGCATGACGACCCGACTCCTCCTCTGCCTTCCAGATAAGTCTCCCGTCGCGGCCTGAGAAGCCGCGCGCAAAGTTCGGCCCGGCGGCGACAAGCACATCGAGCACGCCGTCCGAGTTCAAGTCGGCGACAGCGGCCGAAGCCGCATCGCTCGCGCCGTCGGCGAACCACTTCGTATTTCCATCAATCGTACTGACGACGGCGACACGCCCGCCCTTCGTCACAACGATTAGTTCGGCAGCGCCGTCGTCGTCGAGGTCTGCGGCCGTCAACGTGCCGCGCGGCGCGTCGTTGTGCGTCGAGATGCGACCGAGCGGAGCAAGGTCGGAAGTCTTCAAGGCGACGATGCCGCCTTCAGTGCCGACGACGATAATCTGCCCGCGCGGCGTCGCAAGCGGCAGCGGCGGCGTCGTCAACGTGGTGTCGAACTTCGCCGAGCCGAGCAGCGCGCCGGTCGCGCCGCGCAGTTCGAGCATATTGTTACGCAGCGCGATGAGCAGGCCACGCTCTTTCTCCCGCACGAGCAGGGCGGGCGCACCGTGCGGCGCGGCGTCGAGTTTCGTCTCCGAGACGACGCGACCCGTCGCAGGCTCGACGACGTAGAGCGCGGCCGGGTCGGCCGTCAACAAGACCACCTCTTCGCGGCCGTCTCCGTCGGCGTCCAGTGCCGAGACGTTGGCCGCGCTTCCGGCCAGACGCGCGCGCCAGAGTTCTCTGCCCGTCTCGCCGTCGAGCGCGCGGACACCCTCCGTGAAGCCGACGACGACGCGCGTGCGTTCGCCCTCAGCGCGGAAGATGGCGGGCGTCAGAGCCACAGGCGGCGCGGCCGTGTCGGCCGTACGCGCTGCGCCCGGACTGTAGCGCGCCGTCCAGAGCGCGAAGCCGTTCGTGCCGTCGAGGGCGAAGACCGTCCCGTCGGCGTTGACGCCGAGCAGGTCGAAGCCCTTGCCTGCGCGCAGGCGTGCGGGCACGGGCTGTTCAACGTCGCCCGTCGCCGTGCGCCAGCCCGTGTTGAGCGGCGGGCGCATCACGCTCGCTTCATCGACGCCCGCAGGTGCTTCGGCCTCGACTCGCGCGGGGCTGGAAAATGCGCCCGTCTCGCCGACGGCCGGAGCGACTCGCCAGAAATACCTGCCCTTCGGAAGCGTGCGGACGACGTACTGCCGCCCGACGACGGCCTCATCGAAGACGATGTCCTGAAAGCCTTCGTCGGTGGCGAGTTGCAGGCGATAACGCTCGATGCCGGGCTGTCCCGTCCAGCGCACGAGGATGGAAGACGAGACCTCTCTGGCCTGTGCGCCACCTGCTTGCGCGCGTCGCGTCTTGGTCTGCGACGCGGGAGTGATTTTCCGGGCGGCCGGTCTGCGCGTCGAGCCTTTGCGGCCGGACGTGCCGGTCTGCGCGTCGGCGGCCGACGATGCGGAGAGAAGGCAGACGCAGAGCGCCGTGACGGGCGCGATGCGTCGGAGCGAGAGCGGATGTCTGAATCTCATGGGGCCTCGTTGAGCTTATAGCCGACCCCGCGCACGGTGAGCACGTAGCGCGGATTTTTGGGGTCGGCCTCTATCTTGCGGCGCAGGCGGTTGATGTGCGGGTCGACGTTGCGCTGGTAGCCTTCATACTCCGTGCTCCACACCTCGTCGAGCAGGTCGTTGCGCGACCATGCGCGGCCCGGCTCGCTGGCGAGCCGTTCGAGGATGTGAAATTCGAGCGGCGTCAGGTCAACGCGTGAGCCGCCGAGCGTGACCTCATGGCGTCGTTTGTCGATGACTAAGTCGCCGACCTCGAAACGCTCGCCGTCGGCCGCCTTCGCCGCCTCCGACTGTTGTCCCCAACGCCCTGCGCGCTTCAAGAGCGCCTCGACTCTCACTTCCAATTCGCGCGGGCTGAAAGGCTTGGCGAGATAGTCGTCCGCTCCGGCCTGAAAGCCCGCCACCTTATCTTCGACGGCGTCGTGCGCCGTGAGGAACATGGCGGGCGCGTTGATGCCGCGCTCGCGCACGCGCTTGAGGAGTTCAAGCCCGGTCAATCCGGGCATCGTCACGTCGAAGATGAAGCAGTCGAAGCGACCCGAAAGCGCAGGCTCCAATGCCTCCGCGCCGTTCTCCTTCTCCTCGACCTCATAGCCGAGCCGCCTGAAATACTCGGCCAGCAGGAGACGCATGCTCAGGTCGTCATCAGCAATCAACAGTCGTAGGCTCACGCGTTTTCAGCTTTTCGATTCAAGTTGGTTTTGGTACGGAAGCGCGTCCGTCGTCTGCGCGCGGAGCACGCGCGAGGCGGACGGCGCGATTATAACGCAACTGCGACGTGCGGCGGCAGAGCGACTCGGCCGCTTCCACGCGCGCCTTGTGCGCGGTGTTGGTATGCCCTTCGGTCTTGACGCTGTCGCCCCCGCTTCGTATAGTTTCGGCTTAACTCTTGCAGGCGGCATTCGAGCTTCCTTCCTCAAACAGTATCAGGGCGGCCCCGGCGACAGGCAATGACGGCGACACAATGCGCGACCTTAGGCGACTATTAGTTTACCTCAAACCGCACTGGGGCAAGTTCACTCTCGCAACCTTTGCGATGCTCGCCGTCGCCTTCTTTCAGAGCGCCGTCGGCGCGCTCATCGTCCCCATCTTCGACCAGGCGCTGAGACAAACGGGTGGTACGGGTGAGCGTACCCCGACGCTGTTCGGTTTGCAACACTTTATCCCCGATTCCGGTTTCGCCGCGTGGCGCACCATCGCCGTCCTCCTGCTCGTCTTCACCATTGCCAAAGGTATCGCCGAATACTTTTCGACCTATCTGATGGCGCGCATCGGTCAGGAATCGGTCTTGCGCTTGAGAGACGACGTGTACGCGCATCTGCATGCACAGTCGGCCGATTTCTTCGAGCGACACCGCTCGAACTATCTCGTCTCGCGCCTCGTCGGCTCGGCCGCCGCCATCGAGACGGCCGTCTCGCACACGCTCAGGGACATGCTGCGCGAGGGCATCACGCTCATCTTCTTTCTCGCCGCCTCTTTCTATTACTCTTGGCGTCTGACGCTCGGCGCGCTCCTGATTGCGCCGCTCGTCGGCTTTCTCACAGCCCGCTTCGGTCGCGCGCTGAGAAACCTCGCGCGCGAGTATCACGAAGGCAGCCAGCGCCTCGTCGATACGGCGCAGGAGGCGCTCGCCAATCAAACCATCGTCAAGGCTTACGTCGCAGAAGAGCGCGAGCGCGTGCGCTTTCATGAGGTGGCGCGTCACATCATGCGCTCGAACCTGCGCACGGCCAAGATTAATGGCATCGCCCCGCCGACAATTGAACTTCTCGGCGTGATGGCCGTCGCCGTGCTGCTCTTCTTCGCGCAACGCGAGATTATCGCCGGACACCTCAACGCGGCGCTCTTCATCACGTTTCTCTTCTTCATCTTTTCCAGCTACGACCCGATGCGCAAGCTCTCGCGCCTGCACAACGGCATGGAGCAGGCGCTCGCCGCCGCGCGTCACGTCTGGGAGGTGCTCGATGAGCACGCCGAAATCAAGGAGCGGCCGGACGCGGTTGAACTCGCGCCCTTGCGCGTGGCGATTGAGTTGCGCGACGTCTCCTTCGGCTACGCCAACGAGGAGCGGCGCGTGCTGCGCGAAGTCTCTCTGCGCATCCCCGCAGGTCAGATGGTCGCGCTCGTCGGTGAATCGGGCGGCGGCAAGTCAACTTTGACGAAGATGATTCCGCGCTTTCACGACCCTTCGACCGGCGCGGTGTTCTGGGACGGCACAGACCTGCGCGATGCGCGCCTGCGTTCGCTCCGGCGTCACATCGCCCTCGTCACACAGGAGACCGTGCTCTTTAACGACACGGTGCGCTACAACATCGCTTACGCGCGCCCCGACGCGACCGACGCCGAGATTGAACAGGCCGCACACGCCGCCCACGCGCACGAGTTCATCAAAGAGCTTCCCAACGGTTACGAGACAGTGGTCGGCGAGCGCGGCATCTTTTTGTCGGGCGGCCAGCGCCAGCGCCTCGCCATCGCACGCGCCGTACTGGCGGACGCCTCCGTGCTCGTCCTCGACGAAGCGACCTCGGCGCTCGACGCCGAATCCGAGCGGCTCGTCCAGAAGGCTCTGGCGAATCTGACGCGCGGGCGCACGACGGTCGTCATCGCGCACCGTCTCTCGACCGTGCGACGCGCCGACCTCATCGTCGTCATGGAGCGCGGCCGCATCATCGAGACCGGCAAACACGCCGAACTCATCGAACGCAACGGCACTTATCGGCGACTCTACGAACTGCAATTCGCCGACGAAGAGGAGGACGCTTTAGTGAGTGATAGGTGATAAGTGATAGGTGATAAGAAAATACGTCTTCTCCTATCACCCATCACACATCACCTATCACTGACAATGCAGCAGCTATGAAATCAATGACCGGCTTTGGTCGCGGCTCTGCCGCTGGCGAGGACTTCAACGTCGCGGTCGACCTCAAGACAGTCAATAACCGCTTCCTCGACGTGCATCTCCGGGTCGGCGCGGAGTTGGCGAGCGTCGAAGCTCTGGTGCGCCGCCGCGTCGGCGAACGTCTCTCGCGCGGGCGCGTCGATGTCAACATCACCATCGACCGGACGGCCGAAATCTCCTACGAGTTGAACCGCCCGCTGATTGCTGGCTTCATTCAGGCGATGCGCGCCATGCAACGCGAGTTCGGCCTCTCAGGCGAGCCGGACATCAACGTGCTCGCACGCCTGCCCGGCGCGATGCAGGCCGCGCGCGACGGCATCAGCGAAGAGATGGTGAAGGGCGTCGAGCGCGCCGTCGATGTCGCGCTCGACGAACTCGAAGCGATGCGCGAGCGCGAGGGCGCGGCGCTGGCGGCCGAGATGCACGCGCGGCTCGACGAGATTGAGCGCAACGTCCCGCTCATCGAAGCGGTGGCGGGTGAGCAGGTCATAGCCTATCGCGCGCGTGTCCAAAAGCGCATCAGCGAACTGCTCGCGCGCGACGGACTCGAAGTCGTCGAACTAGACCAGGGGAGGCTCGCGCAAGAGGTGGCCTATCTGGCAGACCGCAGCGACATCACGGAGGAGATAACGCGCCTGCGTAGCCACATCACGCAGTTTCGTGAGAGCCTCGACGCGACGGGCGAGGCCGGTAAGCGCCTCGATTTTCTGCTTCAGGAACTGAACCGCGAGGCCAACACGGTGCTCTCGAAGTCCACCGACCTTGTTATCAAAGAGTCGGCGCTGGCGATTAAGGCGGCGGTCGAAAAGCTCCGCGAGCAGGTGCAGAATGTCGAGTGAGTTCGCGGACAAGAATCAGAAACCGAAGGCCAACGAAGAGCCGGGTTATCGCGGGACGCTCTTCGTCGTCAGTTCGCCGTCGGGCGGCGGCAAAGGCACACTCATCAAGCACGTTCTCAAAAACGTGCCGGGCATCGGCTACTCTGTCTCGTGGGCGACGCGTGCGCCGCGTCCCGGTGAGGTCGAGGGAGTCAACTATCATTTCGTCTCGGTCGCGGAGTTCGAGGCGATGCGCGAGCGCGGCGGCTTTCTCGAATGGGCTGTTGTTCACGGCAACTTCTACGGCACGTCGCGCGCCGTCGTCGAACGCGAGATGGCCGCCGGGCGCGACGTGATTCTCGAAATCGACGTGCAGGGGGCGGCCGCCGTGCGTCGCCTGATGACGAACGTCGTCGGCGTCTTCATCCTTCCGCCGTCCTACGAGGTCTTGAAACAGAGACTCACGGCGCGGCGGACGGAGACGGACGAAGCCTTCGCGCTGAGACTGCGCAATGCGCGCGGCGAGGTCGAACATTATCGTGAGTTCGACTACGTCATCATCAACGACGTGAGAGAACGCGCGGCGGCGCAACTCGCTTCGATTGTCTATGCGGAACGCGCGCGGCGCGAGCGTCAGGAGTGGATGGCAAACCGCGTCGTCGCAACCTTCCCGCAGACGTGAGTTTGATAATTTTCGGCAAACCGGTTCTAATAAAAAAGGGAGACCGGCCTTTCAACAGAGGCTGGATATTTAGAGACTATGGCAAAAGCTGTCGAGACTAAGAGCGAAGTGGAAAACGAAGAGACGCCGCAGAGTCAGTCGCCGCAGATTGACTCGAAATACAGAATGATTATCGTCGCCGCGCAGCGCAGCAAGCAGATTCAGCGCGGCGCACGCCCGCGCGTCGAGATGGACGCGCAACGCCATAAACCGACGCGCGTCGCGCTCGAAGAGGTGCAACGCGGGAAGGTCAACTTCTCCATCACAGACTCCGAGTGAACCCGTCCCGCGCCGGACGCCGAGATGGACGCGAGCCTCGACGCGCGACGAGCATCCGACTCGTCCGCGTCAAGGCTCGCCACTCATCCGTTCCTGTCTGCCTCGACAGCCTTGCCAGACTGTTCCGACCACATCCGGTAGGCGCGTTGCGCCTCGACCGCCTCAAGTTCCTTTGAGATGGCAAGGTAAGCAGCGTTGCGCGCCTCCGCGCCCCATGCGCCGCCCGCGCGCAGCAGACGCCAGAACTCCGACACATAGCCCCACAGAAAACGCGCGTGCCCTTCCCTCTCGAACTGTACGACGTGCAGCGCCTCGTGTGCGACGAGCCATCCCGGCGCGACGAGACGACCGGCCTCGTCGCGCACGAGTTTGTGCGGCGAGAAGAGGATGTGACGACCGAACGTGACCGCGCCGACCTTTAAAGCCTTCGTCACCCAACGCGCGAAACGTCCGGCGTAAATCTCTATCGGTGGAAGCACGAGACCCGGCTCGCCCAGATGCTCGCGCAGAAACCGCTCGACGCGGCGGTGCGAATCGGCCGAGAGTCTCACATGTTTTTGTAACCGGGGCCGCCGCCGCCTTCGGGCGTCACCCAGTTGATAATCTGATAAGGGTCCATGATGTCGCAGGTCTTGCAGTGAACGCAGTTCGAGAAATTTATCTGCAAGCGACGGCGACCGTCAGCCCCGTCTTCGACCATCTCGTAGACGGCCGCCGGACAGAAACGCTGACACGGGTTTCCGAACTCTTCGGCGCAACGCTCGGCGCAGATGTTCGTGTCGAGCACGTGCAGGTGGACGGGCTGGTCTTCGTCGTGCGCGACGGAGGCGTGATACACGTCGGTCACCTTGTCGAAGGTCAGCTTTTTGTCGAAGCGCAGTTTGCCGTAACGCTGCTCAAGGTCGTCGCCGTGATAGCCGTAGTCCTTGAGCTTGCGCATGGCGAGGTGGCCGGGTTCGGCCGTGTCGCGGTCGAAGAGCCCCCACGCGCGCCCGCCCGTGACGTATTGCAGACCGGCGTTGGCAAGTCCGAGCCAGCGCCCATGTCGAAAGCCCGCGTGGAAATTCCTGACGCGGCGCAGTTCATTCATTATCCAACTCTCTTTGACGAGGTCGCGGTAGCGACGCAACTGCTGGCGCGAGAAGTCGTTGGCCTGTAGCGCCTCGAAGATGGCTTCGGCGGCGAGCATCCCGCTCTTGATGGCCGTGTGGATACCTTTCAGGCGTTGCGAATTGAGGAAGCCGGCGCAGTCGCCGACGAGCAGCACGCCGTCGGCGTAAATCTGCGGCATCGCGTGCCAGCCTCCGGCCGCGATGGTCTTCGCGCCGTAGCGCAGAAGTTTGCCGCCTTCCAAGAGACGCGCAAGAAACGGGTGCTCTTTGAAGCGTTGAAACTCGGCGTGCGGGTCAATGAGCGGGTCGCGGTAGTCAAGCCCGGTCACGTAACCGATGTTGAGGATGCGGTTCTGCATCCCGTAAATCCACCCGCCGCCGTAGGTCTGCGCGTCCGAAGGATAGCCGAGCGTGTGCGTCACGCGTCCTGCCGGATAGCGGTCGTCTGGCAACTCCCACAGTTCCTTGATGCCGAGACTGTAGACCTGCGGCTCGCGTCCGTTGTTCAGATTAAGACGCTGCGAGAGGTGCTTGGTGAGAGAGCCGCGCGGGCCTTCGCCGAGCACAGTGACCTTCGCCAGCAGGTCAACGCCCGGCTCGAAGTTGGCCTTCGGCCGTCCGTCCCTGTCGATGCCTTTGTCGCCGGTGCGGACGCCAATCACGCGGTCTTGCTCGTCATAGAGCATCTCCGCGCCGGGAAATTCGGGAAAGACGTTGACGCCGGCCTCCTCGCACTTCTCGCCGAGCCATGCCGTCAGCTTGTTGAGAGAGACGATGTAGTAGCCGTGATTGTTGAGCGGCGGCGGAGTCAGAGGCGACTTGATGGCGCGTTTTTTCGTCAGGTAATAAAAGAAATCTTCCTTGACGGGCGACTCCAAAGGCGCGCCCTGCGCCTCGAAGTCGGGCATCAACTCCTTGAGCGCCTTCGGGTCCATCACCGCGCCGGAGAGGATGTGCGCGCCGACGGTTGCGCCTTTCTCGATGACGGCGATTTGAATCTCGCCGAGCGGCTTGCCCTCGCGCCGTCCGGCGGCGACCGCCTCATCGTGCTCCCGGACGAGCCGCGCCAGATGCAGCGCGCCGCTCAGGTTGGCCGGGCCTGCGCCGACGAAAACTACGTCCATCTCCAAACTTTCGCGTTCTATCATGTGAGACAAAACTCCTCGCGCGTGCAAAAAAATGAATCGTCATTCAGTTTATCCGCACGCACGCAAAATAGCAAAAGCCCTGCCTCGCCGCCTTCTATGCCTTCTGCGACGGTGCGCAAACGCTTCTGAAAATTTTTCGCGCATCGACGCAAAGACGCAGGGGAGAGCCGTTCTCCAGTTGGACTGTGAAGAACTCTTTGAAGTCGCCTCGTCGTCGTTGTAAACTGCGGCCTCAATTTTTCGTCTATGACGCGATTCGCCCCCCACTTCAATCGCACACGCCTGACGGCGCTCGCCCTCTGCGTCCTTATCGCCTTCTTCGCATCGGCAACTCTCGCGTGGAGAAATCTTTCGCCGTCGTTCGACGCGGGCGTGACCGCACGCGGCCGGATGGCCGATTTCCCTTCCGTCTTTCTCTGGGCGTGGGAGCGTCCCGAAAAGTTCGACTTCATCGACACGCGGCAGACGGGTGTGGCGTATCTGGCGCGGACGCTTTACCTGCGCGGCGAGCGCGTCGTCGTGCGCCCGCGCCTTCAGCCGCTCGAAGTTCCCGCAGGGACGCGCCTTGTCGCCGTCGCTCGCATAGAGGTTGACAGGGATGCTCCTCCGAGTCTGTCGGCGGCGCAGTTGCGGGAGACGGTCGAGGCGGTCGCCGGGGCGGTGCGCGGTCGCGCGGTCTCGGCCGTGCAGATAGATTTCGACGCGCGCGTGTCTGAACGCGAGTTCTATCGTGAGTTGCTCTCGGCGTTGCGTCGTGAACTTCCTGACAGTACGGCGCTCAGCATGACGGCGCTCGCGTCATGGTGTACGCATGAGCGTTGGCTCGCAGACCTGCCCGTTGACGAGGTTGTGCCGATGTTCTTTCGCATGGGCGCAGACAGTCGCCGCGTGGACGGCTTCCTGAGAGCGGGCGAAGAGTTCGCTGCGGGCGTCTGCCGCACTAGCGCGGGTGTCTCGACCGATGAACCCGTGAGCACTCTCCCGGCGCAGAACCGTCGTCTCTACGTCTTTAACCCGCGCTCATGGACGCGCGCCGATTCGGACGCGATTCTTCAGAGGTATCGGAATGAAAACTAACGCCCGAAGATTTTTCTCCATCCTCCTGCTCGTCGCCATCATCTGGTCGGCCGCGCCGCGCCGCACAGAAGCCTGCGGCCCTTTCGTGCTGCGCGCCATCTTCACCTTTGAGACGCACCCGGACATCCCGCTTGAACGCTTCGCGCGCGGCGCGCTCGGAGTCCTTAAACCGACCTATGCGCGCTCCTATCTCGTCGCCGCCTACAGGCATCTCAACGGCACGGGGCTTAACGCGCGCGAGCAACAGGCGCTCGTCAACTTCTGGCGCGAACGCATGGAACTCGGCTGGCATGAGGGCGAGGACAGGGGCAGCGGCGTGGAGGTCTGGACGCAGGCGCGCAGTCAGGTGTTGACGGGTGAGCCTGCGCCGAAGATTGGCCTCTACCGCTCGCGCGAGAAGCCGCATGAGTGGGACTCTTATCTCAACTGCCAGCCGGATGCTTTCGTCAACGCGGCGGCGACGCTCAACGAACGCGTCAACAAGTACGGCGCGGCCAACGCCTTCGTGAGAGATTGGGTGCGTGCGCAGGATGAGGTCTTCGCTAATTGTGAGGAAGGCCGTCACGTTCCCGCACGGCTCGACGCGAGCGCCGAACCGCTCCTGCGCGCAGACCGCGACTACCAGATTGCCGCCGCCCTCTTCTACTCGACGCAGTTCGACGAAGCGCGTCAGGCGTTTGACGAAATCTCGCGCGACGCGTCGTCTCCGTGGCGACAGAAGGCGCATTATCTTGTCGCGCGCACGTTCCTGCGCGAAGCGAGTCTCGGCGCGGAGGCCGAGCGTCAGGAGAATCTCACGCAGGCCGAAGCCCAACTGGGAAGAATCCTCAACGACAAATCGCTCGCAGAGCTTCACGCGTCGTCGAGGAAGTTGCTCACGCTCGTCAAACTGCGTCTGCGCCCGGAAGACCGTCTGCGCGAGTTGTCCGTCGCTTTGCTGCGCAAAGACTCCGAGTCGAGCATCAGGCAAGACCTCTGGGACTATACCTACCTGCTCGACAAGTACGAAGTCGAAGAGGACGTGGGAGATTATCGAATCGAAAGGCGTCTCAAGGATGTCCCGGCGGCGGTCAGGCAGGACGACTTGACGGATTGGATAGTCGCCTTCCAGTCGAAAGAGCCTGCGGCGGCCGAACACGCGTTGAAGAAGTGGGAGCAGACCGCTTCGGAGGCGTGGCTGGTCGCGGCGCTCTCGAAAGTTGACGGCAGACATCCTCAGGCAGCGTCGCTGCAAGCGGCGGCGGCGAAGGTTGCGCCGCAGTCAGCAGCCTTCCACGGCGCGCTCTACGGCAGCGTGCGCCTGATGCTCGAAGCCGGGCAGACCGATGCGGCGCGCGACGCGCTTGACCGTCATCTCTCGCAGGGCGCGGCGGCCTTCCCTCCCTCGGCGCTCAACGCGCTGCTCGAACTGAGGACGGGGCTGGCGCGCGACGCCGATGAGTTTTTCAAGTACGCGCAGCGCGTTCCGTCCGGCCTCACGTGGGACGAAGACGGGCGTGAGTTGACGGCCGACGAAAAAGAGTTGGACGCAGAGATGCGCGCCAACGCGAGCCGTCGCATGTTCGATGCGGACGCCGTCCGCATCATCAACGAAGCCATGCCGCTCTCGATGCTCATCGAGGCGGCCAACAATCAGACGCTTCCCGCACACCTGCGACGCGACTTGGCCGTCGCCGCGTGGGTGCGCTCTGTCCTGCTGGAAGAGCGCGCGGCGGGAAGCGAGATTGCGCCCGTGCTGGCGAGCCTCGCGCCGGAGTTGAAACCTCTGCTCGAAGACGAACGCGCCTCCGCGCCGCCCGACGCGCGCAAGTTCTCCGCGCTCTACGCTCTCCTGAGATTCCCCGGCATGCAGCCCTTCGTCGATGCGGGACTCGCGCGCCAGACGCCGCTGAAAGAGATTGACAACTATCGCAACAACTGGTGGTGCCAGTTCGCGGACGAGACCCGTCAGGCGTCGTCTACGGAGAGCGCAGGAGCGGATGCGTCAGCGAAGTCGAAAGCGGCGTCTCCCTCATCGCCCGCGTTCTTGAGCGAGGCGCAACGCACGGCCGCCGCACGCGAACGCGCGCGTCTCTCCGGGCTTGAGACGGCTCCGAACTATTTCACGCGGCTGGCCGTCGAGTGGGCGAACAAGAATCCGTCCGACCCGCGCGTGCCGGAGGCGCTCCACCTCGCCGTCAAGTCGACGCGCTACGGTTGCGCCGACGACCAGACCGGCGCGCTCTCGAAAGCCGCCTTCCAGACGCTTCATCGCAAATATCCCAACAGCACTTGGGCGAAAAAGACTCCTTATTGGTTCAAGAACTCCTGAGGGCGTTTGCCGAAACGGGCGCGGCGGCACATAATCTCGTCAAACAGAAAATTCAATTCATCGAGGGGGCGACGAGATGGCAGAGCATCCGCACACCAACCGTCTGATTGACGAGACGAGTCCGTATCTTCTACAGCACGCGCACAACCCCGTCGAGTGGTATCCATGGGGCGCGGAGGCGCTCGAACGCGCGCGCCGCGAAAACAAACCGATACTGCTCAGCATCGGCTATTCGGCCTGCCATTGGTGTCACGTCATGGAGCGCGAGTCTTTCGAGAACGAAGAGATTGCGCGCCTGATGAACGAGAATTTCGTCAACATCAAAGTTGACCGCGAGGAGCGACCCGACCTCGACCAAATCTACATGAGCGCCGTGCAGATGATGACGCGTCATGGCGGCTGGCCGCTCACCGTCTTCCTCACGCCCGACCTCGTGCCCTTCTACGGCGGCACATACTTTCCCCCAGAAGACCGCTACCAGATGCCCGGCTTCCCGCGCGTCCTCCTCGGCGTCGCAGAAGCTTATCGCTCGCAGCCCGAAGAGATTGCGCAGACGGCAGGCGAGTTGTTGAGCGAACTGCGCCGCATGAGCATCGCCGAGGAGTCGCGCGAATCGCTCTCGACAGACCTTCTCGACACGGCCTTTCGCGCGCTCGCACGCAGCTACGACCCGGAGTACGGCGGCTTCGGCAGCGCGCCGAAATTTCCTTCCTCGATGAATCTCGATTTCGCACTGCGCATCTTCCACCGCACGCGTCAGCCGCAGGCGCTTGAAATCGTTTCGCACACCTGCCGCAAGATGGCCGAGGGCGGCATGTACGACCAACTCGGAGGAGGCTTTCACCGATACTCGACCGACGCGCGCTGGCTCGTGCCGCACTTTGAAAAGATGCTCTACGACAACGCGCTGCTCACGCGTCTCTACCTACACGTC
This sequence comes from Pyrinomonadaceae bacterium, assembly GCA_035942915.1. GTDB lineage: Bacteria > Acidobacteriota > Blastocatellia > Pyrinomonadales > Pyrinomonadaceae > DASZCR01. The sequence goes on along the minus strand of DASZCR010000338.1, from coordinate 10,183 downwards.
TTTCAAGTCACCGGCGAAGCTTTCTTCCGTCGCGTCGCTTTGGAGTCTTACGACTACGTGCTGCGCGAGATGACAGACCCGCGAGGCGGTTTCTACTCGACGCAGGATGCCGACTCCGAAGGCGTCGAAGGCAAGTTTTTCGTCTGGTCGCGCGAAGAGGTGATGGAGCATCTCGGCGAAGAGGACGGAAGGCTGTTCTGCGCCTACTATGACGTGACCGAAGCGGGGAATTTCGAGGAACACAACATTCTCAACATCACGCGTTCGCGCGAAGCTGTGTCGAGCACCGAGGGCGTCACGGTCGAGCGACTTGCAGAGGCCATCGAACGCGGCCGTCGCGTGCTCTTTGAGGTGCGCGAACGGAGAATCAAGCCCGGCCGCGACGAGAAAGTGTTGACGGCGTGGAACGGGATGATGATTGAGAGCTTCGCGGAGGCGGGAGCGGTTCTCGCTCGCGCCGATTACATCGAGGCGGCTGCGCGCGCCGCGCGTTTCGTTCTTGACGAGATGCGCGAAGACGGGCTGCTCCTACACGTCTACAAAGACGGTCGCGCCAAGTACGCCGCCTACCTCGACGACTACGCCTGCGTCGCCTCCGGCCTCGTCACGCTCTTCGAGGCGACAGGCTCGCTCGCGTGGCTCGAAGAGGCCGTCGCGCTGACGGACAAGATGGTCGAAGAGTTCTGGGACGAAGAGGAAGGCGGCTTCTTCTACGCGGGCGCGAGCGGCGAACGGCTCATCGTGCGCAACAAGGACTACTTCGACAATGCGACGCCGTCGGGCAACTCGGTCGCCGCCGAACTGCTTCTGCGTCTGGCGATTCTCACGGAGAACGAAGGCTACCGGCGCAAGGCGACGACCGTGCTGCGCCTGACGCGCGACGCTATGGCGCGCTATCCTTCGGCCTTCGGCTACGCACTCGGCGCGCTCGATTTTTACCTCTCAAGCCCGAAGGAAATCGTCCTCGTCGGCGCGTCCGACGTGGCGGAGACGGACACTCTGGCGCGCGAGACATGGCGACGCTACATTCCGAACAAGGTCGTCGTTCGGGGCACGGCCGGAGACGAACGCGCCGCGCAACTCATCCCGCTGCTCAGAGAGCGACCGGCACAAGGCGGAGTCCCGACGGCTTACGTCTGCGAAAATTACAGTTGCCGCCAACCCGTCACGACGGTCGAGGAGCTTGCTTCACAACTGGACGAACAGGCGGCGGGCAGTGCGGGCTGACAAGCAACGAATCAACCCTTAACTTCGCAGGGGCAGACGTGTTGGCGTCTGCCCCTACAGCTATCTCGCGCGCCTTACTCTTCGTCCGCACTCTTTGGCGAGCCGGGCGCTCACTTCGACGCTTCCTGCAAAGCTTCGAGCAGTTCTTCGCCGAAGCGTGCGATTTTCGATTCGCCGAGTCCGTAGATGCCCGTCAAGTCTTCGAGCGTGAGCGGGCAGGCGCGCGCCAGATGTTCGAGCGTCTTGTCGTTGCAGACCATGTAGGCGGGCACGCGTTCCTGCACCGAGCGGCGCATCCGCCAACGCTTCAGGTGCGCCACCACCTTCTTCTGCTCCTCCGTCAAAGGCTCGCGCGGCACTTCGACCGTGCGCCTGCGACGAGGCTTCCGGCGCTCGCGTTCGACGGCGGGCGCAAGCGTCGCGTAGTGCATCGCATCATCCAGCCTGCCCTGCTCCGCCAGCCGCGTCCTCAACGTCTCATAAACTTCCAGCGTGATGCGCGCGTCCGTCGCGGCGTAGAGTAACTGCGCCTTTGTCAGAGGGCGTCTGCGCCAGTTCGAGTTTTGCAGCGTCTTGTCGAGCGGCAGGCCGAGTAGATGCTCCGTGACCGAGGCCAGACTGTACGAGTCGAGATTCAGTGCGAGCCGCGCCAGTCGCAACGTGTCGATGAAACCGACCGGATGAAGCCCCGCCCCAACAAGCACGCCCTCGTCGAAGCGCGCGTTGTGCGCGACCATCGAGACGGCGGGCGACTCGACGAGCGGCCGCAGCAGTTCGGCTCCGACGGCGAGCACGTCAATCACCACCGTCTCACACTGCGGCGCGGCCAGTTGCGCGAGCGACAGGCGCGCGCACTTCGACGCCGTGTCCCAGTAGGTTTCCGTGTCGAGCGCGACGACGCTTTCGGACTGAAAGCGGGCGACGGCTGCGCGCACTCGGTCGGCGTCGTCGAGGAAGCTGAATCGTGTGCCGTTCGTGGCGGCCGCGTCGTGCATGGGTGGAACGCTAACAGAAGTCAGGCGGGCTTCACAAGAAGGACGCGGCAAGCGAAAAGGTGCGCCGCCGAAGATGAGCGCGCGCACCTTTCTGCGAAGTCGCAGGACTCCGTTGCCGTCTACTTGTTGTTGGTGTTTCCGCCTCTGGTGTTGGCGTTGGCGTTGGTGCCGCGACCGGCGTTGGTGTTCGCGCCCGTGTTGGTCGTGCGCGTGTTGGCGTTCGCTCCGCCCGACATGCTGCCGTTGAGGTTCTCGCTGGCCGAACCGGCCGGGCCGCCCGTGTTCGCGTTCGCGCCTGTGTTGGTCGCGTTCGTCGTGTTCGTCGTCGTGGTATTGGTTGTCGTCGTGTTCGTCGTCGCGTTCGTCGTCGTGTTGGCGTTCGTCAGGTTCGCGTTGGTGTTCGCGTTGGTGTTGGCGTTCGTGTTGTCGGCCGAAGAGCAGGCCGCGCCCGCCGTCGCGAGGGCGAACAGAGCCACCAGAGCTAAAGTTCTACGCATCGAGTCTCCTCCTGTACCCCTTGGGTCAGTCTTTTACTGTGAGCCGCGCCGATTGCGCGCAAAGCTCTCCGTGATTGGTTAGAACTCGCACAAAGAGAGCGAGTATTGCATGATTCTCATCTTTCAATCACCCTCCCGCCGCAAGTCCGAACGTGCGAGATGGACGTTTAACAGGATGCTTGACAGCCGCTCCGGTCGCAACAAGATGAGCCACACAGCAAAGCGTGCGTTAGTCACAGCAGGCCACTGTGGGAATCCCGCCCCGTCCGAAACGCTCACACTCCGGTCAAATTCCCCGATTTTCCGGCCTTTTATTGCTTGACGTGCCATGTAAAAACAGTTATTTTGTTTGTGCCAACATCGTTGGCATCGGTGTTGACACCAAGCTCTCCTTTCAACACGTGCGGGATAGGCGTGTCGCCCGCGAGCCTCTTAATCTTCCGCAACCGGGAGAATTCACACAAAAAAAATATGCCCAAAGGAAACTGGAGAAGCCTTGCTCTACTTGGCGGCGTCACAGTGTTGGCCGCGCTGCTTCTGGTTCTTTCTCTCTACGGATTGAGGGAGTTGAATCTGGGGCAGTTGGCTTGGTGCGTGGGGCTGCTGGCGCTGACGGTGGCGGCCGGGCAGTTCACGCTCACGTGGAGCAATGCGGACGGCGCGAGCCAGAGCCGCAAGTCTGTGGGCGATGCCTTCATCTTTCTCGCAGCGATGATGTACGGGTCGGCTCCGGCGACGCTTTTGGCGGCGGCCGACGGTTTCGTCTCGGCGCGACGCGAGAGCGACCGCTGGCGCACAGCCTTCTCGGCGGGCGCAGCCGTCGTCTCCACCTACTGCTCGGTTCTGCTCTACCAGCTTCTCGTCCACCTCTTCGCCAGCGAAGAGGGCGCGGCGACGACGGGCAGCGCACTGCCTCTGAGCAAGCTGCTCGTGCCGCTCTGCGCGATGGCGCTCGTGCAGTACTTCCTGCGGACTCTGGCCTCTGCGGCCTTCATCGCCTTCGAGGCAGACCAGACGCGTCTGACGCTCTCGCGCGACAGCATCATCTGGACATCGATGACGCAGATAGCGGGCGCTTCGGCGGCGGCTCTGTTCTACGCCGCGCTCGCCGGAGGCGGCCTGCCGTTCGCCTTCGTCGGGTTGCTGATTATCGTCCTCGTCTATCTTCTCTATCACTTCAACGAGCAACGCGTCGAAGAGATTGTCCGCGCGCAGGCGGAGAAGGTCAGGCACGTGCAGGAGATGGCCGACCTGCACATGAACACCATCGAATCGCTCGCCATCGCCATCGACGCCAAAGACCAGACGACGCACGGGCACGTCCGCCGCACGCAGATTTACGCGATGGAGTTGGGACGCATGCTCGGCGTCAGTGCGCGCGAATTGGACGCGCTGCGTGCGGGCGCGCTGCTGCACGACGTTGGCAAGCTGGCCGTTCCCGAATACATCCTGAACAAGCCGGGCAAACTCACCGCCGCCGAGTTCGACAAGATGAAGATTCACACGGTCGTCGGCGGCGACATCATCAAACGCGTCAACTTCCCTTACCCGGTCGAAGACATCGTCCGCTTCCATCATGAGAAGTGGGACGGGACGGGTTATCCGAAAGGCTTGCGCGGCGAGCAGATTCCGCTCGTGGCTCGCATCATCTCGGTGGTCGATTTTTACGACGCGACGCGTTGCGACCGTCCGTATCGCGTCGGCATGAAGCGCGAGGACTCGCTCGCGCTGCTGCGACGCATGGCCGGTTCTTCCTTCGACCCGCGCGTGGTCGAACAGTTCTGCGACAACATAGACTATTTCGACAGCCTCATCGCCTCGCAGGACATTCAGGAGCAGGTCGCTTCGGAGGAGAACGCAGGCATCACCAACGCGCGCCCCGATGCCGGATTGGCTTCGGACGTGCTCGGCTCGCCGGACGACTCTTCCGGCTTCCGTTCCATCGCCGAAGCTCAGCGCGAGGTCTTCGCACTGCACGAGATTGCCCAGACCATCGGCTCTTCGCTCAACCTGAATGATACCGTCACGCTCGTCTCAAGTAAGCTGCGCGCTATCGTCCCCTTCGACACTTGCATCATCTACATCGTTGATGACAAGTCGGGCAAGGCTGCGCCCGCGCACGTCGCAGGCGAGCACATGGAAGCGTTCGCGCGCAGGCGCGTGACGGTCGGCGAGGGCATCACGGGTTGGGTCATCGCCAACGCGCGCTCGATGTGCAACACGCCGCCGGAACTCGACCTCGTGGGCGTCGCCGAAGAGGTCTCGGCCTCCATCAAGGGCGTGCTCGTCTCGCCGCTCATCCGCGAGGACGGCGCTTTCGGCGCAATCACACTCTACTCGTCCGGGCGCGCCTCATACACGACCGAGCACGTGCGCCTGCTTGAATCGGTCTGCCAGCACGCTTCGAGCGCGCTCAATAACGCACTGATGTTCGAGAAGACGAAGGAGAGCGCGCTGACAGACCCGCTCACAGAGTTGCCGAACGCGCGCGCGCTGCACCTGATGCTTGAACAGCGCATCGCCGAGTGCCAGCGTTTGAACCGCGAGCCGGTGACGGTGCTGAGCATGGACTTGGACGAGTTCAAGAAGGTCAACAACACGCACGGTCACGGCATCGGCGACCGTCTGCTGGCGGCCGTCGCCGACGTTATCAAGAAACAGTTGAGGCAGATGGACGTGCTCGCGCGCTACGCGGGCGACGAGTTCGTCGCTATCATGCCGATGGCTTCGAGCGACGTGGCGGCGATGGTGGCCGAGCGCATCCGCGCGGCCGTCGAGTCTTACAAGTTCCCCGTCCGCACGGGTAAGACGATGCAAATCGGCGTCAGCATCGGCATCGGTTGTTTCCCCGACGACGGCGAGACGGCCGACCAGCTTTTGATGACGGCCGACCGCAACATGCAACGCGACAAGCACGCGCGCAAGCTCGCGCCGCCCGACGCGTCCGTCAATTCATCCCACACCATCGCCTCCATCGAGGCTTTCAGATAAGTTTCAGCCTCCTTTCACGTTACGTCGCAAGACGCGCCGCACGGCTATCGGGCCGTCGGCGCGTTTTCGCGTTTTCCGACACTCCTTTTGCGCGCGGCCGCTTTCGTGCGTATAATCGTTTTTCGTTAACAACGAAATATCGAAACAACTCGCAAAGGTTTGAGAGCGCGGCCGAGCGCGGCGACTGTCAACTTCTGCGCGTGGCGGCGTCGTCCAAACCGCGCCGCTGCGAGAGAGAAACGGCCAGATGAGCGAACTAAAAGTGACACCGATGAAACCTCGCGCACAGTCGGGCGAAGACTCGGCCACAGGCACGGCGGCGGGCGTCGCCGAACAGGATTCGGCCGACCGCATCAACCCGGCCGAGTTGCGTCAGGAGCACGAGCAACGCCAGGAGCATCAACGCCGCAGCATCGAGGATGTAGACCGCGAGACGTTGACGCGTATGCTCTACCAGATGATTCTCATCCGGCGCTTCGAGGAGAAGTCGGCCGAAGCCTACACGCTCGGCAAAATCGGCGGCTTCTGCCACCTCTACATCGGGCAGGAGGCCGTCGCCGTCGGCTCTCTCTCCGCGCTCAGGCCGGACGATTACGTGATGACGAGCTACCGCGACCACGGCCACAGTCTCGTCAAAGGCACACCCGCCGATGAGGTGATGGCCGAACTGTTTGGCAAGGCTGGCGGCTGCTCTGCCGGTAAGGGTGGCTCGATGCACCTGTTCGACGCAGACAACAACTTCCTCGGCGGTCACGGCATCGTCGGCGGTCAGATTCCGCTGGCGACCGGCGTCGCCTTCGCCTCGAAGTATCGCGGCACAGACCAGGTCACGCTCTGCTTCTTCGGCGAGGCGGCCGTCAATCAGGGCGCGTTCCACGAATCGCTCAACATGGCGCAACTGTGGAAACTGCCATGCATCTACATCTGCGAAAACAATCAGTACGGAATGGGCACGTCGCTCGCCCGCGCGATGTCTTTGCAGGATGTGTCGCAGAAGGCACGCGCCTACAACATGGCCTCCGAGTTCGTCGATGGGATGGACGTGTTGGCCGTGCGTGAAGCGACGGCGCGCGCCGTCGAACGTGCGCGACGCGACTCCGAGCCGACCCTGCTGGAAGTGCGTACCTATCGCTTCATGGGGCATTCGATGTCAGACCCCGGCAACTATCGCACGCGCGCCGAAATCGAGAAGTATCAGGAGCGCGACCCTATCAAAGTCTTCAGCGATAGTTTGAAGCAGGAAGGCTTAATCGACGACGCGGCCGTCGCAGACATCGAGAAACGCGTCCGCGCAGAGGTCGAACAGGCCCTCAAGTTCGCCGACGAAAGCCCGGAGCCTGCGCCCGAAGAGCTTTTCACACACATTTACGCAACGCCGATTAACAAGTGATAGGTGATGAGTGATAGGTGATAGGAGAAGACAGGATTTCACCTATCACCTATCACCCATCACCGTTTTGGAGGTATTGGATGGCCGTCATCACGATGCGCGAGGCGCTCAATCAAGCCATGCGCGAGGAGATGCAGCGCGACCCTGACGTGTTTTTGATGGGCGAGGAGGTCGCCGCTTATCAGGGCGCTTACAAGGTGTCGAAGGGGCTGCTCGAAGAGTTCGGCGACAAGCGCGTTATCGACTCGCCGATTACGGAGTTGGGTTTTGCCGGGCTTGGCGTCGGCGCGGCGATGGTCGGCCTGCGTCCCATCATCGAGTTTATGACCTTTAATTTCTCCATCCTCGCCACCGACCAGATTGTCAATTCGGCGGCGAAGATGCGTTACATGTCGGGCGGGCAGTTCAAAATCCCGATTGTCTTTCGCGGCCCCAACGGCTCTGCCTTTCAGGTCTCCTCGCAACACTCGCAGGCGCTGGAATCGTGGTACGCGCACTTCCCCGGCCTCAAGGTCGTGATGCCTTCGACGCCGGCCGACGCCAAGGGCTTGCTCAAGAGCGCCATCCGCGACGATGACCCCGTCATCTTTCTCGAACAGGAGCGGATGTACGGCAACAAGGGCGAAGTGCCTGACGAGCCTGACTTCCTCATCCCGCTCGGTCTGGCCGACGTGAAACGCGAAGGTAAGGACGCGACGCTCATCGCGCGTTCGATGACCGTCCCCATCGCGCTCAAGGCGGCCGAAGAGTTGGAGAAGCAGGGCGTCTCGGTCGAGGTCGTTGACCCGCGCACGATTCGACCGCTCGACATAGAAACCATAATCAACTCTGTGAAGAAGACGAACCGCGTGGTCGTCGCCGAAGAATCGCATCCGTTCTGCGGCGTGGGCGCGGAGATTAGCGCGCAGATTATGGAACGCGCCTTCGATTATCTTGACGCGCCCGTCAAGCGCGTCTCCGGCGCGGACGCTCCGATGCCCTACGCGAAGAACCTTGAACGGCTGGCGCTGCCCGACGTGGCGACCCTTGTCGCCGCCGTGCGCGAGGTCTGCTATCTGGATTGATTCATTGATTCGTTGATTCGTGCGGCCGACGAGCCGTCGAATCAATGAATCAATTATTAGGAGAACGAATGGCAACGCAGGTCGTAATGCCGAAGCTGTCGCCGACGATGGAAGAGGGACAGTTGGCGCGCTGGCTCAAGAAAGAGGGCGACAAGGTCGGAGTGGGCGAACCGCTCGCCGAGGTGGACACGGACAAGGCGACGATGGAGGCTCAGGCGCTCGCGACGGGCGTGCTGCGCAAGATTCTCGTGGCTGAAGGCGAAACCGTCCCGCTCGGAGCCATCATCGCTATCATCGGCGAGCCTGACGAAGACATCTCCGCGCTGCTCTCGCAAGCCGAGTCGGGCGAAGCGGCGGCGGCCAACAAGCGGAGCATCGAGGATTCCGTCAAGGCGGGTGGCGACGGCGCGCAGAGCGAACTGGCAAACGTCGTCCCCGACGGTGCGCGCACACAGGCGACGATTCAAGGCCAACCGCTGGCGGGCGACGTGGGCGGCGCGCCGTCGAACACCTACGAGACGGCGGCCTCCGCCGGACAGACGCCGCAACCGGGCGGCGGCGCGGGCGACTCCGGCGCGGCTCGACAATCTTCCGGCAACGGACAGAGTGGAGCAGGAGCAGCGACGGGCGGAAGCGGCGGCGGAGGTCGCCTGATAGTCTCTCCGATAGCGGCGCGCATGGCCGCAGAGGCGGGCATCAATCTACAGACGCTCAAAGGCTCAGGCCCCGGCGGTCGTATCATCAAGCGAGACATCGAGTCGGCCGTCGCAACCGGCGCGCAGCAGGCACAGTCTCAACAACAGACGCAACAGACGCCAGCGCCCGCCGAGACGCCAGCACAGCAGCCGCAACAACCGGCCGCGCCTGCCGTCTTCCAGCAGCCTGCGGTCGAAGGCGCGTCGCCCTACACCGAAGTTCCCGTCTCGACGATGCGTGCGACCATCGCGCGCCGACTCGTCTCGTCCATCGGCCCCGTCCCGCATTTCTTCCTCACGACGGAAATCGAGATGGACAGAGCCGCCGAACTGCGCCGGTCGTTGAACGAACTCGACCCCGAACTGAAAATCAGCATCAACGACCTGATTATCAAAGTCGCGGCCGTCGCGCTGATGCAGCATCCGGCCGTTAACGCCTCTTTTCAAGAGAAGACGATTCGACACTACCAGCGCGCTGATATCGGCGTCGCCGTCGCGGTCGAAGAAGGACTCATCACGCCCGTCGTGCGCGGCGCGGAGCGCAAAGGCATCGGACAGATTAGCCGCGAGGTGCGCGAGTTGGCCGAACGCGCGCGCGCACGCCGTCTCAAGCCGGAAGAGTACACGGGCGCAACCTTCTCCATCAGCAACCTCGGCATGTTCGGCATAGACGAGTTCACGGCCGTCATCAACCCGCCCGAAGGCGCGATTCTGGCCGTCGGCGCGATGCAGCCAAAGCCGGTCGTGCGCGAGGGCGAAGTGGTCGTGCGCCAAATCATGAGAGTCACGATGTCTTGCGACCATCGCGTTATCGACGGCGCGACGGGCGCGAAGTTCTTGCAGACCTTCAAGAAGATTCTTGAGAACCCGCTCTACCTGATGACCTAAATTTCAACCAGCAAAGGGGACGAACGCGAGATGAGCGAACATGACAGCGCCGCAGAGCCTAAGGCCGTGCAGACCGACAAGGAGAGTCAGGAATACGGCGCGCAGCACGGACAGACGCCGCAGGGCAAGGAGACCGGCTCATCTTCGCCGACGGCAGAGGCCGGAGAGGGCGCGCATCGCGGCACAGTCGAGCGCGAGGGCGAAGGCACGGGCGCACGCGCCGGGGACTATAGCTGAGCTTTGGTATCGACCTTGTTTCGTCCACAAGCCTCTCGCACGCGACACGGCGGAGCGCGCCCGTCATGAACGAAGCGGGTGCCAACGTCAGCCACGGCTCCGATGTCAGGCCGCACCTTGCGCTCGTCGCCGTCCAGTTGATGTTCGGCACGTGGCCTATCGTCGGCAAGATCGCCTTGCGCGCACTGCCGTCCACGGG